>CAVBSU010000037.1:0-15224 GCA_963598245.1 Lachnospiraceae bacterium | reverse complement strand
CGTGTTCAACGTTCTTTTTTACGCGCTTCTTTGTTACTTTCTTAGCGCCTGCTGACACTTTCTTTGCCATATCAAACTAACCTACTTTCTTGAATATGTCCCGGACTGATATGTAAATATCATCCGACCTTAACCTGCTATGTTCTCCCGTTTGACTATATCCCGAAGGTAAGGCAATGCCTCCTTTCGGAAACAAACGAATCATAGCTCCTGCCCGTAAAAGATACAGATCTCTTACTTCTTCTTGTTTGCTACAGTCTTCTTAGGACCCTTTCGTGTACGGGCATTTGTCTTTGTTTTCTGTCCGCGTACCGGAAGACCCTTTCTGTGACGAATGCCGCGATAGCAGCCTATCTCCTGAAGTCTCTTGATGTTGGTAGCAATCTCTCTTCTGAGATCTCCCTCAACTACCTGAGTTTCAGCGATAACCTCTGCCAATCTCTTAACCTCGTCATCAGTAAGATCCTTGACACGAGTATCAGGGTCTACATTTGCTTCCTTGAGAATACGCTGTGATGACGGAACTCCGATACCGTAAATGTATGTAAGACCGATTTCAACACGCTTTTCTCTGGGAAGATCCACGCCTGCAATACGAGCCATGCTTCTCCTCCTTAATTAACCTTGTCTCTGTTTGTGCTTGGGATTTTCACAGATAATTCTGATGATCCCCTTTCTTTTGATAACCTTACACTTTTCGCATATAGGCTTAACTGAAGATCTGACTTTCATTACAATCTCCCTTCTTTCTTGACACACTAAACCCATCCCGGATAAAGTTGCCATAGCATTATAGCAATTATTCTTTTGCCCTGCAAGTATTGTCCTTATTCGGCATGTTTGGTATTGTGTGTTTTTTTTAGTTCATTGGAGAATTATTTATCTCTCCAAATAATTCTTGCCTTTGAAAGGTCATATGGACTCATTTCCAAAGTAACCTTGTCACCAGGAAGTATCCTGATATAATTCATGCGGAGTTTTCCGCTGATATGTGCAAGCACCTGATGTCCGTTTTCAAGCTCTACCGAAAACATAGCGTTCGGCAGCTTCTCTATAACTGTGCCTTCCAGCTCGATGACATCTGCTTTAGACATCCTTACCTCCCTATAACACTCCGTAAAGCTTTTTTTCCTCCGGCAGAAGCGATAACACCTCCGGTTCTCCGTCTCTTATCAATATGGTGTTTTCATAATGTGACGAATAGGATCTGTCTGTTGAAACAAATGTCCAGTCATCATCAAGCTCTTCGACGGCATATGTTCCCAGATTTATCATCGGCTCAACCGCAATCGTCATGTTTTTTCTGAGCCTTATGCCGCGTCTGGCAGCGGCAAAATTCGGGACCTCAGGATCCTCATGCATTTCCTGCCCGATACCGTGTCCGACAAGATCTTCGACTATGCCATAGCCAAATGGCTTTATAAAATCCTCGATGGCTCTTCCGATATCACCGACATGATTTCCGGCGACAGCCTGCCTGATTCCTATAAAGAAGCTTTCCCTTGTTCTGTCTATAAGATCCTGATGCTCTCCGGATATTTTTCCTACAGCATGTGTTCGTGCCGCATCTGACTGCCATCCCTTCCAGATGACTCCGGTATCTATAGATACTATGTCACCCTCTTTTAGGATTCTGTCCTTGCAAGGAATTCCGTGTACTACCTCTTCATTGACCGACACGCATGCCGATGCCGGAAAACCTCCATATCCCTTAAAGGACGGAATACAGTGGTATCCTCTTATGAGCTTCTCGCATGCCTTATCGATATCGAGTGTACTGATGCCCGGTCTTACCATGCCTTCAAGTTCCTTATGAACTCTGGCAAGAATAAGTCCGGCCTCTCTCATCAATTCTACTTCCTGATCCGACTTTATCGTAACCATTTATTTAAGCGCTCCCAATATGTCCTCTAAAACTTCAGACGGCTTCTTTGTTCCATCTACCTCAACGAGAACATTTTCCTTCTTATAGAAGTCGATAAGAGGCTGTGTAAGCTCGTGGTAGGTCTTAAGTCTTTCAAGAACGGTCTCGGGTTTGTCATCTGCTCTCTGAACAAGCTCTGCACCGCAGTTATCACATATTCCCTCTTTTTTTGGGGGATTAAATACAATGTGATAGGTTCCTCCGCATTTTGTGCAGGCACGCCTGCCGGACATTCTGTTAATAATATTCTCATCCGGCACTTCTATGTCCACTGCAAAATCAATTTTTGCACCCTGATTTGTCAGCGCATCCCTTAGAGATTCTGCCTGAGGTATCGTACGGGGAAAGCCGTCCAGTACAAATCCGCTTTTGCAGTCCGGCTCAGCTATTCGTCCGAGAAGCATTCCTATGGTCACATCATCCGGAACCAGAGCTCCCTTGTCCATGTATTCTTTTGCCTTCATGCCGAGCTCTGTCTGATTTTTAATATTGGCTCTGAAAATATCACCCGTGCTGATATGCGGAATGTTATACTCTTTTGCTATATTGAGAGCCTGGGTGCCTTTTCCGGCACCCGGCGCTCCTAACATTACTATCTTCATAATGCCTCTCTCAGTCATTCAGGAATCCCTTGTAATTTCTCACAAGAAGCTGAGATTCCAATGACTTTAATGTCTCAAGTACCACAGAAGTGATAATGATAAGTGATGTTCCCATGAACGAAAGGTGTCCGAGTCCGAATACTCCCGAAGCTATAACCGGTATGATTGCCACTATGCAAAGACCGGCTGCACCGATAAAGATAATATAGTTTAAAATCTTTGACAGATAGTCACTTGTCTGTCTGCCCGGTCTTAATCCCGGTATGAAGCCTCCTCCCCTTTTCATATTATTTGCCACCTCAAGCGGATTAAATGTAATGCTCGTATAGAAGTAAGCAAAAGCAATGATAAGAAGAAGATATATCACAAGGCCTATATTTGCCCATGGATAATCGCTTCTGCACCAGTAGCCCGAACTCATTATCATTAAGAATTTACCGACAGCAGTTGAATAATCAACTGCAACGAACTGGACTATCATGGAAGGTATTGACATAATAGAGGATGCAAAGATGACAGGCATAACACCCGCCGTATTTACCTTAAGCGGTATGTTGGAGCCTGAACCGCCAACCTGGCGTCTGCCCTGCATCTTTCTTGAATATTGAACCGGAATGATTCTCTTGGCATCGTTCAGCACTATGGTGAATACAAAGAGTGCTGCAATACATGCGAGCACGATGATTGCCATTACTGCTCCGACTGCAATATTATCATTCTTGATGAATGTATTGTAGATAGAGCCCAAATCATCGGGAAGCGATGAGAGGATATTGAAAAGCAGCACTATTGAAATACCGTTTCCGATACCCTTATCATTTATTCTCTCGCCAAACCACATAAGAAGCGCAGAACCTGTTGTCATTGTAACTATGCAGACTATAATGCTTGCGGCATTAAAGCTGTAAAGCAGTCCCTTGCCTCCGAAGCCGACAGCCATGGCCGTTGACTCGATAAGTGCAAGCGCAACAGTTACATATCTTGTATATTCGGCAATCTTCTTTCTTCCCTCTTCACCGTCCTTTTGGAGCTCCTCAAGCTTTGGAATTGCTATTGTGAGAAGCTGCATGATGATTGAAGATGTAATATATGGTGTAATGCTTAAAGCAAAGATCGACAGATCTTCAAAAGATCCACCGGTCATTGCATTGAACCATCCGAATGCGTCCGTGCTGCTGCTTAAATTACTGAGCAGACTGGCGAAGTACCCGGTATTCACACCCGGAACAGGAAGCACTGAGCCAAACCTTATGACAACAAGTATCATAAAGGTATAAATAAGCTTCCTGCGTACCTCGACTACCTTCCACGCATTTTTCAGAAGATTCCACATATCAGATTACCTCACAGGTACCGCCGCATGCCTCAATCTTCTGCTTTGCAGACTCTGAGAAAGCATTAGCCTTTACTGTAAGCTTCTTTGTGAGTTCTCCTCTGCCTAAAACCTTAAGTCCGCTGCGAAGATTCTTGATAATGCCCATTGTGCAAAGCATCTCAACATCAACTGCTGCACCGTCTTCAAAAGCATTAAGTCTGCTTACATTTATCTCAGCATAATCAACTCTGTTTCTGTTTGTGAAGCCTCTCTTGGGAAGTCTCCTGTAAAGAGGCATCTGGCCACCCTCAAAGCCCGGTCTTGGTGCTCCTGAACGAGCCTTCTGACCCTTGTGTCCGTAGCCGGCTGTCTTTCCGTTTCCTGAGCCTGTACCGCGGCCCTTTCTGAAATTAGCCTTATGTTTAGAACCCTCAGCAGGTCTTAAATTTGATAATTCCATTATTTATCCCTCCGATCAAAGTTCTTCTACTTTAACCATATGAGCAACCTGTCTGAGCATGCCTCTGACAGCCGCATTATCAGGAAGTTCATTGGTAGAATTGATCTTGCGAAGACCAAGTGCTGCTACAGTTTTCTTGTTCTTTGGAACTGCACCGATAGGAGACTTGATAAGAGTTACCTTTAATTTTTCTGCCATCTCTTTTAACCTCCCGCTTAACCAAGAATCTCTCCGACAGTCTTGCCTCTTAAAGCGGCATACTGCTCTGGAGTCTTCATGGATTTAAGTCCTTCGATCGTAGCAAGTACACAGTTGACCTTGTTATTTGAGCCAAGTGCCTTTGTACGGATGTTTTTAATTCCTGCAAGCTCGATTACGGCACGAGCCGGACCTCCGGCGATAACACCGGTACCTTCCGGAGCTCTCTTAAGAAGTACGGTTGCACTTCCGAAGATTCCCGTAAAATCATGAGGTACTGACTTATTCTTATCAAGCGGAATCGTTACGAGATTCTTCATTGCTGCTTCCTTGCCCTTACGGATAGCCTCCGGAACCTCGGCAGCCTTGCCTATTCCCGCACCTACATGACCATCGCCGTCTCCGACAACAACGAGTGCCTGGAATCTCATGGTGCGTCCGCCCTTGACAGTCTTGGATACACGCTTGATAGCTACGACCTTGTCGTTTAATTCTAATGACTTAGGATCGATAATTTCTCTTTTCATATTGTTCCTTCCCCCTTAGAATTCAAGACCGGCTTCACGAGCTGCCTCAGCAAGTGCCTGTATCTTACCCTGATAAATGAATCCGCCTCTGTCAAATACTACTTCCTTAATGCCCTTTGCAAGAGCCTTCTCGGCAATAGACTTTCCGACAAAAGCAGCAGCTTCCACATTGTCTGTATACTCAAGATCCTTGGCAGCCTTGTCAAGTGTTGATGCTGCGCAAAGAGTATTGCCTACAGTATCGTCAATGATCTGAGCATACATATGATTATTACTTCTGAACACGCAAAGACGCGGCTTCTCGGCAGTACCTGAGATACGATTACGAAGTCTTGCGTGCTTCTTCTTGCGAATTTCGCTCTTTGACACTTTGTTAATCATCTTATACTCTCCTTAGCTTACTTCTTACCGGTCTTGCCGACCTTGCGTCTGATATGCTCTTCCTCGTACTTTATTCCCTTGCCCTTATATGGCTCCGGCGGACGCTTTGTACGAATCTCGGCAGCATACTGACCTACCTTTTCCTTGGAGATACCCTTTACGATGATCTTATTCTGACCGTCGCATACAGTCTCAATACCTTCAGGGTCTTCCATCTCTACAGGATGTGAGTAACCAAGGTTGAGCGTAAGCACCTTGCCCTGCTTGGCGGCTCTGTAGCCTACACCATTTATCTCGAGAACCTTCTGAAATCCTTCAGATGTTCCCACTACCATATTATGTATAAGTGATCTTGTGAGTCCGTGAAGAGCCTTGATTCTCTTGAGATCATTAGGACGGGAAACAATAATATGACCATCCTTCTCTTCAATAGTAAGTTCATGAGCGAATGTTCTTGTAAGCTCGCCCTTTGGACCCTTTACTGTCACAACATTACCGTCAGCAACGGTAACGCTTACTCCGGCTGGAATCACAACCGGCATTCTTCCTATGCGTGACATATTTTCCTCCTTCTTAGATTGTCGTGCCGTAAGGCGCGTTTTCAGATATTACCAGATGAAGCAGAGCACTTCACCGCCGACTCCCTTTTTGCGGGCTTCCTTATCGGTGATAACGCCTTCATTTGTTGAAACGATTGCAGTACCGAGACCGCCGAGAACCTTCGGCATATTATCCTTGCCGGCATAAACTCTGAGACCCGGCTTGGAAATTCTCTTAAGACCTGAGATAACTCTCTCGGACTTGTTTGCCGCATACTTGAGGCTTATTCTTATAACCTGCTTGTGAGCCTCTCCGATAAGCTCGTACTTCTCAATATATCCCTCATTAACAAGGATATCTGCGATAGCTAACTTCATCTTTGATACGGGCACATCTACCGTATCATGCTTGCGTACATTTGCATTACGAATTCTCGTAAGCATATCAGCGATTGGATCACTCATTTTGTTTCTTCCTTTCTTTAAATGTGATATCCAGCTTTGTTTATTACCAGCTTGCCTTCTTTACTCCGGGAATTTCGCCCTTATAGGCTAACTCTCTGAAGCAGATACGGCAAATGCCGTACTTTCTGAGGTATGCATGCGGTCTTCCGCAGATGCGGCATCTGTTATAAGCTCTTGTTGAGAACTTTGCAGGCTGCTGCTGCTTGATCTTCATGGAAGTCTTTGCCATTTTTACTGCTCCTCCTTACTTTGCAAAAGGCATGTTGAAGAGTCTCAACAGCTCTTTTGCTTCCTCATCAGTCTTTGCCGTTGTAACAAAGATGACATCCATTCCTCTTGTTTTATCTACCTTATCAAACTCTATCTCAGGGAAAATAAGCTGCTCCTTGAGTCCTAAAGCATAATTTCCTCTTCCGTCAAATGAATTCGGATTTACGCCTCTGAAGTCGCGTACACGAGGAAGTGAAAGGTTGATAAGACGATCTGCAAAATCATACATCTTATCGCCGCGGAGTGTAACCTTGCATCCGATGGGCATGCCCTCACGGAGCTTGAAATTTGCTACTGACTTTTTCGCCTTGGTGATTATGGCGTGCTGACCTGCTATTGTCTCCATGTCCTTGACAGCAGAGTCCAAAACCTTGGCATTTTCCTTGGCTTCGCCGACTCCCATGTTAATGACAATCTTCTCCAGCTTGGGAATCTCCATGATGTTCTTATATCCGAACTTTTTCTGCATGGCATCCCTTATCTCTGTATTGTAGATTTCCTTTAATCTGGCCACAGTTTTTTCCTCCTTTCTATCAGGCAATGACCTTGCCGGTCTTCTTTGCTACACGGACCTTCTTATCACCCTCAAGTCTGAAGCCAACCTTCGTAGGCTGACCGTCGGCTATGAGCATGACATTGGAAATATCCATTGCAGCTTCCTTCTTTACAATGCCTCCCTGCGGGTTTGCAACATTCGGCTTTGAATGCTTTGTAACAATATTGCAACCCTCGACTACGATCTTCTTCTTGTCGGTATCAACGCTGAGGACCTTGCCTTCCTTGCCCTTGTCCTTGCCGGCAATGACCTTGACCATGTCGTCCTTTTTAATCTTTAACATAGGGTCCTCCTTATAATACTTCCGGAGCAAGTGAAACTATCTTCATGAACTGATGATCACGAAGCTCTCTTGCAACCGGTCCAAAGATACGCGTTCCTCTCGGAGTCTTGTCATCCTTAATGATGACGGCTGCGTTTTCATCAAAACGGATGTAAGCACCGTTCGCTCTGCGCGTCTTCTGAACCGTACGCACAACTACAGCCTTGACAACATCACCCTTCTTTACTACTCCGCCCGGTGTAGCATCCTTTACGGAAGCAACTATAACATCCCCGATGCGGGCATATCTTCTCGTTGAGCCGCCGCAAACTCTAATGCAAAGGAGTTCCTTAGCACCGGTATTATCAGCGACCTTAAGTCTGGTTTCCTGCTGTACCATAATGTCACTCCTTTCTGTTTATTTTGCTTTCTCAACTATTCTTACAAGTCTCCATCTCTTAGTCTTTGACTGAGGTCTGGTTTCCATTACTTCTACTGTATCGCCCTCTGCACACTCGTTATTTTCATCATGTGCCTTAAGCTTATAGGTCTTCTTTACGATTTTGCCGATCAAAGGGTGCTTAACATTGTCCTGAATAGCAACAGTAATGGTCTTGTCCATCTTATTGCTTACTACCTTACCGGTACGCGTCTTTCTAAGATTTCTTTCCACGATAAATGTTCTCCTTCCCTTGATTATTCTGCCTTCTGCTTACTTGCAATAACAGTCTGGATGCGTGCGATGTTTCTGCGAACCTCTTTGATTCTTGCAGTGTTGTCCAGCTGATTGGTTGCATTCTGGAATCTTAAGCTGAAAAGCTCTTTTTTGGCTGATACGAGATCCTCGTTTAAAGCCTTTGCATCTTTAGCTATAAGCTCATCCAAATACTTCTTACTTTTCATTATCAAACACCGCCTTCTAAATCTGCCTTTGATGCGATCTTGCACGTAAGCGGTAACTTATGCATTGCAAGACGCAGTGCCTCTCGTGCTGTATCCTCAGGTACGCCGGCGATCTCGAAAAGAACGCGGCCCGGCTTTACAACTGCTACATAAAAATCAACAGAACCTTTTCCTGATCCCATACGGACTCCGATAGGCTTTGATGTAACAGGCTTATCCGGGAATACCTTTATCCAAACCTGACCGCCACGCTTAATGTAACGCGTCATGGCAACTCTGGCTGCCTCGATCTGGTTTGATCTTAACCAACAGCTCTCGGTAGCGACAAGACCGAACTCACCGTTAGAGATCTTATTGCCTCTGTGAGCTTCGCCTTTCATGGAACCACGCTGCTGCTTACGATATTTTGTTCTCTTTGGCATTAACATGATTAGTTATCGCTCCCTTCCTTCTTTTTCTGCGGAAGGATCTCACCCTTGTAGATCCAAACCTTTACACCCAGCTTTCCGTAAGTGGTGTCTGCCTCTGTGAAGCCATAATCGATGTCGGCTCTGAGTGTCTGAAGCGGTATAGTACCCTCCGAATAGAACTCAGAACGGGCAATATCAGCTCCCGAAAGACGACCGCTTACCTGAGCCTTGATACCAAGTGCTCCAGCCTTCATGGTACGCTGCATAGCCTGCTTTACCGCACGCCTGAAGGAAACACGGTTCTCAAGCTGTGATGCGATAGACTCTGCAACAAGCTGTGCATCCTTATCGGGTCTTTTGATTTCCTTGATATCAACAAAAAGCTTCTTTGTCGTATATTTCTGGATTTCGCCCTTAAGCTTTTCTATCTCAGCTCCGCCCTTACCTATAACGATGCCCGGCTTAGCTGTATAAATGATGACCTTCACTCTGTCAGCTGCTCTTTCAATCTCGATCTTTGAGATAGCGGCTGCCTCAAGCTTTTTCTTAAGGAATTTTCTGATATTGTAATCTTCAACGAGGCTATCAGCAAAGTCCCTGCCATCTGCATACCATCTGGAATCCCAGTCTTTAATTACACCGACTCTTATGCCGTGTGGATTAACTTTCTGTCCCATGCTTTCCTCCTATTACTTCTTCTCGTCCAATACAACCGTGATGTGGCTTGTACGCTTCAATATTCTGTAAGCTCTGCCCTGTGCTCTCGGGTGTATTCTCTTCATGGTCGGTGCCGGGCTTGCATAGCACTCTGCTACATAAAGACCTGATCTGTCCATGTTGTTGTTATTCTCAGCATTGGCTGCTGCTGACTCCAATAACTTCTTTACTAAGGATGAAGCATATCTTGGGTTATATGTTACGATACCGATTGCGGTATCAAGATCCTTGCCTCTTATTGCATCCAATACGAAGCATGCCTTCTGAACCGGGACTCTTGCGTAAGAAAGCTTAGCGCGCGGTCTCAAATCCTTAACGGCATTTCTTTCTCTCTTTAACTGTGATCTATGTCCTTTTGCCATTTTAGAATCCTCCTTTCACGCTGCTCTTATCTGCCGGTTTTCTTTTCGTCCTTACCATGACCTCTGAAGGTTCTGGTTGCAACGAACTCACCTAATTTGTGTCCTACCATGTCCTCAGTGATGAATACCGGAACATGCTTTCTGCCGTCATGAACGGCAATTGTAAGGCCTACCATCTGCGGGAAGATAGTAGAACGTCTTGACCATGTCTTGATTACTGACTTCTGTCCAGAAGCGTTCATAGCATCAACTTTTTTAAGAAGAGATGCATCGGCAAATGGTCCCTTTTTCAATGAACGATGTGACATATCCTTTATCCTCCTCTATTATTTAATGGCTCTGCCATCGCGTCTTCTGATGATAAGCTTGTTGGAAGACTTCTTCTTCTTTCTGGTCTTAAGGCCAAGTGCAGGCTTGCCCCAAGGTGTACACGGACCCGGACGGCCGATAGGAGCGCGTCCCTCTCCGCCACCATGCGGATGGTCGTTGGGGTTCATGACAGAACCACGAACCGTAGGTCTGATTCCCATATGCCTCTTGCGTCCTGCCTTGCCGAGATTTATAAGGTTGTGATCTCCGTTTCCTACAATACCGATAGTTGCGCGGCATTCGATAGGAACCATGCGCATCTCACCTGAAGGAAGCCTCAGTGTAGCATACTGACCCTCCTTAGCCATAAGCTGTGCCGAGTTTCCTGCCGAACGAACCATCTGTCCGCCCTTTCCGGGAAGAAGCTCTATGTTATGAATGTTTGAACCAACCGGAATAGCGCTTAACGGGAGGCAGTTTCCGATTCTTGCCTCAGCCTCAGCTCCGCTCATAACGGTCATTCCGTCTGTGAGTCCCTGCGGTGCAAGGATATATGCTTTCTCACCGTCTTCATAGCAGATAAGAGCGATATTTGCTGTTCTGTTCGGATCGTACTCGATTCCGATAACCTTTGCGGCAATTCCGTCCTTTGAATTTCTCTTGAAATCAATGATTCTGTACTTCTGTCTGTTTCCGCCGCCGTGATGTCTTACAGTGATTTTTCCCTGGTTATTGCGGCCTGCGGTCTTTGTCTTTCCGGCAAGAAGTGACTTCTCCGGCATTGTCTTGGTGATTTCCGAGAAATCAGAGCCGGTCATCTGTCTTCTTGAAGGTGTATAAGGCTTATATGTCTTTATACCCATGACTTATTTTTTCTCCTTTTCATTTATTGTCGCAGTGAATGTCTGCATATTTATCAAAGTCCCTGATAAATCTCTATGGACTTTGAATCCTCTGTCAATGTTACGATAGCCTTCTTTGTCTTAGCTGTCGTACCAAGGACCATTCCTCTTCTCTTCTGCTTTCCTGCCCTGTTCATGGTGTTGACTGACTCAACCTTTGTTCCGGGGAAAAGCTTCTCTACAGCTTCCCTGATCTGTGACTTTGTAGCCTCAGGTGCAACGAGGAAAGTGTACTTGTTGTCTGCCATCATATTCATGGAAGCCTCTGTTACTACAGGCTTAAGTATGATGTCATAATATCCTAAAGCTGCCATTATGCATATACCTCCTCGATGTTGGAAACTGCTTCTCTGGTAGCAACTACCGTGGAGTACTTCATAACATCATATGTGTTAAGTGTGCCTACCTGCGTAGTCTTTACCGTAGGAATGTTTCTGGCTGAAAGGATTACATTCTCATCCATCTTATCGAGAACAACGAGTGCCTTTTCAACCTTAAGTGCCGAAAGGATCTTTGCGAAATCCTTTGTCTTTATGGAATCCAGCTTAAGCTCATCAAGAACAATAAGCTTGCCTGCCTCAACGCGGCTTGTGAGTGCTGACTTAAGTGCAGCCCTTCTTTCCTTCTTGTTCATGGATACAGAGTAATCTCTCGGAACCGGTGCGAATACAACTCCGCCACCCTTCCACTGAGGTGACCTTGTGGATCCCTGTCTTGCATGACCTGTGCCCTTCTGTCTCCACGGCTTTCTTCCGCCTCCGGAAACCTCTGACCTGGTCTTTGCCTTCTGTGTACCCTGACGCATATTTGCAAGATGAGCAACCACAGCCTCATGAACAAGGTTCTCATTTACTTCAACTCCGAATACAGCGTCATTGAGCTCGATTTTTCCAACTTCCTGACCCTGCATGTTGAATACAGATACATTTGCCATTTCTTAGTCCTCCTTTCCTTCCATCAAATTACTTGGATGCTTTTACAGACTCTCTGATGGTTATGAGAGACTTCTTAGGTCCCGGAACTGAGCCTTTAACCAAGAGCAAGTTATTTTCTGCATCAACCCTGATGATCTCAAGATTCTGGATGGTTCTCTGAACCGAACCCATGTGTCCGGGCATTCCCTTGCCCTTAACAACGCGTCCCGGTGTTGTAGCCGGGCCGTTTGAACCCTGATGTCTGTGGAATTTGGAACCGTGCTTCATAGGTCCTCTGTGCTGTCCGAGTCTCTTTACTGCACCCTGGAAGCCGTGACCCTTTGTAATAGCAGTCGCATCAACCTTATCGCCTGCCTCGAAGATATCAGCCTTGATCTCGTCTGCCACCTTATAATCAGCAGCATTATCAAATCTGAACTCTCTTAAGTATCTCTTTACAGAAACGCCAGCTTTGTCGAATACGCCCTTCTTTGGCTTGTTCACAAGCTTCTCTCTGATATCAGAGAACCCAACCTGTACTGCATTATAGCCGTCAGTCTCTTCGGTTTTAACCTGAGTAACCGTACATGGGCCTGCAAGCAGTACCGTTACCGGAATGAGCTCGCCTGTCTCGGCGAAAATCTGTGTCATTCCTACCTTTGTAGCAAGAATTGCCTTTTTCATTTTTTCCTCCTTGGATAATCTACAGCGGAACACCGAACGATGCGGCATTCATGAAAGACCAGCGCATCCCTGTGTCAATGTTTCCACCGGTTTCGGGATGAAAGGTGCTTTCTGTATCAAATCAGGCATACGCCCGATTATTCTTCGGCAGTTGTTTCTGCCGGAGCCTTCTTTGGTGTCGGCTTCTTAGCCGCGGGCTTCTTTGCCGGAGCCTTTCTTGCAGCGGGCTTGGTGATGAGCTGCTTTTTTGGAGCTCTTGTCTTTTCACCCTCTGTTTTCATCTGAACATCGATATAAACACCTGCCGGCATATCGAGTCTCTGAAGTGTATCCATGGTCTTCGGACCCGGATTAACGACATCGATAAGTCTCTTGTGTGTTCTCTGCTCAAACTGCTCACGGCTGTCCTTATACTTATGAACAGCACGAAGTATGGTAACGATTTCCTTCTTTGTCGGAAGCGGAACCGGTCCGTTTACCTCTGAGCCTGTTTTCTTGCAGCTTTCGACGATCTTTGCAGCTGACTGATCCACAAGTGTGTGGTCATACGCCTTGAGTGTGATCCTCATAATCTGTTTTGCCATAAAAAAAGTCGCCTCCTATTCGTACTTTTTTGAATGAGTACGACAAGTGGTGACTGTACACTTTGTCGGGTGTGTCGCAAACTTTTTCGGCATGCACCCCGCTATCCGGTCTGTGCCGGAGCTTAAAATCTGGTACAGTGACTTGTCGCCAATGATTTGTCTCAGCATTCGCTCCTCGTAAAAACCCGCAGATGCTTATGTTTTTGCATCCTGCGGCAACCTCACGAATCGACGCTATCATGCCACAGCCACGCTAGAATAACACAAAAGCGCCTGCATTTGCAAGCGCTTCCGATATTACTGTTGTATTTTTTGTGTTCTTTTTTTAATGCACACAGCCTTCTGAGCTTGCGGTACTTTTTCCGCTTCACAAACGGGCTGCAACCTTAAATCCCATGTGCATCATACAGACTGTCAGTTAATCTCCGTAGTCTCAAATGAAGGTACATTAAGCTCCGAATCGGTCTCTGTGCCGCCGTCTCTTATGCCCTTTGAGTCCGACCTGTACTCTACCTCCGTAGGATCCTTTCTGGAATTATGATTCTTTACAACAGCTCCCGACTTGTTTACAAGGTAGGTGACTCCGTTCACCGTATAATACGCATAGCTGTCATCCGTTGCCTTCTGAAGCTTACCCATATAGTAAAGCTTATTACTCTTTACTCCGTTGGTGCCGTAGCCGCTGCTTTCAAAATGGAAGCTTGAAACAGTGCCGTCAGCCTCGGTGATACTCTTTTCACCCAGCTGCAGACAGCTTTCCTGCTTTGTGCCGAAGTACATGCTCGTTACCGTGCCGTCCTTCTTTCTGATCTTTCTTAATCCATATACCGGATTTCCGAGCTCATTAAACAGATATGTGCTGGTCTTGGTGCCCTTTGTTATCCTTTTGAACTTGGCCACCAATGTCTCATCGTCATCCTCTGTGGATACATCCGTTCCATAGTACGGAGTGCCCTTGGCATCAAAGTAATACCATGCGACATCGCTTCCGAGACTCCTATCGTCATTTTCCGGAGGATAAGCAGAGAGCCAGCCCGTATGTGCGGCGCCATAGGTGCCGAGCGAGGTATCATCATTATAATACTTATATCCTGCTATTTCCGGATATGTATCCTTAAGTTTCGCCCATCCGGTTTTAAGCCGTCCGTCCTGATCAAAGCAGTAATGAAGTCCGTTTATCGTATAATCCTTGTACTCCTCTGTGCCGTTAGCCGTAGCCAGCTTTCCCGTAGCCTGGAAGAAAAACCAATATGTTCCCGAATCCGTTACAGAATCGTTTGTGGAACTGTCTAACGACATCTCCTCTGAGGGTTCCAGCTGTTTCCAGGTATTTACATACATATGTCCGTCAGAGGTGTCACAGTAATACCAGTTGTCATTATCATGCACCCAGCCGGTAATCATGTAGCCGTCATCCCCGAAATAGTAATAAACTCCGTTTATCTGCTTGGATTTATTCTTTATGGTTTTTCCGTTATTATCAAAATAATACCACTTGGAATCTATCTGTCTCCAGCCCGATGTCACCATCCTGCCGTCAGAGCCCACATACCTCTCGGAGTCTATAAAGGAATTGGTGACCATATTTCCGTAGCCGTCCAGATAATAATAACCTCCGTCAGAGCTCTGCTTCCATTCATTAGCCGCCTTGGTGCCGTTATTATTATAGTAAACCCAGACATTATTTTCCTTTGTCCAGCCCTGTGCGTATGCTGCGGATGAAAATGCCGCCGACAACATTATGGCAGCCAATACCGCCTTTGCGATTCTTTTCATAGCCTCTCTCCGAATGTTCTGCAAGTAAACACCCATGCCTGCATGTTTGCAGGCATCACATACCATAAAAGTACGGATTGCTTCGCGCTTACGCGCTCCCGCAATCCTGCATGTATTCGTAATCCGCGCTGTCGCGCTACTTACTCATACATGGCAGGTTGCCA
>CAVBSU010000036.1:0-15445 GCA_963598245.1 Lachnospiraceae bacterium | reverse complement strand
CAATAGCATCCTTGCATGCAAGCATGCAGTCTGCTCTTGCATTCGTCAACACTTTTAGAGTAAAATGTAGGTTGGGCTGTGTCAGATTTATTATTTGTGCATATTAAATGTGGCTGACAGAAGTCCTGAAAGCATAGACATTGACATGATCCGATTTGGAGGAAATATGAAGGGAATTATTCTTGCCGGAGGCTCCGGCACCAGACTTTATCCGCTCACAAAGGTTACAAGTAAGCAGCTTTTGCCTATTTATGATAAACCGATGATTTACTATCCGCTTTCAGTACTCATGAATGCGGGCATACAGGATATTCTCATCATCTCCACACCACAGGATACCCCGAGATTTTCGGATCTTCTGGGAGACGGACATAATTTCGGAATAAATCTTTCCTATGCCGTACAGCCCTCACCGGACGGACTTGCTCAGGCATTTATAATCGGTGAGCATTTTATAAACGGAGAACATGCAGCCATGGTTCTCGGCGATAATATTTTCCACGGACACGGCTTCAGACAGAGACTTATGCGTGCGGCCTCCAAGGAAAAGGGAGCTACCGTTTTCGGCTATTATGTGGATGATCCGGAACGCTTCGGAATCGTTGAGTTTGACAAAAAAGGAAAGGCTGTTTCGATTGAGGAAAAGCCTGAGCATCCAAAGTCAAACTATTGTGTGACGGGTCTGTATTTTTATGATAACCGCGTTGTAGACTATGCAAAGAGCCTCAAGCCATCGGCAAGAGGAGAGCTTGAAATAACTGACTTAAACAGAATATATCTTGAAAACGGAGAGCTTGAGGTGGAGCTTCTGGGACAGGGATATACCTGGCTTGATACGGGCACACATGAGTCGTTGATGGATGCCGGAAACTTTGTGCGTACCGTAGAAACACATGAACACAGAAAAATCGCCTGCCTTGAGGAAATAGCTTATCTTAACGGCTGGATCACAAGGGAAGAGGTGCTTAAGTCGTACGAGGTTCTTAAGAAGAACCAGTACGGAAAATATCTCAAGGATGTGCTGGACGGCAGATATGTAGACAAGATAGAAGCAAAATGATATGCTTCGCATTGAAAAAACTGAGGAGACATGAAATATGAAGATAATCGTAACAGGCGGAGCCGGATTTATCGGCAGCGTTATGGTTCATTACCTTGTAAACACCTATCCGGAAGATACTGTTATAAATCTCGACAAGCTTACCTATGCGGGAAATCTTGAAAACCTTAAGCCTGTTGAGGATAAGAAAAACTACCGCTTTGTAAAAGGCGACATCGCAGACAGAAAATTCATTTATGAGCTTTTTGAAAAGGAAAAGCCTGACTGCGTCATAAATTTTGCGGCAGAGACACATGTAGATCGTTCGGTAAAAAATCCCGAGGAGTTTGTCCGTACCAATGTCATGGGAACAACAACCCTGCTCGATGCCGTAAGAGATTTTGAGATACCGAGATATCATCAGGTTTCAACGGACGAGGTTTACGGCGATCTTCCGTTGGACAGACCGGATCTTTTCTTCACGGAGAACACTCCGCTCCATGCTTCAAGCCCGTATTCGGCTTCCAAGGCTTCGGCGGATATGTTCGTTCAGGCATACCACAGAACATTCGGCCTTCCCGTTACCATAAGCCGCTGCTCCAATAACTACGGACAGTATCAGTTCCCGGAGAAGCTCATCCCGCTTATGATAAGCCGTGCGCTTAAAGATCAGGAGCTTCCGGTATATGGCACAGGAACCAATGTAAGAGACTGGCTGCATGTTGAGGATCACTGCAAGGCCATAGATCTTATCGTAAGAAACGGAAAAATCGGCGAGGTTTATAATATCGGCGGACATAATGAGAGAACAAATCTTCAGGTGGTAAAAACCATTCTTGATGCTCTCGGAAAGCCGGAATCTCTCATAAAGTATGTAAAGGATCGCCCGGGGCATGACCGCCGCTATGCCATAGACCCTGAAAAGCTTGAAAAAGAGCTGGGATGGGTTCCGACATATAATTTTGATACGGGCATAAGACAGACTATACAGTGGTATCTTGATAATCAGGACTGGATGCAGCATATTCTTTCAGGAGATTATCAGACCTACTTTAAGGATATGTACAGGGAGAGAGTACAGTAACATCACAGGTGAAAGAGACAAACGATGAAGGTTTTGGTTACGGGCATAAGAGGACAGCTCGGCTTTGATGTAATGAAGGTGCTTAAGGCGCGCGGCATAGATGGCGTGGGCGTAAATTCCTCGGACATGGATATCACAAGCTGCGAGGCAGTAGATAAGGTTATGGACAGCGTAAGACCGGACGCCGTTATTCATTGTGCGGCATGGACGGCGGTAGATGCAGCCGAGGAACATGTTGAAGAAGCCCGTAATGTCAATGTCACCGGTACCGCAAATATCGCAGGAGCCTGTCAGAGAATCGGAGCGAAGCTCATGTACTTTTCCACAGATTATGTCTTTGATGGTGAAGGCACAAACCCGTGGAAGCCTGATGATTTGACAAATCCCGTAAGCGTCTATGGACAGTCAAAGCTGGATGGCGAAAAAGAGGTAATAAAGTTTGTTCCCGATAAACATTTCATTATAAGGCTTCAATGGGTATATGGCATAAACGGAAAGAATTTCGTGCGGACAATGCTTAAGCTTTCCGAAACCCATAACAGGCTTACTGTAGTGGATGACCAGACAGGAGGACCGTCATATACGCCGGATATAGCAAGGCTTGCTGTCGATATGATAGTGACAGAAGAATACGGCGTCTACCATGCCGCCAACACCGGATATTGTTCATGGTATGAGTTTGCAAAGGAAATATTTGCAAAGGCCGGAATCAGTGTACAGGTGGATCCGGTAAGCTCTGAGCATTATCCCGCAAAGGCAAAAAGACCGCATAACTCGAGACTTGATACATCAAAGCTTGGAGAACACGGCTTCAAGGAGCTTCCGCCATGGCAGGATGCGCTCGGCAGATTTATAGCGGAGCTGAAGGAAAATAAAGAATTATAATTATAAGGTATGAGCTCTTGTGCAGATGTGCTAAACTATGCATGAGAGCCTTTATATTTGAATGACAGATTTTAAGAGGAGATTATGGGAAAATTTTTCGGCACGGATGGTTTCAGAGGTGAGGTCAATGTAAAGCTTACCGCAGAGCTTGCATATAAGGCGGGTCGTTTCCTGGGCTGGTACTATTCCGATAAATATAAGGCAGAGTCCTGTGATAAGAGCGGGACTGACAGGGCTTTATCAGCGGAAAAAAGGAAAAACCGCTGCCGCATAGTTATAGGAGAGGATACCAGGCGTTCATCCGGAATGCTTCAGAATGCTCTGGCAGCAGGCATAACAGCCTCCGGAGCCGATGTATATCTTATGCATGTTACAACAACACCATCGGTTTCATATATAGCACGAACTGAGGGTTTTGACTGCGGCATTATGATATCCGCATCTCATAATCCGTATTATGATAACGGGATAAAGGTTATAAACGGAAACGGCTCAAAGCTTGGGGACGATGAGATAAAAAAGGTTGAGGAATATCTGGACGGCTCACCTCGCGAGCTGCCGTATGCCTTAAAGGAAAATGTAGGTATCATATATGATTACGGCAGAGGAAGAGATAAATACAGAGATTTTCTCATTTCTCTGGCTGTGCGTGATGCGAAAAGAAAAAATAACATGGCATCAGACGGAAAGGCTGCAACAGAAAATACATTGCCCCTGACAGATTCAGACAGAGAATATGCAAAAAACATATTTGCAGGAAGAAAGATCGCCATAGACTGTGCAAACGGCTCGGCATCCTTTATTGCAAAGGAGGTATATGAGGCTCTGGGCGCGAAAATTTATATAACGGCCGCCTCTCCGGACGGCTTTAACATAAATGACGGAACGGGCTCTACGCATATTGATAATCTGCAGAGGTTTGTAAGGGAAACGGGAGCGGAGATAGGCTTTGCCTATGACGGAGATGCAGACCGATGTCTTGCAGTTGACGAAAACGGTACGGCGGTTAACGGTGATCAGCTGATGTATGCCTGCGGACTTTATTTAAAAGAGTGCGGACGACTTAAGGATAATACTGTCGCAGTGACAGTCATGAGCAACTTCGGACTGTTTCGTGCCCTTGAAAAAGCAGGCATTGATTATAAAAAAACTGCCGTAGGAGACCGCTTTGTATGGGAATGCATGCAGGAATACGGCTACAGTCTCGGCGGAGAACAGTCGGGACATATAATCTTTGCCGAGGATGCAACCACGGGAGACGGTATATTGACATCCTTAAAAACCATGGAGGTGCTTAAGGAAAGAGGCTGCAGGGCGTCAGAGCTTTTTGAAAATTGCCAAATGAATCCGCAGACGCTTAAAAATGTAAGGGTAGAGGATAAGGAAAAGGCGGTCAATAACGAAAAGGTCAGAGAAGCTGTAAAAAAGGCAGAGAAACAGCTGGGTGATACCGGAAGAATACTGCTCAGAGAATCCGGCACTGAGCCTGTGGTAAGAGTTATGGCAGAGGCGGCATCAAAAGAGGAGTGCGATGAGCTTTGCGATGAGATAATAAAGGCAATGTATGAGGCCGGTGTTGCGCTTTTTGACGGAGTTTAAGATTCAGTATATCATGGATATAGTATATAATTGCGACGATAATTATGCCGTGCACACGGCTGTCAGCATTACATCAATATTTGAAAATAACCATTTGGAAGAAAGCATCCGTATATATATACTCGGCAATCATATAAGCGAGGAATCCAAAAGAAAGCTGAGAAGTATAGGCGATATCTACGCCGTTACAGACAGGATGAGCTTTGGAAAAAATTCCGGCATGGTGCCGAATAATTTCAGAAGAGAAGTTCACATTATTGATTTGGAGAATTTCGAACAGGCCCTGAAGCTTCTTATAGGAAACGGTATAGATGCGGGACGGTTTACGATAACGGCACTTGCCAGAATATTTGCACCGCAGAACCTTCCAGAGGATGTGGAAAGATATATTTATCTGGACTGCGATACTGTTGTGACAAGAGAGCTTAACATGCTTTATACCGCAAAGCTTTCGGGAATGACGGCAGGGCTTGCTCCGGAGCCTACCATTTATCCGGAGGTGAGAGAATATCTCGGTATGGAAGAGGATATGCCCTATTTTAATACGGGCATGATGCTGGTAGACCGCCGGGAATGGGAGAAGAATAATATCACAGGCAAATGTGTGGATTTTTACAGGGAGAAAAACGGCAGACTTCCGTTTTCTGATCAGGACATAATAAATTATGTGCTAAAGGGTAAAGTGAAGGTGCTCTGGCAGGGATATGATTTCTTCTCAAACTATCATTACAGAAGCTATAAGAGTCTTGTGCGCCTTGCTCCGTGGTATGGTAAAATCATGAGCAGAAAGGATTATGACGGTGCGAGAAGGCTGCCTGCGGTGGTGCATTTTGCAGGGGACGAAAGACCATGGATAAAGGGAAATTTTAATCCGTATCGTGATATTTATGAAAAATATCTGGAGCTTTCGCCGTGGGCAGGTACGGAAAAAATATCCGGAAAAGAAAGAGAAATGCTGCTTTATCACATAATGAACCTTGTAACGATGGCAGCGCCGCAGATAAGAGATTACATATCACACAGATACTATAATACAAAGGTGAAAAGCTCATAAATTTCGACATAAAAACAGGATACAAAAAATGAAGACAGCAGCAGTTTTGTTAAATTATAACGATGCAGAGGCAACCATAGCCGCCGCAAGGCGCATAGAGAGCTTTTCTTCCATAGACAGTATTATAGTTCTGGACAATGCCTCAAGAGATGACAGCCTGAAAAGGCTTATGTCAGAATTTGCATCCGAAGATAAGGAAGATGTGATATGCAATAATAAGATATATCTTCTTAAAAATAAGAAAAACGGCGGCTACGGATACGGAAATAACAGAGGAGTAAGCTTTGCAAAAAGGCATTGCGGAGCAGAGCTGGTGCTTATAGCAAATCCTGACGCTTTTTTTGATGAGACACTTGTAAAAAGTATGCAGAAGGTCTTTGAAGACGACAGCTCTGCGGGCGCGGCGGGTGCCGTTATGGAAGGCTTCGGAGGATATGAGGATTATCTGCGCTCCGGCTGGTGTGAGCGTGATTTCAGGCATGAGCTTACAGCAAGTGCTCCTATCTTAAAGAGAGTGTTCAGGCATAAGATAAATTACAGCAAAAAGTATTATGATTTTAATGCTCCGGCAATTCCTGTTTATGCAGTACACGGTTCTCTGGTAATGGTAAGAGCAGACGCTTTTTTAAGCTGCGGCGGCTATGATGAGGAAATGTTTTTATACATGGAAGAGTATGCGCTTGCGGCAAGACTTAAAAAAGCAGGGTATAAGACCGTGCTTTTATCGCAAAGCTATAAGCATGAGGGCTCTCACAGTATAAGCGGAGACGGAAATGATGCGGTAAAAAGGCAACGCTTTCGTCAGGCCTCGGAGCTTATATATTACAGAAAATATCTCGGAGCCTGTAGAACAGGATTGTTATTTGCAAGGACTTTACAGAAATTCATATTGCTTGAGACATATTTATTTGTCCGCTGAGATGCTTTGATGTCAGGCTCAGGAGCCTTGCCCTGACCGGTGTCGAAGTGCTTTACACTTGGCACATATGGCTTTTCACGGCTGATACAGGAAGAAAGATGAGCGAAAAGAGCTTACCTAAAATAAGTATAATAATACCTGCATATAATTCTGCAGATTCTATTGAAAGGGCTGTAAAATCAGCGCTTTCTCAGACCTATGCTGATATAGAGGTTGTGGTCGTAAATGACGGTTCGTCAGATGACACGGAAAAAATAGTTAAAGCTATGGCGGATAAGGATCCGAGAGTACGACTTTTCACCAAGGAAAATGCCGGTGTTTCAGCGGCACGAAACGACGGTATAATGGCAGCACAGGGAGAATGGTTTGTGACCCTGGATGCGGATGACTACATTGACAGAGATATGATAGAGTCCCTGTACGATGCGGTTGAAAGGACGGATGCCGACACGGTGCTGTGCGGCTTTCGCATGGTCTATGAGGGCGGAAAAAAATCTGTTTTCAGGGTGGATGACGACTATACGGATGAAAAGGCAACCTTTCTGGATGAGATGTTTGTGGAGCTTTACGACAAGCACATGATCAGTACCCACTCAAACCAGCTTTTCAATATGAAGCTTGTCAGGATGAACCGCATTTTATATAACGAGCGGCTTTCGGTAAATGAGGATATAGACTATGTTTTGCGATATCTTAAGTTCTGCAAAAGCATAGGAGTAATAAAGGGTGCATATCTGAACTATGTCCAGCAGGATGAAGGAAAGAGTCTTAATACGACCTTTCAAAGCTACGGTGTGGCAAGCTCGCTTCTGGTGCTGCGGGACTATAATGAGCTTTTTGAGGGGGTAAATGCCTCGGACGAAACCATTGATGATATAAATAACCGCATGTTCATGCATATATGCTCCTTTGTAGGGCTTATGTATTACAGAAGCGACTATTCGGATGAAAGAAAGCTTGCAGAGATACGGGAGCTTTGTGAAAAGGAGGAGTTTGATGATCTTTTAGAGGACCTTAAGCCGAACAGTATAAAAAATTCAGTGGCTGCGTGGCTTTTGAAAAACGGTCTTTTCAGGCAATACCACAGCCTCTGTCTGAAGCTTTACAGAGGACAGGAAAGAATTGTTACAAACAGGCCTGATGAGAGTACGCCGGATACCGCATACAGGCTTTTGGATATTTATTCGGATGTCAATGCTTCCGAAGCGGAAGTCAGCACTGACAATGCAAAAAGAGGCGCTGCAGAGAAAGGCTCTTCCGATTCGGAAATGTCTGCTGACAATATATCCGAGTCTGTGGACACGGATATAATAATGAAGGCACTTGAGAAAAGCGCCGAGGATATGGCGGAAAAACGCCGCGGAGAAGCTGAGAGGAAGGAGACATTGACCGACAGAAGAAAGGAAAACACCTCTGTGACCATGGAGGATATTCTTACGGTAAGGGAGATTTTATCTGAAAAAAAATGTTAGAAAAAAATGGGAAAAGTTCAAATTAGCGTAAGATAATATTCAAACACTGATTGTGAACATGTGTTATAGTACCTAATGTCAAAACGAATTGACAATTTGAAGGATAAAACAAACTTACAGCCGCAAAAAGAGCTGCGCAGTGAGAATGAACATAAAGGATCAGGAGGATTATATGAAGAAGAGTTTAAAGACCATAGCACTTTTGGCTACGACAGGAGCACTTATCGCGGGAAGTGCACTTTCAGCTTCGGCTGCCGAGTCACTTTATAACGGACAGTGGTGCAACGAAGGAGAGAAGGGCTGGTGGTATAAGCTTAACGAGGATGGTTCGGAATTCCTTGCAAATACATGGTACTGGATAAAGGATACCGACGGAGTTGTAAGATGCTATTACTTCAGCCATGACGGATGGCTTCAGACGAATACAACGATTGACGGATATACATTGGATGAGAACGGACGCTGGACAGAAAACGGTACAATCAAGACAGACAGCTCAAAGAATTATGCTACAAGCGTAGACTTTGCAAAGCTTAATGCCAAGACAGATACAGGCAATACATCTGCAGGCAATACAGCTTCTGCTGCAGTAAACAAGGCCAATGTTGCTTCCAATAAGGCATATAAGGCAACAGGAGAAGGTGATGTACCTACATCATCCTATGAACAGGGATACGGAAGCTCCAGCGTATCAGGAAACACAGCTGTAAATACCTGGTCTCATTTCCAGATTACTCTTCCGAGCAGACCTACAGTAAGCAGCGACGGAGCCGGAACAGACTGGACCTACGATGACGACAGTGCAGGAACAGGCATCAGCTGCTCATACAGAAAGGTCGATGAGTTCACCGCAGGAAATACTACGCTTGAGGGCTTCATCACAGGATATACATCTTCTCTGAAGGGATTTGCCAAGGCCAAGAGCATAACAAAGAAGGGTAAGGCAGCCACCATGTGTACCGTTGCTAATCAGGGCAAAAAGACATTCGGAGGCATTGAATTCACAGAGCTCAGAAGAGAGTCGTTAAGCCCTGCAGGAACAGGATATGATTATGCATATGTAAGACTGGTACCGGGAACGAGCTATGTTCAGGTTCTTGAGATAGTCGGAGGCAATGCATATACCTCGGTTCTTGATACGATAGCTGCGGCAAACTAATTAAGCTATAATCATAAATACTGAAAAAGGCTGTCACAGGTTGACAGTCTTTTTTATGTATGAAATCTACAAAAATCTCACATAAAAGTTGACAAAAAAATGTGCATACCCTTATCATTGAATACCGGAATAAAAAGCATTCAGGGAAGGAAATGATTAAATGAACTGGTTTGTATTATCACTCTTAGCCATATTTTTCTGGTCAGGCTCTGACTTCTTTTCAAAGCTGGGTTCACCGGAAACCGATAAGAATAACCATCTCAAGCTGACTGTAATTGTCGGGCTTGTAATGGGCATACATGCCTTTTATATGATGACGGCAGGAGGAGTCGAGGTAAGCCTTAAGGATATAATAATCTATCTTCCTGCAAGCATATGTTATATTGTTTCCATGGCTGTCGGATATGCAGGTCTTCGCTATATAGAGCTTTCCATCTCATCTCCGGTATGCAATTCATCGGGTGCGGTAGCAGCAATACTCTGCGCACTGGTGCTGGGGCAGACCATGGACGGAATACAGTTTGCGGGAACAGTGCTTGTAACGCTTGGAGTTCTGGCTATTGAAGCTGTAGATATAAAGCTGGATCATCGTTTTGCAAAAAAGGATAAATATGTAAACTCACTGAAGGCAGTGCTGTATCCGCTCATTTACTGTGCAATAGACGGACTCGGAACCTTTGCTGATGCATGGCTCCTGGGGTCATACATAGAAGAGGATCCTGCCAATGTTGCCTATGAGCTGACATTTCTGGTCACGGGAATATTCACGCTCATATACCTTTTGGGAGTAAAAAAGGATTACTTCTGGAAGAAGCCTGCAGGAGAAATGATAAGACTGGAGCTTCCGAAGGTTCTGGCTGCCGTAGTTGAAACGGCAGGACAGTATTTCTATATTTTTGCGCTTTCCGCAAATGCAATACTTGCAGCACCGTTGATTTCTGCATATTGCGTAGCATCGATGGTATGGAGCCATATTTTCCTTAAGGAAAGACTGACTGTGGGAAAATATATCGCCATAGCAATTACGGTTGCAGGAATTATTGTACTTGGCATGGGGGATGTCTAAGCCCTGCAAAAGCTCTCCAAAGCTGTTACTCGATATGGCAGACAGCCGGGACGATGACATTTATCTCCGATTTTTCCGACTGAATAACCTTTTGTATACAGTCATTGAAAAGACAGCCGTGATATGTTATATTTAGTCGGTTAAGTCTAAATGAACAAGGCAGGTAATTATAATGAAAGAACAAAGCAAGGGTAAGGCAATATTCTGGCTGCTGCTTGTACTGGTACTTACTGTATTATCCTGTGTGGGCGGATATGTCTGCATGAGTGATATTAAGCTGGGTCTGGATCTGGCGGGAGGCGTCAGCATCACCTATGAGGCGAACGAGGAAAATCCGTCGGATACTGATATGTCCGACACCATCTATAAGCTTCAAAAGAGGGCGGAAAATAAATCCAGCGAGGCATCTGTATATCAGGAGGGAGCAAACCGCATAAATATCGACATCCCGGGAGTATCGGATGCCAATGCCATACTTGAGGAACTGGGAAAGCCTGGCTCACTTATTTTCTGTACCTTCAACTATGATGAAGACGGACAGATTTCCGGCATAGGAGAAACTGTCGTAGAAGGTAAGGATATAAAATCGGCAGGCGTGGCTCAAAGAAAGGGCACGGCAGGCGAAAGCGACTCTTACGAGGTAAGTGTAAGCTTTACGGACGAGGGAGCCGAAAAGTTTGCAGCTGCCACTGCGGCCAATGTAGGCAAGCAGATAGGTATCATCTATGACGATGAACTTATTTCATATCCTACGGTTCAGCAGGCCATCACCGGAGGAAACTGTTCAATCAGCGGTAATTTCTCAGTCGATGAGGCAAACAATCTTGCATCCACAATCCGTCTGGGTGCTCTCAAGCTGGAGCTTACGGAGATACGCTCAAATGTAGTCGGAGCGCGTCTGGGTCAGCAGGCTATTACTACCTCGCTTAAGGCAGGAATCATCGGCTTTGGCATTGTCATAATTATCATGCTGGTGCTCTACAGAGTCGCAGGACTTGCAGCCTCTGTAGCACTTACCATGTACACGGGTCTTATCCTTATACTTTTAAGTGCCTTTAAGATAACACTTACGCTGCCGGGAATTGCGGGAATCGTGCTTTCCATAGGCATGGCGGTGGATGCCAATGTCATTATCTTTACCCGTATAAAGGAAGAAATAGGTCTGGGACATGATGTGGGCAATGCCATTCATGCGGGATTTCACAAGGCCCTTTCAGCCATCATAGACGGCAATGTGACCACCATCATAGCTGCCGCAGTGCTTTATTATCTCGGCTCCGGCACGGTAAAGGGCTTTGCACAGACTCTGGCTCTCGGAATTATCCTGTCAATGCTGACAGCACTTTTCGTAACCAGATGGCTTTTGACAGCTTTCTATACAATGGGAGCAGATAAGCCGTCAATGTACGGCATAAAGAAGCCGGTGGAGAAGTCGGGACGATTTATTAAAAACAGCAAGTTCTGCTACTGTCTGTCTCTGGCGCTTATTATAAGCGGCTTTGTATTTATGGGAATAAACAAATCTCAGACTGGAGATATCTTTAACTACGGTCTGGATTTCAAGGGCGGAACATCCACCAATGTTACCTTTAACGAGGATCTTTCACTGGACTATCTTTCATCTGATGTGGCTCCGGTAGTTACCAAAGCTACAGGTGATGCCAATCCTCAGATTTCCAAGATAGCGGGCACAAATGAGGTACTCATAAGAACCGTGGAGCTGGATGTTGAAAAGAGAGATGCCATGAATCAGGCTCTTGCCGACAGTTTCGGAGTAGATACCGAGAAGATTACTGCTGAAAATATCTCGGGAAGCGTTTCCAATGAGATGAAGGCGGATGCGTTTAAGGCTGTCTGCATTGCAACGGTGCTTATGCTGCTTTACATATGGGTAAGATTTAAAAATATTTATTTTGCATCCTCGGCAGTACTGGCTCTGGTGCATGATGTGCTGGTGCTCGTTGCCTGCTATGCGGCATTCAAATGGTCGGTAGGCTCAACATTCATTGCCTGCATACTTACAATAGTCGGATATTCAATAAATGCAACCATAGTTATTTTTGACCGTATCCGCGAACACCTTAAGAACCAGACAAACATGCCGACAAACGAAATAGTGGATCTTTCCATAACAGAAACACTTTCACGAAGCATGTTTACATCACTTACAACCTTTGTCATGGTACTCTGCCTCTATATACTCGGAGTATCCTCCATCAGAGAATTTGCGCTTCCCATCATGGTGGGCATAGTCTGCGGAGCTTATTCCTCGGTATGCGTAACAGGACCGCTGTGGAATCTCATGAACTCCGGAAAGGCAAATAAGGAGCAGAAGGCCTTAAGACAGGCAAAGGCGGAAGAGGCAGCAAAAAAACAGGCAAAACGAAATAAAAAGAACAGCTGATGAAATATGAGATTGTAGCCGAGTGCGGCAGGGCAAAATCTGCGCACATGGAGACTGTACACGGCACCATAGAAACTCCGGTGTTCATGAATGTCGGAACGGTGGGCGCCATAAAGGGGGCAGTGTCGACAGCAGATCTGAAGGAAATAGGCTGTCAGGTGGAGCTTTCAAACACCTACCACCTCCATGTCAGGACGGGAGATAAGCTTATAAAGCAGTTCGGAGGACTGAGAGCCTTTATGCACTGGGACAGGCCGGTGCTTACGGACAGCGGCGGCTTTCAGGTTTTTTCACTTGCCACACTCAGAAAAATAAAGGAAGAAGGCGTAAGCTTCAGCTCTCATATAGACGGTCATAAAATATTCATGGGACCTGAGGAAAGCATGCAGATTCAGTCCAACCTGGGGTCTACCATAGCGATGGCATTTGATGAGTGCCCGCCGGCACTTGCGGAAAGAAGCTACATAGAAAAAAGTGTATCACGGACAGAAAGATGGCTTGTGCGCTGCAAAACAGAGCTTGCGAGGCTTAATGAGCTTCCGGATACCATCAATAATAAACAGCTCCTTTTCGGTATAAATCAGGGCGGTATCTTAAACGATGTCCGCATAGATAATGCCGAAAGAATATCCGAAATGGGGCTGGACGGATATGCCGTCGGAGGACTTGCGGTAGGTGAAACTCATGAGGAGATGTATGATGTACTCGATAATGTAGTACCGCATCTTCCGAAAAATAAGCCGACATATCTGATGGGAGTCGGCACTCCGTTAAACATTGTTGAGGGAGTGGCAAGAGGCATAGACTTTTTCGACTGCGTATATCCGAGCCGAAACGGCCGTCACGGGCATGTCTATACCAGACGGGGAAAGCTTAATATGTTCAATAAGAAGTATGAGCTTGACCATAAGCCCATAGAGGAGGGCTGCACCTGTCCGGCATGCAGAGACTACAGCCGTGCATATATAAGGCATCTTTTAAAGGCGAGAGAAATGCTGGGCATGAGACTCTGCACCCTGCACAACCTGTATTTTTACAACCATCTTATGGAGGATATCAGGACATCCATAAGAAACGGAAGCTTTGAAAGCTTAAGAAAAGAAATGAATGAAGCTGACAACACTACAGCTTAAGGAGGTTTTTATGAACAGCACAAGCGGATTAGCTATTTATTTTGTCCTTATCATTGCCGTAATGGTTGCAGTCACCGTACTTCCGGCAAGAAAGGAAAAGAAAAAGAAGGAAGAGCTTATGAGTAAGCTTGCCGTAGGCGATTATTGCTGTACTACATCAGGCATGTACGGAAAGATTATAGACATTACAAGCGATATGGTTATAGTTGAGTTCGGAGGCAAAAACTGCCGTATACCGATGCTTAAATCAGCTATCGCTTCGGTGGAAAAGGCAGATGCCATCACATCGGGCGGAATAAGCGATGAAGCTAAAAAGAATGCCGAGTAATAAGTATAAGATACAGTAAAGGGAGCCTCGTAAGAAGCTCCCTTATCTATAGTAGAATCAAAAAGGATTGTGCGAAATATTTTCTTTCGTTGTCATAACTATATCATTACCCGTTATAAAATGATTGAAGAAAGATTGATTTAATTCTTATGAAATTCTTAAGTAGCCAGGAGGCAAAGCATATGGAAAAGAGAAACATCGCAGTTATATTCGGAGGACAGTCTACAGAGCATGAGGTGTCCTGCCTCTCGGTGGTCAATGTTGTATCACAGATAGACGGTGACAGCTGGAATATTCTGCTCATAGGCATAACCAAGGAGGGTCACTGGGTGCTTGCAAATGACATTGACAGCATAAAGGACGGAAGCTGGATAAATTCCGAAACTACGGCGGAGATAAGCCCGGATGCCACAAGAAGGAGCGTGCTTGTAACAACACCTGATGATAAGGTGATGGATGTTGAGCTGGATGTCATTTTTCCGGTACTTCACGGAAAATACGGAGAGGACGGCACCATACAGGGGCTTTTTGAAATGGCAGGGATTCCTTATGTAGGCTGCGGAGTATTAAGCTCTGCTGTGTGCATGGATAAATTTTATACAAAAATCATAGTGGGAGCTGCCGGCATAAGACAGGCAAAATTCGTAGGAGTAAGAAAAGGTGAGCTTGAAGCCGGAGCGGATGCAGATGCAGCCATTAAAAGAATAGAGGCTGAGCTTTCCTATCCGGTGTTTATCAAGCCAAGTCAGGCGGGTTCATCAGTTGGCGTTACAAAGGCTGCAGACAGAAATGAGCTTGAGGCAGGACTGAAAAAGGCAGCCGAGGTGGATTCAAAGATACTGGTGGAGGAATTTATAAAGGGAAGAGAAATAGAGTGTGCCGTTTTCGGCGGCGGAGAGCTTAAGACTGAGGCTTCCGGAGTCGGAGAGATACTTGCAGCAGCTGACTTCTATGACTATGACGCAAAATATAACAATCCGGATTCAAAGACGGTAATAGATCCTGATCTTCCGGCTGAGGTTGTTGAAACCATAAGAAGGGAAGCCGTGAATATTTTTACTGCAGTGGACGGCTTTGGCCTTTCAAGAGTGGATTTCTTTGTAACGGAAAATAATGAGGTTATTTTCAACGAAATAAATACACTTCCCGGATTTACGGCAATATCCATGTACCCCATGCTTTGGGAAAGACAGGGCGTTTCAAAAAAGCAGCTTATTGAAAAGCTTATAGACAGTGCCTTGAAAAGAGAAAAACATTAACAACATTAAGAAAATTATATTTAGCTATTTACAAATTAAAACAA
>CAVBSU010000035.1:8836-15738 GCA_963598245.1 Lachnospiraceae bacterium | reverse complement strand
GCTATTATCATAGCGGAAATCGAGCTTGATCAGGATGCCATCTGCGCCGCCCTGCTTCATGATGTCGTAGAAGATACCGGCATGACCCTGGATGAAATCAGAGATATGTTCGGCGACAGTGTGGCAGTTCTGGTGGACGGTGTCACAAAGCTGACACAGCTTTCTTTAGATGTCGACAAGATAGAGATGCAGGCCGAAAATCTTCGAAAGATGTTCGTGGCTATGGCAAAGGATATCAGAGTTGTGCTTATCAAGCTTGCCGACAGACTGCATAATCTGAGGACTCTTCAGTATCAAAGTCAGTCCAAGCAGATAGAAAAGGCCACAGAAACGCTGGAAATATATTCACCGTTAGCCGAGCGACTCGGTATCATGAAACTTAAGATCGAGCTTGATGATATATCTCTTAAGTACCTTAAGCCCGATGTTTACAGTGATCTTGTCGAAAAAATTGCTTTAAAGAGGGAGGAAAGGGAAGCCTTTATTGCTGATATAGAGGCAGAAGTTTCAAAGCATCTGGAGGCGGCAGGCATACACGCTGTCATGACCGGCAGGGTAAAGCATTTCTTCAGCATCTACAAGAAAATGATAAATCAAAACAAAACCGTAGATCAAATCTACGATCTTTTTGCTGTGCGTATTCTTGTAGACAGCGTAAAGGACTGCTATGCCTCGCTGGGAGTAATCCATGAAATGTATAAACCCATACCGGGTCGTTTTAAGGATTATATCGCCATGCCAAAGCCAAATATGTATCAGTCACTGCATACGACGCTTATAGGTAAAGACGGCACACCATTTGAGATTCAGATAAGAACCTTTGAAATGCATAAGGTTGCCGAGTACGGAATTGCGGCTCACTGGAAGTATAAGGAAACAGGTGGCTCACAGCTTAAGGCTGAGGGCGAAAATGATGAAAAAATAGGCTGGCTCAGAGAGGTGCTTGAGTGGCAGAAGGATGCGGATAACAATAAGGATTTCCTCAACATGGTCAAATCTGATTTCGACCTGTTTAATGACAATGTTTATTGCTTTACTCCGAGCGGAGATGTCAAGAGCCTTCCCTCGGGTTCTACACCGATAGATTTTGCCTACAGCATACATTCTGCTGTCGGCAATAAAATGGTGGGTGCCAGAGTCAACGATCGCATAGTGCCTATAGACTATAAGCTTCAAAACGGAGACAGAGTAGAGATAGTTACATCTCAGAACTCAAAGGGTCCGAGTATGGACTGGCTCAATCTTGTAAGAAGCACACAGGCAAAATCCAAAATAAATTCATGGTTCAAAACCAATAATAAAGAGGATAATATACTTAAGGGCCGTGAAATTCTTGACAGATATTGTAAATCCAAGGGAATAAGCTACGGAGAGCTTACAAAGCCGGAGTTTACAGATGCTGTTTTGCGCCGCTATGCCATGCAGGACTGGAATGCGGTGCTGGCTTCCGTAGGACACGGCGGACTAAAGGAAGGACAGATAATAGGCAAGCTCCTTGAAACCAAGAAAAAGCATGAACAGGAGCATGTCACGGATGAACAGATATTGGCAGTGCATAATGCACAGGCAAATAGTGATATTTCCAATCCTACAGTAAAAAAAGCCCTCAGAGGCGGCATTTTAGTAAAGGGAATCAATGATCTTTCTGCCCGCTGCGCACATTGCTGCAATCCGGTACCCGGAGATGAAATAGTGGGGTTTGTCACGAGAGGAAGAGGTATCACCGTACATCGTACGGATTGCGTAAATATGATAAATCTTCCTGTGTCTGAGCGCACCAGACTGATAGAGGCAGAATGGGATGTTGATGATGCGGCAGATGATACATATTCGGCTGAAATCAGAATTTTCTGCAATAATCGTGTAGGGCTGCTGTCTGATGTGTCGCGTATATTTACGGACCTGAACATTGACATAACCAGTATAAATCTTAAAAATGCAAAAAACGGTACCTGCACGCTTATACTTACATTTGATATTCACGGCAAGGAGGAGCTTACCCGTATTATAGACAAGCTCAGAAGCGTACAGGGCGTTATCGATATAACCAGAACGACAGGCTGAAAAAGATCGAAAGAAGGGAGCTTGCTGACGAATAAAACGCAAATACGGTAATTGAAGCAGAATATCAACAGGACATCGGCCGAAACCGGGCGCATTGACGAACAAAATATATTAAATTATAATAAAAAGGCTAACTTAGTTTTATAATGATGTTGAGGGGAATAAGAGATGTATAAGACTAATAAGTATATTTCTCCGGCCATAATTAAGAGATTGCCGAGATATTTCAGATTTCTCGGCGAATTGAAGTCTGAAGGTATGGAGCGGGTGTCATCCAGCGAGCTTTCAAAACTGATGAATGCCACTGCATCTCAAATCAGACAGGATCTTAATAATTTCGGAGGATTCGGGCAGCAGGGCTACGGCTATAATGTCGAGTATCTGTACAGTGAGATAGGCAAAATTCTGCATCTTAATACGCCGCATAAAATGGTTATGATCGGCGCAGGAAACCTCGGCTCTGCCATATGCGGATACAAATCATTTCCGAGATACGGCTTTAATATATTGGCTGTATTTGATATCTGCCCCGATAAGATAGGTACAAAGGTTCATGATATAGAGGTTCATTCCATGGATGAGCTTGAGGCATTCCTTGAGGAGAATGAAATCGAGATAGTTATCGTGGCAATACCTACAGATCACGCCGCAGATGTTATGAGGCGGCTTGAAAAAACACATATCAAGGGTGTCTGGAACTTTGCGCATATTGACTACGATATGCCGGAAAATATAGTGATGGAGAGCGTTCACCTTTCAGAAAGTCTTATGATCCTTAATTACAGGATAGCTAATAACGACAAAAGTACAGATTGATATGATATTTGGCGTAGGTACGGATCTTGTTGAAATAAGCAGGGTTTTAAAAGCTTGTGAAAAAGAGACTTTTCTAAATCATGTTTTTACTGAAAATGAGCGTCGGCAGGCCCTTTCCGATAAAAAAAGGCTTGCCGGCGATTTTGCTGTAAAAGAATCTGTTGCAAAGGCAATGGGAATAGGTTTTAATGGTATAGGTTTAAGCGATATCGAAGTATTGAGGGACAAGCTGGGAAAGCCGTATGTTATTCTTCACGGGAAGGCTCTGGACTTTTGCCGCGAACACGGAATTGATGATATGCATGTATCTATTTCAGACACAAATGTGCTGGTGACTGCTTTTGCCGTAGCAGAGGGAGGAAATATAAATGAAACACAGTGATTATTGCAGATGCGGCGTTATAGTTGATTTAAATGCAATAAAGCATAATCTTGCCGGACTTAAAAGTCTTGCGATAGGGAAAAAAATGCTCTGCACCGTAAAGGCCAATGCCTACGGGCACGGCTCTGTCGAGGTTGCAGAGGCCATAAATGATATGACGGATGTATTTGCAGCCGCTACCATAGATGAGGGCGTAAAGCTCAGGACAGAAGGCGGAATTACAAAGCCTGTAATTATACTGGGACCTACATTTGCAGGCGAAGACGACCAGATGCTGGAATTCGGTCTTACTCAGACAATCTTTACAAAGGAACGGGCTGAGGCACTTAATGAAAGCGTCAATGAATTTGTTACGGAAAATCTGGACAGACTCAAGGACATGCAGTATGCCTTTGCAGACTACAAGGCACATGTACATATAGCTGTTGACACAGGCATGTCAAGAATCGGCTTAAGTCCCGATGAAAGAGGAGCAGAGATTATAAAAGAGATCCTGAAGCTCAATAATATTGTTATAGACGGAATTTTTACGCATTTTGCAAAGGCAGATTCATCCGATAAGACAGATACTCTTATCGCATATGAAAGATTTAAAAACTTTAAGCTTTTATGTGAAAAAGAAGGCATAGACATTCCTGTCTGGCACTGTGCAAACACCGCAGCCATAATAGACGGCATCGGTATCGGGGATGATATGGATATGGTGCGATGCGGAATCGGCCTCTACGGAATATATCCTTCCGATGAGGTGAAAAGGGAAAATATAAGCCTTGCGCCGGCCATGCTCTGGTATTCATATGTTACATATATAAAGGAGATAGAAGAGGGAACATCTGTAAGCTACGGTTATACCTTTACGGCAAAGAGAAAAACCAGAATCGGTACGGTGTGCTGTGGCTATGCAGACGGTTACCCGAGAGTTTTATCCAATAAGGGAGAGGTTCTTGTCGGAGGCAAACGCTGCAAAATCATAGGAAATATCTGTATGGATCAATTCATGATAGATCTTACAGATGCAGATGATGTTGCAGTCGGTTCACCTGTAGTTATTATGGGAAGTGACGGCATAAACGCAATTTCACCGGATGAGATTGCGGAAGAATGCGGAACTATCAGCTATGAAATAATCTGCGGCATTTCCGGAAGGGTTCCGAGAAAATATGTATAATACAAGACTGCATTATTGCCATGAGATGACATTAGTGGTAAACTAAAAAAGTTTTGTACTTAATTTCAGGAGGAATATATATGTCAGGACATTCAAAATTTGCGAACATTCGTGCCAAAAAGGAAAAGAATGATGCTGCAAAGGGAAAGATTTATACAATAATCGGTCGTGAAATCGCCATAGCCGTAAAAGAAGGCGGTCCTGACCCTAATAACAACTTCAAACTTAAGTATGTTATTCAAAAAGCAAAAGCAAATAATATGCCCAATGATACTATTGAAAGAGGCATAAAGAAGGCGGCAGGTTCAGAAGGCGGAGATGATTATCATAAGCTTCGCTATGAGGGCTACGGTGTCGGAGGAGTCGCTATTATCGTAGATACGCTCACGGATAATAAGAACCGTACCGCTGCCAATGTAAAATCGGCGTTTACAAAGGGCCAGGGCTCACTCGGAACTCCGAATTCTGTTTCATTTATGTTTGAAAATAAAGCACAGATTATTATTGACCGCGAGGAATATGAAGGAAGCGGCGATGACCTTATGGAAATAGTGCTGGATGCCGGAGCTGAGGATATTAAAGAAAATGATGACAGCTTCGAAATAATCGGAGCTCCGGATGATCTTAATGCAATAAGAGAAGCCATCGATGCCGCAAAGATTCCCATGGCACAGTCAGATGTTGTTATGATTCCGATGAACACAGTATCTGTAACAGATGAGACCATGGTAAAGAACCTGAGAAGAACTCTGGATCTTCTGGATGAGGATGATGATGTTCAGACCTATTATACGAACTGGGAAGAGGAATAATGGCCTTTGACGGTATTACAGTAGCAGCTGTAGTTAAAGAACTTAATGATAAATTGCTTGCCGGCAGTATTACGAAAGTAGCTCAACCTGAAAGGGATGAGCTACTTTTAACGCTTAAATGCAACAGAAAACAGCTGCGTCTTTTAATTTCAGCCAACGCTTCGACACCTATGACATATATAAAGGAGGATAATACGCTTTCCCCTGTCACGGCTCCGAATTTTTGCATGAGCCTGAGAAAACATATCGGAGGAGGTCGTATTACACGCATTTTTCAGCCGTCAAAGGATATTAAAAGCGGCGAGGAAGGGCTTGAAAGGATTATAGTTTTTGCAATAGAGCATCTTGACGAGATGGGAGACATGAGTACAAGGTACCTTGTGGCAGAGCTAATGGGAAAGTACTCGAATATCATTCTTTTAAAGGATGATTTAAGCATAATTGACAGCATAAAGCATGTATCTCATATGACCAGCTCTGTAAGAGAAGTGCTTCCCGGACGAGCTTATTTCATACCTGATTCCGCGGGAAAATCAAATCCGAGAAAGCTTTACAAGGATGAAAATGGCTTTACAGCGTTGTTTTCCGATAAAACAGAGGGCATGCCGGTTTATAAAAAGCTTTATATGTCGGTAACAGGCCTGAGCCCGGTTATTGCGCAGGAAATTCTTTTCAGGGCAAAAATAGATCCGGATATTCCGTACGGGGAGCTTGATAAGGAAGAGCTCCACAGGCTTTTTACAGAGTTTGGCGGGATTATGGCAGATGTCTGCAATGAAAGCTTTGAACCTAATATAATATATGACGGTGAAAAAATAAGTGAATTTTGCGCAGTAAGGCTTAAAAGCCTTGAAGGCGGAAGCATGCATGCTTCTTATAAAGAATCCATGTCCGAGGTTATAAGGCTTTTTTATTTTGAAAAGGATAAGTCCAACCGTATAAAAGCCAAATCAGAGGATATAAGGAGCGTTCTTAAAAACCTGACCGAGAGGGCATCAAAAAAGCTTGATCTGCTGGAAAAACAATATAAAGATACAGACAAGAGGGATCAATACAGACTTTGGGGAGAGCTTTTAAACACCTACGGTTATGAACTGAAGGGAAAAGAAAGCTTTATAGAATGTCAAAATTATTATGATGAGGGAAAAATCATAAGGATACCTTTAGATAAGGATCTTACAGCACAGGAGAATGCCAAAAAATATTTTGACAGATATAATAAGCTTAAGCGTACCAGAGAAGCTGTAGGCACACAGCTTAAGGAATGTAAAAATACACTGTATCATCTTGAATCGATAAATTCCTCACTTATGCTTTGCGAGTCTGAGGCGGACTTGAATGAACTTCGCCGTGAGATGGCAGAGGCGGGATACATAAGAAATCATTTGAACGGCAAGCGTGAACGAAGAGAAGAAAAAAAATCAGGGCCGCTGCACTTTGTTTCGAGTGATGGCATTGACATCTATGTGGGAAGAAACAATTATCAGAATGAGGAGCTTGATTTCAAGCTGGCAGATGCAAATGACTGGTGGTTTCATGCAAAAAATCTTCCGGGATCACATGTCATCGCAAAAACCGGGAATGCAGAGCTTCCGGATAAAACCTGTCTGGAGGCAGCTGCTCTTGCGGCATATTATTCAAATGCCGGAGCGGGTGCGGG
>CAVBSU010000035.1:0-8826 GCA_963598245.1 Lachnospiraceae bacterium | reverse complement strand
GTTCAAATAAAAAAATAGAGGTCGATTATGTGAAAAAAAAGGAGCTTAAGCGTGTACCAGGTGCGGCTCCGGGGTTTGTTATTTACCATACTAATTACTCCATAATGATTGAACCTAAGGCTGACATAAGCTATAATCAAGGTTAATTTTAAAACCGAAAGGATGTTGTATGCAGGCTGTGCAGAGTATGACCGGCTTCGGCAGAGCTGAGGTCGTAAATGATGATTATCACATACTTGTCGAAATGAAATCAGTTAATCACAGATATCTGGATCTTTCTTTAAAAATTCCGAGACGCTTTAATTGCTTTGAAACAAAAATCAGGCAGCTTCTTAAGGGATTTATTGAAAGAGGCAAGGTGGATGTTTATATTACATTTGAGGATTATAAGGGAGTCGGGAAGAGGCTGATATATAATAAGGAGCTTGCGGAAGAGTATGTTGCCTGTATAAAAGCCATGAGTGAGCAGTTTAATCTTAAAAATGATTTAAACGCACCGGCGCTTGCAAGATATCCTGATGTACTCACTATGGATGAGGGCTCCGACACCGATGAGGCGCTTTGGGAGATAGCAGAGCAGGCTGTAAAAAGTGCGGCAAAAAGCTTTACGGAGGACAGAATAAGGGAAGGAGAGCACCTTAAGGCTGATCTTCTTGTAAAGCTTGAACAGATAGACAAGTGGGTTGATGAGCTTATAAATATGTCACCCTCCATAGTGGAAGAATACAGAAATCGACTTTATGATAAGATAAGGGAGACCCTTTCGGATTCGGGCATCACGGCGGATGAGGGAAGAATTGTCACGGAGGTGGCCATATACTCTGATAAGATATGCACGGATGAGGAAATGGTCAGACTGAAAAGCCACATTGACGCCGTGAGAAACAAACTTAAAACCGGAGGAAGCTGCGGCAGAGAGCTGGACTTTATTGCCCAGGAAATGAACAGAGAAGCAAATACTACTCTTTCAAAGGCGAATAATCTGAAAAAAGCCGATGTTGCAATAGCACTCAAGACCGAAATAGAAAAAATAAGAGAGCAGGTGCAAAATATTGAGTAATGATACTATCATAAGAGAGCATCATCCGTTCATTCGAAATAAAGGCATGCTGGTGGTGATTTCAGGCTTTTCAGGCTCCGGAAAAGGCACGCTTATGAAAAAGCTTATGGAAAGTTATGATTATTATTCACTTTCAGTTTCTGCAACCACAAGACAGCCGCGACCGGGAGAGGTAGAAGGCCGCGATTACTTTTTTGTAACGAAGCAGAAATTCTTCGATATGCTTCAAAATGATGAGCTTTTGGAGTATGCCTCCTATGTAGATAATTTCTACGGTACTCCGAGATCCTATGTGGAAGAGGAGATGGAAAAGGGAAAGGATGTTATTCTTGAAATCGAGATGCAGGGAGCTCTGAAGATAAAAGCAAAGTTCCCTGAGAGCGTGCTTGTATTTATTACTCCGCCCACCGTAAAGGAGCTCAGTGATCGCCTCAGAAAGCGCGGAACCGAAACCGAAGAGGTTATAAAAAAGCGTCTGGCAAAGGCCGCTCAGGAGGCAGAGGGCATAGAGGCCTACGATTATATTCTCATAAATGACAATCTTGAAAAAACCACCAAGCATCTTAATTATCTGATTCAGGATCAGCATATGAGAGTTCGCTCGCAGATAGACTTTGTAGAAAAAATCAGAAAGGATTTAAGGTCATTTTATTCAAGTCTTAATAATCTGGGATAAAAATACAACCTGCAGAAAGAGGTAAAAGCTATGGCAATGTTTAAGCCAACCTACGGACAAATAATAGATAAGGTAAATAAAGAAAACGGAGAACAGACATTAAACAGCAGATATCAGGTCGTTATTGCCGCCTCAAAAAGAGCTCGTCAGATAGTTGACGGAGCCGGAATACTTACGGATTCATATGATAAAAAACCGCTCACAATTGCAATAGACGAAATATATGAGGGCGATGTAAAAGTTTATAATAACCATAAAGATATTTTAAAATAATGACGGGCAGCACAAAGAAAAAAGTTCATCTTATATCTTTAGGGTGCGATAAAAACCTTGTAGACTCAGAAAAAAGTCTGGGACTTTTATATGAGGCAGGCTTTGAGTATTCGGATTCCGCCGAGCTTTCTGATGTGATCATTATCAATACATGCTGTTTTATAAGAGATGCAAAAGACGAAAGCATTCAGACGATTATCAGCATGGTAGATCTGAAAAAAGAGAGAGCAGGCATGAAAAGCCCGGTGCTTGTTGTTATGGGCTGCATGGCGGAAAGATATAGGGATGAAATACTTGAAACCTTGCCCGAAGTGGATGCAATAGTAGGTACAAATTCCTGGCAGAATATTGCAGAAGCAGTAAATGAAGCATTAAAAAAACAGCCCGAGACAGTTGCAGGCGATTCTTTGAAAGAGCCTGAGAAAGTTCGCAGCTTCAAGCCCATATCTCAGAATATTTTTGTCGAAAATCCTGTAAACAGGCGTTTTATTACAGCGGGCGGACACTATGCATATCTGAAAATAGCCGAGGGATGCGGAAAGAGCTGTACATACTGCATTATTCCGTCACTTAAGGGCAAATACAGATCCGTACCCATGGACGATCTTCTGGATGAAGCAGAAAAGCTTGCAGAGGACGGAGTCAGGGAGCTTATACTTATAGCGCAGGAAACAACTCTTTACGGTGTTGATTTATATAAAAAGAAAATGCTTCCGGAGCTTTTAAAAAGACTTAATGATATAGAGGGTCTTGAGTGGATACGCATTTTGTATTGCTATCCGGAGGAAGTGACAGATGAGCTTATAGATATGATAAAAACACTTCCGAAGGTTTGTCATTATCTTGATATACCGATTCAGCACGCCTCGGATCATATATTAAAGCGCATGGCGAGAAGAACGACCAGAGAAGAAATAATTGAGCGTATACATAAGCTTCGCAAAGAAATACCAGATATCATAATCAGAACCACACTTATTTCAGGATTTCCGGGAGAAACAGAGCATGATCATGAGATACTTACTTCGTTTGTTCGCGAAATGGAGTTTGACAGGCTCGGTGATTTCGAATATTCGAGGGAAGAGGGAACCAGAGCCGCGCAATATAGTCATCAGGTTTCGGCAAGCAAAAAAGCTGAACGAAGAAATGAAATAATGACTATACAGCAGGAAATAGCATTAAGAAAGGCAAAGACCCGTATCGGACAAACATTCAGGGTTATTATAGAAGGAAGGCTCACCGATCCTTCAGACTGCATCACATATGATAATAATGCAGACAGTTCGGAAGAAGATAATATTTATGTGGGTCGCACATATATGGATGCTCCGGATGTGGACGGCTTTTTCTATATAAATACAGGGAAAAAGCAGTTTATGACAGGTGATATGGTTTTAGCCAGGGCGACCGGAGCCGAGGGGTATGATTTGGTTGGTGAATTGGCATGAAGATGAATTTACCCAATAAGCTTACTATGCTCAGGGTTCTTATGATACCTTATTTTGTTTTCTTTATGCTTTTGAGTATAAAAGGAAGCAATGCAGTCATTTTGCAGAATGTACCTGACAGAAGATTTATATATTGCCGCAGTATAGCCTTTATAATATTTTGTCTGGCGTCATTTACAGATTATTTGGACGGATATATTGCAAGAAGCCGCGGGCTGGTTACTGATTTCGGTAAATTCATGGATCCTCTGGCTGATAAGCTTCTTGTTTCATCTGCGCTTATTCTTTTGACGGCGGAAGGATCTCTTCCGTGCATAGCGGTTATTGTAATCATTGCAAGAGAATTTATTATAAGCGGTTTCAGAATTATTGCGGCAGATAACGGAATAGTTATAGCAGCCAGCTGGTGGGGAAAGCTCAAGACTGTTTCACAGATGATACTGTGCATGGTGCTTATACTTCCGAGTGTACCCGTCATGCTTGGCAGCACAGTAATAAATGCTCTTACAGGCATTGCCGTATTCCTTACAATAATATCGCTTATAGATTATATGAAGAAGAATATAAGCGTCATAACCGACGGAGGCATGTGATGGAAAAGGAAGCGGAGCTCATAGGGCTTTTAAGAGAAAACGGGCTTAAAATAGCAACAGCAGAATCGCTTACCGGCGGCCTTGTATCGGCGACACTTGTAGGAATTCCGGGAGCTTCCAATGCATTTCTTGAGGGCTTTGTAACCTATGATACAGCAGCAAAAGAAAGAACGCTGAAGATAGATAAGGCTGTGCTGCAGAAGGAAGGGGCTATATCGCCGGTAACGGCTTCCCTTATGGCATTGGGGGCAGCCTCAAATTCAATGGCTGATATAGCATTGGCGACAACAGGAAATGCGGGACCGGATCCTTCGGATGGAAAGCCGGTAGGCCTTGTATATACTGCTGTGGCATATGACGGAAATGTGAGCGTTTTTGAACATCATTTTACAGGCTCGAGATATGAAATAAGAAAGCTTACCACTGATGCTGTGATAGAGGAAGCTCTGGATATATTAAAAAAGCGTTTGGAGAAGAATTTGATTTGATCATTCTTTCTGTACTCAAGATTATAGCGATTGTTATTCTTATTCTGTTTAGTCTTGTGCTTTTAATTGCAGTCTTGCTGCTGTTTGCTCCATTCAGGTATAAAACAGACATAAGCTTTGTGAACGAAAGACTGGACGGAACGGCATCTGTAGTCTGGCTTTTGTCCCTTATAAAAGTGAATGCTGAATATCATAAAGGAAAAGAACCTGAGCTTTATGTGATGTTGTTTGGCAAAAAAATCTATGATATCATGAATGACAACATTAGTAAAAAGGACAGCAAAGAAAAGGTTAAGGATATTAAGGAGAAGGCAGAATCAGACCGTGTTGAGATAGCAAAAAACTGTACGGAAGAAACATGCAGTATGTCTTTGCAGGAAGAATCTGCAGAAAAACAGAGTGAAAAAATTATAGATTACGACAGATTAAAGCCTGAAAAAGGAAAATGCGGTACCGAATATGAGAAAAGAAAAAAAATATCGTTGAGTATGCGCATCAGGGCAAAATTAAAAGCTCTGTATAACAGGATATATAAGTGCATAAGGAATACTCTCTTAAGGCTTTATGAGGCAATAAAAGCCGTATATGGCGCAATAAAGGATAAAAGTGATAAGCTTAAGGCTCTTTACAGGCTTTATCATGAAGAAAAATATTCCGGTGCCGTGACTTTGTTTAAGCACTGCATTGCAGGTATTTATACTGAGCTTAGACCGAGACACGGAAAGGGGCGTATAATATACGGAAGCACAGACCCGTACAGTACGGGGACTGCCATGGAGCTTGCTGCAGTTTTGTATCCCGCATATTGCAGCTTTCTTGAAATAATACCGGATTTTGAAAAGGCTGAACTGGAAGCAGGGCTTAAGTTTAAGGGCAGAATAAGACTTTTTTTTATAGGGATACCGATATTAAGGATATATATAAATAAGGATTTAAAAGCCATGTATTTGAAATCAAGAAAAATACTGGAGCTTGATTAGAATGAAGATTTAACATAAACGGTGGTCACAGATGGGAAATCTTAAGGAAGATATAAAGCTTGAATACGGTAAAAGCAGTGACGGATTGGGTGTTACCATACAGGCTCTTTTTAAAGGAATGGAAGCACTTGTTCAATCCAAAACGGTTGTGGGCGAACCTTTTGAAGCTGGCGGCGCGCTGATCGTGCCATTAGTGGAAATCACGGCAGGTCTGGCGTCAGGTGCGCTTACCAATTCACAAAAAAATAACGGAGCCGGTGCGATGAGCGCAAAGATGTCGCCGGTAGCATTACTTATTATTCAGGACGGGAAGACTCGTCTGGTCAATGTAAAAAATCAGGATGTTTTTACAAGACTTCTGGATCTGATTCCTGAGGCCATAGATAAAGTAAAAAACGGAGCGGTCAGTGAAAAAGCACGCAAAGAGGCTGAAGCATATACCGGGACAGACTCTGATAAAATTGAAGTAATTAACGCTGAATAACAGCATAAAATACGGGAGGAAGTAAATGAAAATCGCAGTATTGGGTTACGGAACAGTAGGAAGAAGTATCTGCAAGTATATTGAAGGGGACAGCAGAGATATACAGATAGCCTATGTATTAAGAAGACCGGGAAAGGCTACGGAGCCATTCATGACTGAAAGCTTTGATGAAATACTGAATGATCCCACAGTATCTATCGTTGTAGATGCACTTTCAGGAAAGGTTGACTCATATGATTATATGAAGAAAGCTCTTTCGGCAGGAAAGCATGTCGTTACAGCTAATAAAGCTGCTCTTGCCTATGGGATGGAAGAGCTTTGCACCATAGCTGCAGAGCATGAGGTTCAGCTTAAATATGAAGCTTCAAGCGGCGGAACCATTCCCATTGTTTCGGAAATCATTTCAACTACCCATACCAATTATCTTTCTTCCGTATATGGCATTCTTAACGGAACCACAAATTTCATTCTTGACAAGATGATAAGAGAGGGTTCCGATTTTGCCGAGACTCTTAAGGAGGCTCAGGAGCTGGGATATGCTGAGGCAGACCCGACGGCGGATATCGGAGGATTTGATGTTAAAAATAAGATTTTCATTCTTGCAAGCACTGCATATCACGGATTTGTAACAAGTGATTTTCCGGTATTCGGCATTGAAAAGCTCACAAAGAAGATTTTAGACGATTTTGCAGCTCAGGGAAAGACACTGAAGCTTATGGGTATCTCAGTAAGGGATGATAATGACTATGCACTTGGTGTTGTTCCCTGCGTTATAAGTAAGGATGCACTTGAAGCGCATGTTCCGGTAAACAATAACATGATAACCTTAGTCGGAGATATGTGCGGAGTTGTAAAGCTCTACGGTCAGGGTGCAGGCGGCGCACCTACTGCAGATGCTTTGCTAAGAGATATTTACCAGATATTTAATGCGGTAAACATTGACGTAAAATTCCAGTTCTTCAGAAAGCTCAACTATAAGCCCGAGATGCTTACAGGAACAGCATATATAGGCGGTGAAAAATACGAAGGTACATTGGAGGAGCTTGTAAAGCTTGCTAATGAAAAGGATGAGTTTATCGCCTTTGAATCACCTGTTGTAGGTCGTGCATAAACATATCGCCAAGTTGGGACATACCGCAAAAGGATGCGGTACTAAATGTATATAAAGAGGTAGCACAATGCTTTATCACAGTACAAGAAGCAAGACTGATCCAGTCGGATCAAAGGATGCAATTTTAAAAGGACTCTGCCCTGATGGAGGACTGTATGTAAGTGATGATATTTTAGAAGCGTCTGTCGATATGAAGGCACTTATGGATAAGAGCTATGAGGAGATAGTTTATGAGATATTCAGGGTGCTTTTAGATGATTATACGGATGATGAGCTGAAGGACTGCATAGCAAAGGCATATGCAGGCAAGTTTGAAACAAAGGAGCTTACTCCCGTAACCAAGCTTGGAAAATACTGGATGCTGGAGCTTTATCACGGACCGACATCGGCTTTTAAAGACATGGCCTTGTGCATGCTTCCGCAGCTCATGAGCAAGGCACTTAAAAATGAAAAGGTCATGATTCTTACAGCTACAAGCGGTGATACCGGAAAGGCCGCACTTGCCGGATTTCAGGATGCGGAAAACATAGGAATTACGGTGTTCTATCCCTATCAGAAGGTGAGTGATATCCAGTATCTGCAAATGGCAACACAGGAGGGTGCCAATGTCAATGTTTGCGCAGTTAAAGGTAATTTTGATGACTGTCAGACCGGAGTGAAAAAAATTTTTGCGGCTGACTCAGAGAAAATCCTGAAGGAAAGACATATCTCGCTTTCCAGCGCAAATTCAATAAATGTGGGTCGTCTGGTTCCGCAGGTTATCTATTACATTGAAAGCTACAAGAAACTTGTACAGAATAAAACCATAAGCTTCGGTGAAAAAGTCGACTTTGTAGTACCGACAGGCAACTTTGGTGATATTCTTGCAGGATATTATGCAAAGGTTCTGGGACTCCCGGTAGGAAAGCTTGTTATTGCTTCAAATGAAAACAGGGTACTTACAGATTTTCTGAAGACAGGCATATATGATAAAAACAGAGAATTTGTAAAAACCATATCTCCGAGTATGGATATTCTTGTCAGCTCGAATCTTGAGAGAATGCTTTATTATGCATCCGTATGTGATGCGGAATATGTTGCAGCACTTATGAAGGATCTTTCAGAAAAAGGCAGATTTGAGGTATCGGCAGAGGTTCTTGGCTTTCTCAGGGAAGTATTTGACTGCGGCTTTGCGTCCAATGAGGAATCCAAGCAGGCCATAAGAGATGCATGGAACAATGACGGCAGACTCATTGATCCTCATACGGCAGTAGGATATAAGGTTGCCGGCGACATGACATATGAAAGACCTACAGTTATTCTTTCAACGGCAAGCCCGTTTAAGTTTGCAAAGGATGCCTATGAGGCCATATTCGGAAAGCTGCAGGATGAGCAGGCCGATGGCTTTGCCTATATGAAGGCGCTTACTGAAAAGACCGGAGAAAAAGCTCCCGAGCCTTTAGACTCACTCAAATCAAAGGAAGTAAGGCATAAATCAGTGGTTGAAACAGACCGGATGGAAGCTTTTGTAATCGACAGCCTGGGCTGCCTTAACTGAATAGCATTTTACTCTAAAAGTGTTGACGAATGCAAGAGCAGACTGCATGCCTGCATGCGAGGATGCTATTGCATTTGGCAACCTGCCATGTATGAGTAAGCAGCGCGACAGCGCGGATTACGAATACATGCAGGATTGCGGGAGCGCGTAAGCGCGAAGCAATCCGCACTTTTATG
>CAVBSU010000034.1:0-16521 GCA_963598245.1 Lachnospiraceae bacterium | reverse complement strand
TGGCAACCTGCCATGTATGAGTAAGTAGCGCGACAGCGCGGATTACGAATACATGCAGGATTGCGGGAGCGCGTAAGCGCGAAGCAATCCGCACTTTTATGATATGTGATACCTGCAAGCACGCAGGCATGGGTGTTTACTCTAAAAGTGTTGACGAATGCAAGAGCAGACTGCATGCCTGTATCTGCATTCCGGGCTATCAGCCTGCATATCCTATGCCGTCTAATACCTCCTCGACATTTTCGCCGTTTATAAGCTGCGGATACTCGTACATGCCTATACTTACTTTTGCATGTCTTCCGTCTTCTAATTCGAATATTACAAAGTTTTCGTTATCTGTAAGGTAGAACCTGAGCTTGTCTCCCAGCTTTATTTCCAGCTCGGCTCCGGTTTCATTGCCGTCTGCATCTGTTTCAACAGCCGATATGCTCTTAAGCGCTACAGGTTCAATATACGAATCAGCCCTGTACAGTTCATCACTTTCAGGCATGCCGTTCTCCCCTATGGTATAAGTTCTCTCTATGCTGTAGGTGCTGAGCGCATCGCATTTAGAGCTGAAGACCATTTTTTCCGTATCTGTCAATGTATAGAGCTCATAATAATATCTGTACATGTCAGAATTATTAAGCTTATCATCATTCTGAGAACCGCTCTCTGAATAATTTCCTGATAAATACAGATTTTCCGTTCCCTGTTGCCTGATGTTGCCGTCGGTAATCTCATACACTGTATTTATTGTATAGTCATTCTCATAGCTTCCGAATGTGTACAGGAAATGCCTGTTTCCGTGCTTTACATAGTATGGATACAGATGAAAATACCCTGCGTCGAATTTGCCTGATACGCTTTGACCGTCAGCCTCCGTAAGCGTTATTATAATATCAGAATAATTATAGTCACTGCTTGGTATTCCTGTGATACTTATGCTGACAGGCTCCCCGCTGTTATTTATATCTGCATATGTATTGCCCGACTCCGGGTATACGATTTCTTTTACATAATCATCCGGTACCGTCATGCAGGCTTCCTTTATCGCCTCCGGATACCTGCTGAAGCTTAAGCTTACGCTTTGCTGCCCGTCCTCTCCCGTGATGCAATATTCGTTAAATATGATATTAAGTCCTGTATAATCTATGTTCCAGGTGCTTCCTCCGGCCTCATCCCCCTGAAAGAGAGCCTCTATCTCCGAGTTAAGAATCTCTTCATCAAACTCATAATCTGCATATTTTTTATAAAGCTCTGTCTTTATGCCTGCCTTTAAAACCTCCGCATTTGCAGCAATGTCACTTAAGTTTAGAATCCTTCCGCTTCCGGTATCATATGTGACGCTGTGGTCATAATATTTACTGTTTCTCCCGTCATAAACCGTCTCATTGTGTAAATTCATGCTGAAAAGCAGATTATCTGCACGCACGACACCTGCTGTATAAAGATTGCAAAGCTCAATATACCCATCCCGCATCGGATCGTGGTTTTCAAGCATGGCTTCAGCAATAGACTTCATATCCTCGCACATTACGGAATACTGTTCATCATTTGATTCATAGGCCTTATCTAAAGCCTCGCTGAGCATGGGATACTTTTCTGCCTCATCATCGTTCAGCTTCATGCCCGATGATTTATAATTGATCCATATGGTTTTTGTTTCATCTTCATTTTTTGCACTGTCGTCATATGCACAGCTTCTTGATATCGGATGAAGCGGTTTTATCTCGTCCGGAATTTCCAGGAGAATCTCTTTTTCTTCTTCTGAAACGCTTTCTGCATTTTCATTGCTGCTGTCGTCGCGGCCGTGTTTGCCGGTCTTATCTGCCTCTGTTGTTTCCCCGGCTGCCCCGGCAGAAGACTTCTCTGTGCCCGAAGGCTTCGAACAGCCTGAAAGTGTAAGTGTGAGTGCGAATGTGAATGTGATTGCAGCTAAAGCTGCGATGTTGCTTATCCTCTTCTTCATATCTGCCTCCTTTTTAGCTTTCTTAACTTTTATGCATCCGTTTCATCACGCTTATCTCTCATCATAAGAGTCATGACCGTATTCTTGGGATCCGCTCCCTTATTAACTATTGCATCTACCGCAAAGGTTATCGGCATCTCTATATTATATTTTTCTGCAAGTTCCAATGCGGCAGGAAGAGCATTTATTCCCTCTACCACCATTCCTATCTCAGCCTTTGCCTCCTTTGCGCTTAAGCCCTTTCCGATAAGTATTCCGGCGCGGTTATTTCTGGAGTTCAGGCTTGTTGCAGTTACTATAAGATCACCCACTCCGGCAAGCCCCGCGAATGTTTCCTTTCTGCAGCCCATCGCAATGCCAAGCCTTGCTATCTCCGCCAGACCTCTCGTAATAAGAGCCGCCTTGGTGTTGTCTCCGTAGCCCAGACCCTGAGACATGCCTGCCGCAAGTGCCATAATGTTCTTCATGGCTCCGCACAGCTCCACACCTCTTTTGTCAGAATTGGTGTATACTCTCATGCAGGTATTCATGAAAATATCCTGTATCATTTTGGCTGCATCCTTATCGTATGATGCCGAAACTATAGATGCCGGAAGATCTCTTGCAACCTCCTCAGCATGAGTCGGCCCGCTGATTGTGACAGTCGTGACGGTCTTTCCGATCTTTTCAAGCTCGTCCTCTATAACCTCCGACAGGGTGAAAAGCGTTTCCGGCTCTATTCCCTTTGCGGCGTTTACAATAATCTGCCCGTTCTTTATATATTCTGCCGCATCATGTGCCGTAGCTCTTACATAGGGTGACGGAACTGCAAACACCAGCACATCCTTATTACTGCAAACGCTGTGAAGCTCCTTATCAAAGCGAATACTTTCAGGAATCCGCATGTTATCCAAATGCGGATAAACCCCGGCTTTTTTGTACTCGTCCAGCTTTTCTCCGTGCCTTGTCCACACAGTTACATCATTTTCATTATTTGCAAGCATCCTTGCAAGCGCCATGCCCCAGGTGCCGGCTCCGATAACAGCAATTCTATTCATTGACATCCTTACCCAGACTATGATGTTGAGGACAAATACTCTTTACCTCAGCATCATTTTATTTCAACATTATAAACGCCATGTTTCGTCCGCTTTCTGCGCCCATTCTTCTGTGCGAGAAAAAGAGGTCATCTCTTTCACAGGTGCAAAGCTCAGAGCTTAAGATATTCTTTTCTCTTAAGCCCGCCTCAAAAAGTATGCGCTTATTTGCGCGCTTTAAATCAAAAAGATACTTGCAGTTATTCTTTTTCTTTAAGGAAAAGCCTTCTCCTCCGAAAAGATGCATGACCTGCATGGCCACATCGTAACCAATCTCATAACAATCCGCGCAGATGCAGGGACCTATCACAGCTATAAGCTGTGCCGGATTTGTCCCGAATTCCTTTTCCATCATGCGGACTGCCTTGTATCCTATCATGGCAACAGTGCCTCTCCAGCCTGCATGAAGCATGCCTATGGCTTTATTTTCAGGATCCAGCAGATATATGGGCGTACAGTCTGCATGTGTCGTGCCGAGCATAAGCCCCGGCTCATTGGTTATAAGCCCGTCAATATCGTCGTAATCCGTCGGACAGACTACGCCCTTTCCGGCATCCTTTTTTGTAACAATTCTGATATTATCCGTATGTGTCTGCCTTGCAAGCACAATATTTTCCTCGGAAGCTCCGAGTGCCTCTGCCGCTCTCCTGAAATTTTCTCTGACAGCTTCGTCGTCATCTCCCCTTGTAAAGGAAAGATTCATACTGTCAAAGCACCCCCTGCTTACTCCGCCTGTCCGCGTCATAAACCCGTGCCTTACAAGCCCCGTCTCCCTCAGAGCATCAAAGCTTACATATCTTACGCCGTTATTAACAAAAATTCTCTCTATACTCACTTTGATTCTTCTTTGGTCAATGCTTATTCTGTTACGCTCAGTGCAATGCCTACCGCATTGGCTCCCACATGACAGCAAATACTTGCTGAAAGATGACTGTATCTGACATCAAACTCCGGAAATGCCTGCTGTACCTGTTCTCTCCACATGACTGCATCCTCTTCATCTGTAAAGGAGCCTGCAGTCTTTAAAGAAAGTCTGTCTCTTTTCACATCCCTGAATTTGACAGATATGTCATTTTCTATAGACTCTATCATAAGTCTTTCGGCTTTTTTTACGCCTCTTACCTTGGCAAAGGCATCCAGCTTTTCACCCTGTATCTGCAGTACCGGCTTTAAATTTAAGGCATTTGCGATAGCCGCGCCCGCTGCCGTTACTCTTCCGCTTTTTATAAGCCTGTTTAATGAATCCACCATGACATATGTGCTTTGGTTGGCAGCATTTTCCTCCAACGCCTTCTTTATATCTCTTGCATCCATGCCTCTTTCTCTAAGCTTTACGGCATCTAAAACAGAGTCCATGAGCGCGATTGAAATTCTGTGATTGTCTGCGACCTGCACCTTTCCGTCATATTCGTTGGCAAAGCTCATTGCAGTCATGCACGAGCTGCTCAGACCGCTGGACATGGGAATATAGACGATTTCCTCGTATCCGTCATCAAATATTCTGTCCCACAGTCCGGTAAGGTCTCCGGGTGACGGCTGTGAGCTGAAGGCATCCGTTCCCAGCTCCAGCTTTTTATAAAAGTCGGAAAGCGTAATGCCCACTCCCTCAAGATACGGTTTATCTTCAACAGTTATGGGCATAGGCAGAACATATATACCCTGCTCCAATCCTTCTTCGACAGTAAAACCGCTGTTGGTATCTGTCATTATGGCTGTTTTCACTATTACTACCTCGGCAACGGCCGTGCCGCTTTATGTCGGCACAGCTTTATATAAAAACGGATTGCGTTCCGCTCTTTCAGCTTTGCAATCCCGAATTACTTACAATTACTTTTCTGAAATTTCCGAAGCGAAGAAATTCCTTATCGCTTTCTCCGATGAACAAAGTGCTCCCTGGGCAAATCCGCCGCTTCCGCCGCCTCTTCCGTTCAAGCTGCAGTTCATCTTATTTATAAGCTCTCTTATATCATGATTTTTATAAACCACTGCATACTTATATCTGTCGTTGAATTTTACAGCATTTGTATTTTTACTGTCAATGTTTCCGACAAAATCAGCCTTTTCATTTTGTGATTTATTCACATTATCCCTGAAGCATTCCGAATTATCCCTCGCAAAAACTGCACAGAGACCTCCGCAGCACTCACCGATCATGACAGCAAGCTTTCTTAACGGATCCGGATCCATTTCCGCCGTAAAAAGAACTATGTCTCCAAAGTCTCTGTATCTTTCGGCTATGCACTCGAAATATTCTGACTCAAGCTTTGAATATTTAAGCTTTAGTCTGCTTACATCCTCTCTTTGTTTATGATATACGGCTGCCGTGTCAAAAACGCCTGCCGCCATAGCTCTTGCTATTTCTGAATTCTGTTCGAAATTTATTTTAAGAAAGTCATAGGCTCTTTTTCCGCAAAGCAGCTCTATCCTCGTTCCTCTGGTAAATTTCTGGCATGATATGAATTTTACAAGTCCTATCTCAGCACTCTTATTTACATGCAGACCGCAGCAGGCGCAGGTATCAGCTCCCGGAAAGGAGACTATTCTCACATCATTTAAAAGCTCCTTTTTGCTCCTGTAGGATAGTTTTGTCAATTCTTCCTTATCAGGATATGTGATTTCACAAGCATGATTTTCCCAGATATATCTGTTGGCTCTTTCCTCTATTTTTAAAAGAGCTTCCATGCTTATCTCGGTATTATAGTCAATAACTACGGCCTCTGCTCCCATGTGAAAGCCCACATTATCACATTCGAAGCTTTCACATATCATGCCGCTTACTATATGCTCACCGCTATGCTGCTGCATGTGGTCAAAGCGTCTCTCCCGGTCTATGCTTCCGTAAACTTTTGAGCCTGCGGCTATCTTATCATCACAGATATGATATATATGTCCGTTTACTTCCTTTACATCCACAACCTCTGTCTTATGGCTTAACGGGGCTTGCGAAGCTTCTTCCCCGACATAAAGCCAGCCTGTGTCTGCCGGTTGCCCGCCTCCCTCAGGATAAAAGGCGGTAGCATCCAGTTCTGTAAGCCACAAATCATTTTGAGCTTCATATGGTGCGCATGAAATAACCCTTGCTTTGAAATCTGTCAGATAAGCATCCTTATAATATAATCTCTCTGTTTCCAAAGTCTTTATTCCTTTTTTATTATCTAAGAAATTACATCTCCTTAAGGCAGGCTCCTATAAGCTCTGCAAAGCCTTTGGATGCTTTGGCAGCGGCAACATTGACCTCCTCTCCCGAAAGCCTTTGAGAAAGAACTCCTGCTGCCATATTCGTAAGCACTGTTATGCCGAGTGTGCGCATGCCGCAGTGAGCTGCAACTGTAGCTTCCGGTACCGTACTCATGCCCACGGCATCCGCCCCAAGTATTCTGGCCGCTCTCACCTCCGCCGGCGTCTCAAACTGCGGACCGGGAAAATACATATACACTCCGTCATGTAGATTTATATTAAGCTTTGACGCATTTCTTCTTGCAATTTCAGCCAGTTCTCTGTCATAAACCTCGGTCATATCATTAAATCTCGGTCCGAATTCCTTTATGTTAGGCCCGTTAAGAGGTCCGAAGCCGAAAAGCCTTATATGGTCATTTATAAGCATGAGATCTCCTACCTTCCAGCCGGTATTTACGCATCCTGCAGCATTTGTTACTATCAGCTTGTCTGCGCCTAAAAGCCTTAATACTCTTACCGGATACGCGACATCCTCCATGCTGTATCCCTCATAACAATGAAGTCTTCCCTGCATTACAGCCATATTTTTTCCGCAGAAATTTCCGAAAATAAATCTTCCTCTGTGATCCGGCACGGTCGATACCTTAAAATGCGGTATGTCCCTGTAATCCACAAACTTAAGCTCTTTATATGAGTCTGTATCTTCAGCTTTTTTTACATTGCCCAGACCCGATCCCAAAATAATAAGAATCTCCGGCTTGAATCCGTCCAGTTTTTCTTTCAGATAATTTGCACTTTCCTCATAGTCACGGTAAATGTATGCCATTTTTTCTCCCGAATTTTTGTTTTTATTGCGGCAATGCTGCCATTTTCAAAGTATCATGGCTATCTTTTGTATGATACCTGTAATATTTGTTTAATTGTACCATACCGGCCAGTTTATTAACAGGCAGAACTTTTTTGCTTTCATCAATCAGCCTGTTTTTCTTCTGTATCACTGATATCCAATCTCCGCTCTATGGATTCATGCAGAAGCTGTGATACAAGAGCCATCAGCGGTATGAAGAAAATCATGCCCGGAATGCCGAACATTTTGCCTCCCAGCAAAACAGCAAGCAGCGTCCAAAACGGAGACAGCCCTACGCTGTTTCCCACTACATGCGGATATATAAACTGATTTTCTACAAATTGGGCCGCCTGATAAACTATCAGACACAGCAGTGCCTTCTCAGGATTTGCAAGCAGCGTAAATAAAATGCCGAAAGCACATGATAAAAATGCGCCGACATACGGAACAAATGCAAAAGCTGCTGTTAGAACGGCTGTCAGACCCGCATACGGAATCCCGGCGACGGAAAGTGAAATGAAAATCAATATTCCGAGGATTACTACCTCAACACACTGTCCCGAGAGAAACTTTGCATAAGTGCCGTGCGCCAGCTTTGCAATGTAGCAGATACGATCCGCAACAGGCTTTCTGCAATAAGCGTATAATGCCCGTCTGCACTGATTTCCCAGTTCACGCCATCCAAGCAGAATATAAAAGGTTATCACAAGAGATATTGCCGCATTTGCAATCGCGGATATGGTATAACCTGCAACACTGGCGACAGAGCCTATTACCGTATCAAATCCGCTCAGAACATTTCTGAGAATATCTTTCCAGTCAAATGCAGAAACAATATCCGTTATTCCCTGTGTGTCAATGCCATATTCCTGCATCAGTATCAGCCAGCCCGGCAATTTTTCCTGCCCCAATGCGACGATACTCTTTACTGAAGCGGCCAGCTGCGGAATGGCAATTACGCACAAAATCGCAATGATTGCAGCCACGCATATCAATGTCAGCAGCAGACTTATGATGTCTGTCTGCTTATCGGTGGCCTTCGGCAGGATATGGCGCAGTCTTCGTGCAATAGCCCGCATGGGAACACTCAAAACAAATGAAAGTAAAAGTCCCGACAAAACCGGTGTCAGAAGCTTAATGCATATTCCCATGAATCCGGCAATATATCTTAAATTATTCAATGCGACAAACAGAATGACTCCGAATGCAACTAAAGCTACCTGTTTTTTGTATAACTTATCCATATCAGCCTTTAAATCAATGCCTAATAGTTTTTATTTACTTCTCAACACCTACAAGTTCAGCTTTATATCCATCTCATGCCACTTTTCATTGCCCCATTCTGAGGCGGACTCTCCCATATCATTAAAGCCGAACTTGATATACATCTTAACCTTACCCGGAAGGCATGTTAAAACGAGTCTCTTTCTTCCTCTTTCCTTTTCTCTGCGGCAATAATTATAAACAAGCTCTCTGGCAAGCCCCATATTACGGTACTCAGGCAATACATCCAGCCCGAGCAGCATGATGTTTTCTCCGTCAGGATTATGAATTTTTGCATCTGTAAAAAATTCATCCCTGAAACGGTATTCATCTGTAGCAATTCCGTTTAAAAATCCGGCAATCCTTCCGTCACTTTCAAGGTCTCTTGCAACAAGAAAAAAGTCGGCAGCTGCCTCTATTCGCTCCTTCATATGCTTAGGAGAGCAGGCTTCATTTGCAGGGAAGCATATCTGCTCTATTTCTGCCGCCTCATCTGCAAGCTCCGGGCTTATTGGACAGAAAATAAAGCGTTTGCAAAGATTTCCGCATTTATTATAACTGCTTTCACATTTACTTTTAATGTTCTGTATTTCCATTCAAGCTTCCTCAAGACTCTTTTTTGTCGGTTTTTTCCAGCTTATGAAATCGCAGTCTGTATCCTCGCACGCATAGAAGAGTCTTCCCTTTTTAGTGCGTCTTTTAACTATGTCCTTGCCGCACTTTGGACACTTCATGCCGATTTTTTCCAAAAGCGGCTTTGTATTGCGGCACTCCGGAAATCCCGGGCATGCCAGGAATTTTCCGTGCGGTCCGTATTTTATGACCATATTTCTGCCGCATTTGTCGCATACGACATCCGTAACCTGATCTGCAACCTTTATTCTTCCGAGGTTTTCTTTTGCCGATGTTACGGCTTTTTCCAGATTCGGATAAAAGTCTCCTATGACTTTCTTCCAATTTATCTGCCCGTCGGCAACCTTGTCCAGCTCTTCCTCCATTTTTGCCGTAAAACCGGTATCTACTATTGAAGGAAAGGCTGTTACCATGAGTTCATTAACCGCAATTCCGAGCTCTGTGACATAAAGGTTTTTCTTTTCCTTAGTTACATAATTTCTTGCAAGCAGAGTTGTAATTGTAGGTGCATAGGTAGACGGTCTTCCTATCCCGTCTTCCTCAAGTGCCTTTACAAGAGAAGCCTCTGTGTAGTGGGCCGGAGGTTCGGTAAAATGCTGAACATCCTTAACATCCGAAAACCTCACATTTTCGCCTTTTTTTAAAAAGCTCAAGTCCTGCTTGTCGGCTTCCTCTTCATTGTCATTTTTATATACACTTAAGTATCCGTCAAATTTTTTCTTTGAGCCTGTCGCCGTGAATGTATGTGTGCCGCACTCGAGTCTTACCTTTGTCTGCGCATAAACTGCCGGTGTCATACGGCTTGCCACAAACCTTTTCCAGATAAGCTGATAAAGTCTGAACTCATCTCTCGAAAGCTTATCCTTAAGCCTCGCCGGTGTATCCTCTATATGCGTAGGTCTTATGGCTTCGTGTGCATCCTGGATATTTCCTCCGTTCTTTCCTGTCGCCAGGCGATGCGAAACATACTCCTTACCGTAATTCTCTGATATATAGCTCTTTGCCGCGGCAACTGCCTCGTCGCTTATGCGGATAGAATCTGTACGAAGATATGTGATATGTCCGTCCTCATAAAGCTTCTGAGCTATACGCATTGTCTGCTGCGTGGAAAGATTTAAAAGCTTTGAAGCCTCCTGCTGCATTGTGGATGTCGTAAAAGGCCATGGTGCATTCTTTATTCTTTCAGAGTCCGTAACCTCTGCCACCAGCACATCCCTGCCCTTTACATCATCTACTATAGCCTGCGCTGATGATGCACTCTCCAACGCATTTTTTTTGCCGTTTTCTCCGTAATAGGAGGCCTTTGCCGTTTTCGTGCCGTTTTTTATCTCTGCATCTATCGTATGATATTCCTTCGGAATAAATGCATTGATCTCTGACTCTCTGTCGCATACCATACGCAAAGCCACAGACTGAACTCGTCCGGCTGAAAGCCCGCGCTTTATTTTCTGCCAGAGAATCGGACTTATGGAATATCCCACTATCCTGTCCATGACTCTTCTGCCCTGCTGAGCGTCCACAAGATTCATGTCTATTTCTCTGGGATTTTTAAGCGCCTTTGTTACGGCATCCTTTGTTATCTCGTTAAAGGTTATTCTCTGAGCTTTTTTGCTGTCATCAAGCCCCAATGCCGTCTTTAAATGCCAGCTTATAGCCTCTCCCTCTCTATCTGGGTCGGTTGCAAGATAGACCTTATCAGCCTTTGCCGCTTCACGCTTAAGCTCAGCTATAAGATCTCCCTTTCCTCTTATTGTTATATACTTCGGCTCGAAACCGTTCTCTACATCAACACCCATAGCCGACTTTGGCAGGTCACGGATATGCCCCATAGAAGCATTGACCGTATAATTACTTCCCAAAAACTTTTTAATAGTTTTCATTTTAGCCGGTGACTCGACTATGACCAGATTTTTCGCCATCTTTTAAACTCCTGCTTTTTTTCATAACATTTAAAGAAATAACTGTTTCATTCATAAAAGTCAATTATTTTTCGTTTAATTTTGCTTCCTATAACTATTTTATAGACCAATGTATAACCCTTTGTAGTTATTTCATAATTAAGATTATATAAAAATATCTATTTTAACAATAATCGATTGAATTTAAGGAGATTTTAAAGTAAAACTAGTTAATTAAAACAATGACAACAAAAGGGGATATGGTAATGCAGGAAAAAAATATCACTTTCCACAGAAAGCTGATAGTTCCCAAGGAACTTAAGGAAATGTATCCGCTCACTTCCGAGCTTGAGGCTTTAAAGTCCGAAAGAGACGGGATTATTAAAAATATCATTACGGGCAATGATAAACGCATGCTTCTCATCATAGGACCGTGTTCGGCTGACCGCGAGGATGCTGTGCTTGATTATATTGACAGACTTCGCAAGGTGCACGAAAAGGTTAAGGAAAGAATTTTTATTGTTCCCCGCGTTTATACAAATAAGCCCAGAACCGTCGGAAAAGGTTATAAGGGAATACTCCATCAGCCTGTTCCCGGACAGGCGCCCGATCTTCTTAAGGGCATCATCACAATCAGGGAAATGAATATCCGTATTATCAGAGAAACCGGCTTTACCTGTGCAGATGAGCTTCTCTATCCCGAGGCTTATCGTTTTACATCTGATATCCTTTCATATGTGGCTGTGGGGGCAAGAAGTGTGGAAGATCAGGAGCACAGACTGCTCTGCTCAGGCCTGGATATTCCTGTCGGAATGAAGAACCCTACCAGCGGAAATCTTAATGTAATGCTTAACTCGGTTACGGCTGCACAGTCAGAGCAAAATTTCATATACAGAAACTGGGAGGTATCCACAAAGGGTAATCCTCTTGCGCATACCATACTTCGCGGGTATGAAAATCAAAGCGGACAAACCTTCCCCAATTACCACTATGAAACTCTGCAGGAGCTTAATGAGCTGTACTCAAAACGCGAGCTTGAAAATCCGGCTGTTATTATTGACTGCAACCACGCAAATTCAAGCAAGAAATATCTTGAACAGATACGAATCAGCAAGGATATAATCTACAGCTGCAAACACAACGATGATATTAAAAAGCTTGTAAAGGGTCTTATGATAGAAAGCTATATTGAAGACGGAAATCAAAAGGAGACCGAAACCTGCTACGGAAAATCCATTACCGATGCCTGTATCGGCTGGGAGAAGACCGAAAAGCTCATATATGAATTGGCAGAAGAATGGCCCATGTAAACAGCTTTTTACATGGTCTTTATCTGTATTTTTCTTGAACTTTTCTTCATTTTTTGTTAGAATTCAGAGAACTTGGTTGTTGGTCCTGTCACTTCTTTTAAAAGCTGTTTGCATTGTTTCCGAAATTTCATACACGAAATATATGTCATTCGGTAACATTTAATGTTTGCAAAAGTAAATACTGCCGGGCTTTTAGGGCTTAAGGGTTTTCCCGTAGAGGTTGAGGCTGATGTCCAAAACGGACTGCCCGGCTTTTACCTTACAGGTGCTCTTTCAACAGAAACCAGGGAAGCTCAGCATCGCATATGGAATGCCCTGAAAAACAGCAGCATTCATATCAATCCGCGAAAAATCACCGTAAATTTTTCTCCTGCTTCAGTTCGCAAGGACGGTACTTCCTATGATTTACCGATCGCAGCGGCCGTTCTGAGTGCTTTGGAGCTTATAGACTATCATAAGTTTACCGATACGGCATTTTTCGGCGAGGTCGGTCTTGACGGAAGTCTTAAAAAAATCCGCGGCGTTCTCCCGCTTACTTTTACACTTAAGGATACTAAGGTTAAAAGAGTTATCGTTCCCTCTGCCAATGCTTCTGAAGCCGGTCTGTGCGAAGGTATAGAGGTTGTAGGATGCAGTGACATACGGGGAATGCTTGATTACCTTATTTCCATCGGCGCCGGTCTTAGCACTGCCTGTGCTCCGCATCCGGAGACAGATTCCTGCTTTAATCGCAGATTTTTTCTGTTTGACCGAAATAAGCCTGATCTCTCTTCTTCTCCCGTGAATTCATACGATATAGATTATTCTGAGGTACACGGACAAAGACTGCTTAAGCGCGCAGCGGAAATTGCCGTAAGCGGTTGTCACAATATCCTCATGTCAGGGCCTGCCGGAACAGGCAAGACCATGATTGCAAAGCGTATGCCTACCATCATGCCTGATCTGACCCGTGATGAGGATATTGAAATTTCAAAGGTGTACAGCATATGCGGACTTCTTCCTGAGGATCGTCCGCTCCTGTCCAAAAGACCCTTTCGAAGTCCTCATCACGGAGTTACGGAAGCCTCCTTTATCGGCGGAGGCGTCAATATCATGCCGGGAGAAATCACTTTAGCCTCCGGCGGCATATTGTTTCTTGATGAAATGCCGCTCTTTCAGAGAAGCGTTCTTGAATCTCTCAGACAGCCGTTAGAGGAAAGGACTGTCACAGTCACAAGAATGAAGGGAAGCTGTACTTACCCGGCTGATTTTCTGCTTGCAGCAGCCATGAATAACTGTGCCTGCGGCTATTATCCCGATAAAAGCAAATGCACCTGCACCAGAGCCCAGATAAAGGCATATATGGGAAGACTTTCAAGACCGCTTCTGGAAAGAATCGATATCTGCGCAGAGGCCAGTCCTGTGACTGTCACCGAAATATCAGGCAATGCCGAAAATGAGTCTTCTTGCGAAATACGAAGCCGGGTTAAAAAGGTCAGAGCCATACAGAAAGAACGCTTCAGAGGCATTGACAGAATAAAATATAACGGGCATATGGGCATAAAGGAAATAGAGTGCTTCTGTATCCTTGGAAATGATGAAAAAGCTTATGTCAATGAACTTTCCCGTGTCAAATCCATGTCCGGCAGAACCTATCATAAAATGCTTAAGGTTGCCCGTACCATCGCAGATATGGATGGTTCTGAGGATATAAAAATAAAGCATCTTGCTGAGGCATCAGGACTCAGAGGAGCTGAGGAGGCACTTTTTGGCCTGAAGGCATCGGAACGCTTTTCCCCTGGTTTTCAATAAAGGAGCCGATTATGGATGAAAAATTTGCATGCTTTCTTCTATCCGTTTCAGATCAGATGGGAACAAAAAGTATAGACTCACTAAAATCTTACACCGGCAGCTACTCTGACAGTATAAACACAGACCCGGAGCTTTTTTTTCGGGAAAAACTTATAAATAAAGCTCAGTATGCCGGTCTTTTAAAGACAAGGCATGACATGAATACTCATAAAAAATATTACGAGCAGGTAATGTCACATGGCGTTCATGCGGTCATACGAGAGGAAAACGAATATCCGGAAAGACTTAGGAATATTCCGTATCCTCCGGTTATACTCTTTTACAGAGGGAGCCTTCCTGAGGACAGTCTTCCTTCTGCTTCAGTAATAGGCGCCAGAAACTGCTCCGATTACGGTATTTCTGCAGCCAGATTTTTCGCAGGCGAGCTTGCCGGAAATGGTGTTCAAATCGTAAGCGGCATGGCTTACGGCATAGACTCGGCAGCTGCCTCGGGAGCATTAAGTGTCGGCGGAAAAAGCTATGCTGTTTTAGGTTCAGGTGTAAACGTATGCTATCCTAAAGAAAGCTACAGTCTGTATAAAAAAATGGCCGGAATATCTGAAGCTTCCTGCGGAGGTATTATTTCAGAATTTCATCCGGCAGCTGAAGCACTTCCGTCTCATTTTGCTATGAGAAATCGCATAATAGCGGGTTTGGGTGATGTACTGATCGTGATTGAAGCCAAAGATAAAAGCGGAACCTTTATCACTGTGGATCATGCCTTATCTCAGGGTAAGGATGTATTTGCACTGCCGGGAAGAATTACAGACCCCTTGGGAAGAGGCTGCAATAAGCTTTTAAAAGACGGAGCTCTTCCTCTTACCGAGCCTGAAGATGTGCTTTCATATCTGGGGATTAACAAAGATAATGCGGTAAGCTTTCCGGAGAAGAATATCTCCTCACTGTCTGCAAAATGTCGCATGGTATATGCCGCCTTGTCGGCAGAACCTATGCATATAGAACAGATTGCTGCAAGACTGTCTGTTGACATCCCCGAGCTTATAGTATTATTGGAAAATTTGGAAATATACGGCTTTGCAGTATCAACTGCCAATGCCTACTGGCGAAGATCGTTGGACTGATTTGTTATACTTTTGTTCAATTAAAAAGAACTAATGTTTCTTCTGACGGAGAGTATTACCTTGAATGCAGCTTGAACAGCCGAAATGAACATAAAAGTATCCGGCAACCCCCTTCAGGCTTTTGAGTATTTATTCAATATTAAGTCTGAAGAAAAAATCCTGAATTTCGTCAAGCTTTATGCCCAGAAGCTCTGCAGCCCTGCTTATTTCCGGCTGTCTCCAAAATACCTTATTACTGAGCTTCAGGCTGCATGTTCTCTCAGACCATTCCATTGCTCCCGCAAAGACCTTTTGGTTGCCGAAAACCTCAACAATTTTACCCTTCAATTTTCTGTAATCGTATGACATATTGCGTCTCCCTATACATTTTTGAATGCCGTAGGTTCAATTTTAATGTACACTTGATACTAGCATTCACGCAGAATGATGTCAACGCAAATGTTCAATTATATTGAATATTATTTTTTCTTTTTGTTACAGTTCAGTCATATTTCCTCGGCTCAATAAAAAAATGTTGATATTTTCAGAGGTCATAGTGTTAGTCATTTGAGCCAAATGTGCATAACTTTCATGGAATGAGAGCCTGCTATAGATATCATCTCTAAGATGGGCGGAAAATAACTCTATCAAAGGAAAACGTCAGAAAACAGAGAGGATTTACAGCTTATTTAGTCTCGATATCGTAATCAAATAAAAAAATAATCCAGGTTATCCACAGTCAGAATGACGAATGCAGAAATTGCGTAAGGTGGCTTAAATCCAAGGTTTTTGGTAAAATAGCACCAGAAAGGAAAAGGAAATTTCTGCAATGGCAAGCGACTATTCCAGAGTTATGTACAAACAGTATATGGAGGTTATGGAGCGGCTCGAAAAGATGGAGGCTGCCCATAAGCAGGATCGTGCAGAAGTGCACGATCTTAATACTGATGTCAAAAGCTTGCAGAAGACAAATGCAATCCTTCAGGATAAATGCGATAAGCTGGAAACAGAAAATTATGACTTAAAGGAGCAGGTAGGCCGTCTAACAACAGAGAACGAGCATCTCAGAAATGATAATGAGCGAATGAAGCGAATTCTGAATAATGACAGCTCCAATTCCTCACTTCCGCCATCCGGGGATGGTAACGGAATAGTCAGAAAAGCAGCTAATACATATAACAGCCGTAAACCCTCGGATAAGAAGAAGGGCGGGCAAAGCGGACATAAAGGAAAGACGCTGACAAAAGAAGAAGTTGAGAAGAAAATCAACGAGGGCAAGCTTGAAAAGAAGGTTAAGACCATAGGGAACGTAAGCACAGGCAAGTATATCTCCAGATACATCATAGATCTGGAGGTTAAGGCTGTTGCAACTGAGCTGCGTATATATGCGGATAAGGATGGCAAATACAACATACCACCAGAATTATTGCGAAGCGTGGTCACATACGGACCTAATGTCAAAGCAATGGCAGCAC
>CAVBSU010000033.1:0-16589 GCA_963598245.1 Lachnospiraceae bacterium | reverse complement strand
AGCATGTATCCGTCAGAGCCGAGATAGAAGTAATTTCCGTTATAGCTCTTCCACTTATCTGTTACATAGTCTCCGCTGTTATCATAGTAATACCAAGCATCACCCTCATTTACCCAGCCACGTGTAGCTGCGAATGATGTCATGGATGCACCGATAGCTAACAGAGCAGCTGCTGAAACGCCAACAGCTAATTTAGTCTGCTTTCTCATTTGAATGCACTCTCCTTTTTGTTTTTACTTAAGCATGTGCTTAAGCATTGATAATTACGCTGCATAGTCTACCACTATATGAGCTATAAATCAACATTTTTTTGTGCTTTATGCCCGTTTCTCATACATTATGTATGTTTGTGGTCGGCTCTGCTTAATCCTACTTTCGCCATTATATTTGCTTTGTCTCTATATGGCTATTACTTTTACTTTTCGTTTTCTTACAAAATTATTACGATAAATTATTAAGAAATTCTTCATAGTTTCATAGTGGCAGGCTTAAAAAACCTTGTTCCAAATCAGCCCGGGGCTTTCGCCCCGGGCTGATAAGTACATCACTGTATGCTTTAATATTGCTTATTTCCTGCTGTGACTTGATTACTTTATTCGGATAAGAAGCTGTCCGCCCTTTACGGTGTCGCCTTCCTTTGTGAGTATTTCGGCGATTTCACCGTCCATGAGTGCCTGAGCATTTATCTCCATCTTCATGGCCTCGATGACTACAAGGGTGTCTCCTTCCTTTACCTTATCGCCGACCTTGACCTTTATGTTGGATACGGCTCCCGGTATGGATGCTCCAACCTCTGATTTATTTTCAGGGTCTGCCATAGGTACATGCACGATGTTTTTCTGTGCCTCAAGGTCAGGTACTTTTACCTCTCGGCGGATGCCGTTAAGCTCGAAGGATACCGTACGCATTCCTTCTGCGTCCAGTTCTCCCGGTCCCAGGTACTTGATAACGAGAGTTTTTCCGTCCTGAATGTTTACACGGTTTGTCTCTCCGATGGACATTCCCTTGAAGAATACATGGCTTCCGAGTCTTACAAGATATCCGTTTGTTTCTCTCTGCTTTACATAATCCTTAATTACCTTTGGATAAAGCGCATAGGAAATAATTGCTCTCCAGCTCGGATTGGGATCGATGGTTTCCATCTCTGCCTTAAGCTCGCTCCAGTCTATAGGAGGAAGCAGCTTTCCGGGTCTTTCCGTAATAGCCTCCTTGCCTTTTAATACTACTTCCTGAAGCTCCTTCGGGAAGCCTCCCTCAGGCTGACCCATCATGCCGGAGAAATAGGTAATAGCCGAGTCAGGGAATGCCAGACTCTTTCCCTTTTCTACTATATTCTCAGGTGTAAGATTATTCTGCGTCATAAAGATAGCCAGATCTCCCACAACCTTTGAGGACGGCGTAACCTTTATGATGTTTCCGAGAAGCTCGTTTGCCTTGCGGTAATTTTCCTTTACCTCCGTGAAGCGGTTTGCAAGTCCCATGCTGGCAACCTGCGGATAAAGGTTGGTATACTGACCTCCCGGTATCTCATAGCGGTAGATATCCGTAGCTGAGCACTTAAGTCCCTTATCAAACTCCTCATAGCGCAGTCTGATATCCTCCCAGTAATCAGTAAGCTTCTGAAGTTCACGAAGATCAAAGCCCGTGTCTCTTTCGGTATGCTGAAGTGCAGCTACCAGTGAGTTCATGGACGGCTGTGAGGTAAGGCCTGCCATTGAGGATATCGCTGTATCTACAATGTCTACTCCTGCCTCTGCTGCCATAAGTAAGGCTGCTATCTGATTTCCGGAGGTATCATGCGTATGCAGATGTACCGGGATTCCTATCTCATTCTTAAGTGCACTTACAAGCTTTTTAGCAGCATACGGCTTTAAAAGTCCTGCCATATCCTTTATGCAGAGAAGATGTGCTCCGCGCTTTTCAAGCTCCTTTGCCATGCGCACATAATAGTCAAGTGTGTACTTATCCTTGGTATCATCCAGGATATCGCCGGTATAGCAAACCGTAGCCTCAAGGAGCTTGTTCTCCTTAAGTACCTCATCCATGGCAACTTCCATGCCCGGTATCCAGTTGAGTGAATCAAACACTCTGAATACATCAATGCCGCTTCTTGCCGCTTCTCTGATGAACTCACGGATTACATTGTCAGGATAGTTTGTATATCCGACAGCATTTGCGCCTCTTAAAAGCATCTGAAGAAGGAGGTTCGGTGCCTTTTCTCTTATCATATCAAGGCGTTCCCACGGGGATTCATGAAGGAATCTGTAGGCTACATCAAATGTAGCACCGCCCCAGCACTCAAGCGAGAAAGCATCTGCCAGTATCTCGGAGGTTCCGTCCATGCCCTTTACGATATCTCTGGTTCTTACTCTCGTTCCCAGAAGTGACTGATGGGCATCACGGCAGGTGGTATCTGTTATGAGAAGCTTCTTCTGATCAAGCACCCATTTGCTTACTGCCTCCGGTCCTTTTTCATCAAGCATCTGCTTTAAGCCGTCTTTTCTGTTTCCTGTAGTAACCGGGAATCTCGGCGGGTCGAATGTATTGTTTACGCTTCTGTTTTCAAGGCTCTTGGATGCTATATATTTAAGCATCTTTGTGGCTCTGTCCTCATGATTGGAGATTACAAACAGGGACGGAGTCTCATCTATAAACTTTGTATAGCACTTTCCTTCTCTGAAGGTCGGATTGTTAAGTACATTGGTAATGAAAGCAACATTGGTCTTTACACCGCGAACATGAATCTCGCGGATAGCGCGCTCTGCCTTTGAACAGCACATCGCAAAGGTGTTGTCCCAGGTGGTTACCTTGACAAGCAGTGAATCATAGTATGGTGAAATAACTGCTCCGGTACCTCTGGTGGCCTCGTCCATACGCACTCCGAAGCCTCCGGAAACCTTGTATCCGGTAATGGTTCCTGTATCCGGGGCAAAGTTATTGACCGGATCCTCAGTGGTTATACGGCACTGGATAGCATATCCGTTCTGCTTTATGTCCTTCTGGCTCTTTATGCCGATACGCTCATCCGAAAGCTCGCTGCCCTCTGCTACAAGTATCTGTGCACGGACAAGGTCAATGCCTGTTACCATCTCAGTAACCGTATGCTCTACCTGTATACGGGGGTTCATTTCTATGAAGTAGTAGTTTTCATCCTTATCAACAAGGAATTCCAATGTGCCGGCGTTTGTATATCCGACATGCTTTGCGATCTTTACCGCATCCTTATAAAGCTTCTGCTTCGTCTCGCATGATACCGAAAATGCCGGTGTGAACTCTACTACCTTCTGATAGCGGCGCTGCAGGGAACAGTCGCGCTCATACAGATGCACAACATGTCCGTGCTCATCAGCAAGCACCTGAACCTCGATATGCTTCGGATTTACGAGGTATTTTTCCATGAAAATGTCATCATTTCCGAAGGATTTGAGAGCCTCGGATTTTACAAGGTCAAAGTTTACTCCGACCTCCTCTACGGATTCACAGCGTCTCATGCCGCGTCCGCCGCCGCCTGCAGCTGCCTTCAGGATTACCGGGAAGCCGAATTCCATGGCAAGCTTCTGTGCTTCTTCTCTTGACTTGAGCGGCTCTGCCGTGCCCGGCGTAATAGGAACTCCGCAGGCAATAGCAATCTGCTTTGCACTCAGCTTATCTCCCATCAAATCCAACACTTCAGAGGACGGACCGATGAACTTTATGCCGTTAGCCTCGCAGGCTCTTGCAAAATCTCCGTTCTCCGAAAGGAAGCCATATCCGGGATGGATTGCATCACAGTTATGCATTTTTGCAATCTCAATAATGCGGTCGATATCCAGATATGCGCCCAGCGGGCTCAGATTTTCACCGATAAGATAGGATTCGTCCGCAGCTGTACGGAACATTGCGTAGGTATCTTCGTTAGAATAAATCGCAACCGTGTTGAGATCCAAATCGTGACATGCACGGAAGACGCGCATCGCAATTTCTCCTCTGTTGGCCACGAGCACCTTTTTAAACTTTCCCATGAAACAGATCCTCCACTTCTATTTATGATTAGCTGTTATAAAGTACGCCTGTCAGCACCTAAAGCGTATACTTACAGATATACGGCTTAATATTATGCCATGTCTTAAGATGTGTCTCTATCGATTATAGGGTTAAAATGCTTCGCACGCAAGGCATTTGAAAAATAACCATTATCATGCATGCATTTTCGTGCAAACTGTTGGCGATATTATCTTTTTAATTTGCACCCGGGCCCGGTCCGCTGCTGCCCGAGTTTCCGGATATGACTGCATAGCTTTCTGTCTGCTTTTCTTCCGCGGTGCTCTCTGTCGCCCCGGTGTTTTCCGGGGCCTTGCTTTCCTCTCTTGTTTCTGTTTTTTGAGGTTCCTGTCTGAGCTCTGATGTTTCCGATTCTGTCGGGACTATATCCTCGTCAGCGTAGGAGTCATTGTCAGTTTCATCCGTGACGATTTCGTTCGTATCAGCTTCGGAGGCCTCTGTAATGCCGGGATCTGTTATTTCCTCTATGGTGGTTTCTGTCAGGCTTTCAGTTTCGGTTTCCGAAGCTGTCTGTGTTGTTTCTTCCGCCTTTGCATCCTGAGCAGACGGCGTATTTGTGCTTCCGCCGTTATTATTATCTGTCTTAACCGTAGTCTCTCCGCTTCCTCCGAGACCGCTGACCTCTGCCACATGTGCGCTTATTTTTTTTACGAGACTGCTCGGAGAATAGCTTTGATCCGGATACAGGAATTTGTGCAGTGCAATGTCATTGCTCTCCCATGTAACAGGAATTACAGCATCCAGCTTTCCTATGTTCTTCCCCTGTTTATCAAAGGGAAAGCCCGCTGTTTCGCCTATATAATACTTTTTTATTTCCTTTGCAAACGGCAGAAGGTCGCTTACTCCCACACTGGTTGATGTCTGCGGAAGCACCGTCACAAGTACATTATAGAGCTCTGAAAAATCTGCATTTTTAGCCTTATCCATCATTAGCGATATTATTCTTCGCTGCCTTTCCGTGCGGGTATAGTCATCGTCCGTCTTTCTCAAGCGCGCATATGCAACTGCCTGTACTCCGTCTAAATGGTTTGCGCCTGCGTGTTCCAGCTGAACCGAGCCTACTCCGGTGCTGTTTACGGTCTCGGTTATATAAGCATTGATATACTTGAACTCTGCATCGCTTATTTCCACATCCACTCCGCCGAGGATATTTATGGCATCGACTACCGCCTTCCAGTTAAAGCTTACATAATCGTCGACCTTTACATCCGTGTTGTGTTCCAATGCCCATATTGCCTGCTCTGGGCCGCCTCTGAAATATGCCTCGTTGAATTTGTGATAGTTGCCGTCCTCATCTATCTGCGTGTAGGTATCTCTGTAGATAGATACGAGCTTTATTTCGCCTGTAGCCATATCTACACGCGCAATGATATTGACATCCGAAAGAGCATCCTTTCCGACATTTCCGTTTCTTGAGTCCACACCGAAAACTGCCACTGTGTAGTAGCCTGACTGTCTGTTTACAAATTTGTATCCGAAATAAGCTGCTGTCGCAATAATCAGGAGCAATATCACAATGAGTATCGGATGCTTTTTTTTATCCTTATTGCGGGTTTTCCCCTTTTTCATTTCTTCTTTTTCATCATATGCAGCTGCAACACGCTGTCTTGTTCCTTCATCTTCAATGTCCGCATAGCTGCTGCCCTGTCCTTCATCCTGATAGCTTTCGTTATGTATTTCCTTCCCGTAATCCGGTTTTTCTGCGGCTGCGTGTCTGTTTTCTGATAAAGGCCTTCTCGGTCTTCTGTATCTTCTTGCTTCTTCCATTATTTTTGCATGTTCCCCTGATTATTTTAAATTCTTAACTGTTTTAAAGATTTGTGCCCTATTGCAGCTTGTATTTTTCACAGCCTTTTAATTTTTTCACAGACACGCATCGATTCCCTTATCCCTTATGCTTTCAAGAAAGCTGTGCAGAAGCTCGCCTGTCATGCCCCATATGACACCGTGCTGCGTCTCGTAAAAATAAAACTGTCTTCTTATATCAGCCCACGGATAATCTCTGCCCTTCGGTATAAGGTCATACCAGAAGCCGGGCTGCGGAGTCTGCACCAGAAGCAGCTGCGCGGTCTTTGGTTTTATGCCCAGAAGCTCCTTTATGGATACGCTGAATACGCTGTGTACCTCAGCTGCTGAAAATGTACCATGATAGTCATCTATAAAGCCGAGATATGAAAAAATATCCGCACCGGCAGGCCCCAGCTGCTTATACATGGGTGCGATTATCTTTATATTTTCCTCTTTTACACACAGCTCCTCTGCGGTTTCCCGCCTTGCGGCAGCCTCTGCCTCCTCAGCCTTTTCTATTCTTCCGCCGGGAAAGCATATTTCTCCGCCCTGGTCAATGTTTCGCGCGCGCACCTCAAAGAGAAGCTTTATTTCTCCGTCCTCCTCTATGAGCGGCATGAGCACCGCGGCGCGGATTGCTCTCATGGGCAATATCCGCTCAAACCTGTGCCCCCTGTATTCCTTTTCAAAAATCTCTCTTATGTCGGTTTTACTCATAGCTCCTCCGCATATCTGATCTCCACAAGCCTGAGTCCTCTGGCTTCAGCCGTAGGCCCTGCCTTTGTGCGGTTTTTTGCCTCTAAAATCTCCTTTATGTAAGCTTCCTCAAAGGCCCCGTTTCCGATTTTTATGAGTGTCCCCGCTATAATGCGAACCATATTGTAAAGAAAGCCGTTTCCGGTGATTCTTATTTTTATTTCCTCTGCCTCTTTTTCGATTTCTATTGAATATATTTTCCGCACTGCGCTTTTTCCTTCGGAAATTACCTCTGAGGACGGATTTGCAAAGGATGTAAAATCATGCTCTCCTATAAGATATCCGGCTGCCTGTCTCATCTTTTCCATGTCAGGCTCTTTCTTATAAAAGCTCGCATAAAGTCTTTTCATGGGGTTTTCCGTCATGCCGCAGCTTATACGATATTCGTAGGTTTTTATGCATTCCCGTTTTCTCGGATGCCAATCACCGGACACCTCACTGCCCTCTGTGATTCTTATATCCTTCGGAAGGTACGGCACTGCTGCCTGAGGGATTTTTTCTGCCGGGATGCTCGACTCCGTATCGAAAACTGCGACATTGCCCAAAGCATGAACGCCGCTGTCCGTGCGGCTTGCTCCTATGATATGTATATCCTCATGAGTAAGCAAAGAGAGAGCCTTGTTAAGCTCTCCTTCTATGGTAGGAACCCCCGGCTGAAGCTGAAAGCCGCAATAGTTCGTCCCGTCATATGCAATTCTTATTCTTATCCTTCGCATGTCTTTTTTATCGCGCGGTTTTTAAAAAGTCCGAGTATCTCTCTTTTGGCTTCCTCTACGGTTGAAATCGTAGGATCCACTTTTATGCCTGCCTTATTTAACTCATCTGCAAGATATGTTATCTCCGGAACTGCCAGACCATAGATCTCAAGCTCTCTTGCATTTTTGAAAACCTCCTTGGGCTTATCAAAAAACTTAAGCTCCGCATCCTTGAGCACCATAAGAAGATCTGCGCATTCCGCAACATCATCCATGCTGTGAGATACAAGTATTATTGTAATGCCTCTTTTTCTGTGGAGCTCTTCAAGCATATTTAAAATATAATTTTTCCCTCTGGGATCAAGTCCGGCTGTCGGTTCATCCAGAATTAAAACATCAGGATCCATGGCAAGCACGCCTGCTATGGCTGCGCGCCTTTTCTGTCCTCCGGAAAGGTCAAAGGGACTTCTTTCAAAAAGCTCCTCCGGCATGCCCACCTGCTTAAGGGCTTCCTCTGCTCTTTTTCTTGCCTCTTCCCTTGAAAGCCCCTTGTTAAGCGGTCCGAACATTACATCAGCTATGACATTTTCCTCAAACAGCTGATATTCCGGATATTGAAAAACCAGCCCCACATGTGTGCGCAGCTTCTTAAGGTCATACCCGTCTGCAAAAATATCCTCACCGTTAAAATAAACAGTTCCTGACGTAGGCTTGTATAATCCGTTTAAATGCTGTACAAGCGTGGATTTTCCCGAGCCTGTATGTCCTATTATAGCCACAAAGCTTCCATTCGGAATCTCAAAGCTTATATCCTTGAGCGCATAGGATTCTATCGTAGTTCCCGGACTGTATAAATGTGTAAGATGCTCTGCCCTTATGCTCAATTCTTTCTCCTGTATTTCTTTCTCCGACCACGGTTTTCAGCGTCTTTACATGGCCTTAATACTTAAAAGCCGCGTTAAAAGCATCATGATAAAATATACAAAAAATATGATATATGCCATATAATCTCTTTTTGCATATACCAGCGGCTTCATTTTGGTTCTCCCGGCACCGCCGTGATAGCATCTTGCTTCCATGGCATTGGCCAGGTCCCAGGCACGCCTGAAGGCGGAAACAAAGAGCGGTACAAGTATGGGAACAAGTGCTTTCGCTCTTTTTATTATGTTTCCCGATTCAAAGTCAGCACCCCTTGCAGTCTGTGCCTTCATTATCTTATCCGTTTCTTCTATCAGAATGGGGATAAAGCGGAGTGCTATCGCCATCATCATGGCTATCTCATGCACCGGCACCCTGAATTTTGTCATGAATCCCAGACTTTTCTCAAGTCCGTCGGTAAGCTGTGTAGGAGTGGTTGTAAGTGTCATTACGGATGAGCCTATGACAAGATATATAAGCCTTATGGCCATAAATCCCGCAGTCTTAAGTCCCTCTTTTGTGAACCTGAGAAAGCCCAGCTTGAATAAAAGCTCTCCCGGTGTCAGAAAGAGGTTAAAGGATACCGATATGAGAAGTATGAAAAGAATGGGTTTGAGTCCTCTTGTAATAAATTTTACGGGGACTTTGCTTAAGCCTATGCATGCAGCAAGCGCCGCCGTAGCTATGATATATCCTATAAGGCTTTTTGTAATGAAAAGTGAAACAAGGAATACAAATGTTCCTGCCAGCTTTACACGCGGGTCAAGACGATGTATTACCGAGTCGGCAGGATAATACTGCCCAATGGTTATTTCTCGAAGCATTTTACATTTACCTTATACTGTTTAATACAGCTGTTTAAGCGCACTCACAAGCTCCTTTCTGGTAAGAACTCCCTCGGGAACAGGGATGCCTTCCTTTCTCAGCTCATGCGCAAGCTCTGTGATTACCGGAACCGTGAGCGCCAGCTCCTTTAAATCGTCGACTTTTGAAAAAATCTCTCTCGGAGACCCGTCCATTTTATTGCCGGTTCCGTCAAGTGCGATACTGCCCTTTTCCATGACTATGATGCGGTTCGCGTCGACTGCCTCCTCCATGTAATGAGTGATGAGGACTATGGTTATGCCTTCCTCTCTGTTGAGGCGGTGTGCTATCTTAAGAACATCCTTTCTTCCGTCCGGATCAAGCATGGCTGTCGGCTCATCGAAAATAATGCACTTGGGGCGCATTGCCATAATGCCCGCTATCGCAACTCTCTGCTTTTGACCGCCTGAGAGCTGGTTGGGAGATTTATATCTGAACTCGTTCATTCCAACGGCATTTATCGCCTCGTCCACGCGCCTTATTATCTCCTCCTGCGGTACCCCGATATTTTCCGGTCCGAAAGCCACATCTTCTTCGACCATATTGGAAATTATCTGATTATCCGGATTTTGAAATACCATACCCGCAGTTTCTCTTATTTTAAGCGTAAGATTTCCGTCGGCGGTATCCATGCCATCCACCAGAAGCGTACCCGATTCGGGAAGATTAAGCGCATTTATGAGCTTTGCAAAGGTGGACTTGCCGCAGCCGTTATGTCCCAGAAGTGCCACAAACGAGCCTTTTTCGATATCTATATCCAGATCGTTTAACGCCTTTGTTTTTTCTATTATATTATCATTTTCATCACGCGTGATATATTCAAAACATATCCTGGCCGCTCTTATGATATTCATCCGACTGACTCCGTGATAAGCTTCATTACAATGTCTACTCCGTTTGAAACAGGTGACATTTTCATGGCTTCAATATACTTTTCCTTATCTTTCCAGAGCTTAGTTACCGCTTCTGTCAATGTCTCGTCTGCCAGATCTTCATCTCTCAAGACCATTGAGAAGCCCTGTTTTTCAAACGAATTTGCATTGAGAATCTGATCTCCCCTGCTTGCGCCCTTCGGAAGCGGAATCAGGAGGTTCGGCTTATGCAATGCCAGAAGCTCGCATATGGCATTTGCACCGGCTCTTGATATGAAAATATCCGCAGCGGCAAAATAATCCTTTAATTCACTGTCTACATACTCAAACTGTCTGTAGCCTGTTTTTTTCTCAAGGTCTTCATCAATATTACCCTTGCCGCAGATGTGAATAATATCAAAGTCTGTAAGAAGTCTGTCCAATATGCTTCTGACTGCTTCATTTATATGTCTGGCTCCCAGAGAGCCTCCGATTATAAGAAGCACCGGCTTGTTTCCGGAAAAGCCAAGAAGCTCAAGTCCTCTTTTTCTGTCGCCCTTAAGTATTTCCTCTCTTATCGGTGAACCGCTTAATACGCCTTTACCCTCCGGAAGATATTTTAAGGTTTCCGGAAAATTACAGCATATCTTATCTGCAAAGGGTGCGGAGAGCTTGTTCGCAAGCCCCGGTGTCATATCTGACTCGTGTGCTATGACCGGAATTTTCAAGGTTTTTGCTGCCATAGTGACAGGCACTGCCACAAAGCCTCCCTTTGAAAAAACAATATCGGGCCTGAATTTTTTCATTATGCTTTTTGCCTGAAAGTATCCTCTTATGACACGAAATGGATCCGTGAAATTTTTAATGTCAAAGTATCTCCTCAGCTTTCCCGAGGAGATAGCTCTGTACTCAATGCCTTCCTTTGTTATAAGTTCCTTTTCAATACCCTTTATGCTTCCTATATAGAGTACCTCAAAGCCTGCTTCCTCAAGTCTCGGCAGAAGTGCGATATTGGGTGTGACATGTCCGGCAGTCCCGCCGCCGGTAAGAATTATCTTTTTCATACATTGCTCATTATACATTAAAATAGTTTCTTTAAAAGCCTGAGTAAGGCTTATTTTTGTGTACATCAGGAATGTCTTCTCCACTCCTTATAACGCCACGGCATGACATTTAATACCGCAAGCACCGTAAGCCCTATGCCTGCGGCTGTCTGAAGCACCATGCTTATCAGCACCGTATGCTCCAGAAATGCCGTTTCCGGCTTAAGCCTCATAAATTCAAATAAAAGCCTGATGAAGCTTTCCTCTCCTATCTGTTCTGCAAGAAGTGATATTACCGGAAGTATGGGATCAAATGCCAGTATATATGCCAGTCCGTTATTATTTGATGACACAAACAGTCTTGTAAGTACCGGCAGCATGATAAAACCCGCCGTTATAAAAAGTGCCGTTCCGTAGGCTATGGCAAAGCTTTTTGTGACCGAACGGCTGACTGCACTTGCAAGCATTCCGACAGAAAGCATTAAAAATGCTCCCGGAAAGAAGGCTGTAAGCATAAGCAGCGTGTCTATCAGACTCACGCCTCCGAACATGAGCGGAATAAGCATTGCCGGAAGGAAGGATGTGATAATCATCCCCATGCTGAGCATTGCACTTACAAGCTTTTCCTTGACTATATCTGCAGGTGAGAGGCTTGTGGTCAGCAAAAGATCAAAGGTGCCTGTCTGTCTTTCTCCCGAAATTGATGAAGCCGTAAAGAGCGGAGCCGTAAATAATATGATAATATACTCTGTCATGACTACTATCACATATACCGTAAGAAAGCCTCTGTAAAAGGTTTGCGAGCTCTGCTTCATGCCTGTAATAAGCCCGAAGGTACCCATCAGCCCCACCAGAAAAAGAACTGAATTTACGGCTGTGAGTATCGCAGGAAGCGAGTAGCTGCGGCTTCTTACCTCTATATCTTTTTTTACTATGGGACTAAAAAGCATCATATCCTGATATCGTATGCTCCTCTCCGTGACCCGTAAGCTGCATGAATATGGACTCCAATGAGCCCTTTTCTCTCGAAAAGCTCCTTACCGGAAGCCCTGCCTCTATCATTCTTCTTAAAAGATCCGCTTCGTCTCTTGCGCCGCCCGCAAAGTTTACCATGAGGTCATTGCCCTTTATGGCAAGAGATTTTACGCTGCTGTCCTCTCTTAGGAATTTAATCGCCTGCGTCGTTTTTTTCGACATTGATATTATTATCGGATTTTCGGCCGTTACTATCTTCATGACATCCATCAGACGACCTGACATAACTATACTTCCCTGATCAATAATCCCTATATCCGTACACAATTCCGATATATCGCTCAGGATATGCGAGCTTATAATTATAGTTTTTCCTCTGTCTGACAGCTCTCCAACTATCTGCTTGAACTCATATCTGGTTCTCGGATCCAGACCTGATGTAGGTTCGTCCATGATAAGTATTGGCGGATCATTTATGAGTGCTCTTGCCAGGGCAAGCTTCTGCTTCATGCCTCTCGACAGAGCCTCGACATAAAAGTCAGCCTTATCCGTAAGCTCTACATAATCCAGAAGCTGTTCTCTTTTTTTTCTTGCCTCCATCCCGTCAATGCCCAGGCAGGCGGCAAAAAACTCCATATATTCGTTTACTTTGAGATTATTATATATGCCGAATGCATCCGGCACATAGCCGATCATACTGCGGTAATACTTCCCGTCACTCTCAGGCGTCATGTCATTTATGCTGACCATTCCCTCATCGGGATATATAATACCGGTCATTATTCTTATGGCTGTAGTCTTGCCTGCACCGTTAGGTCCCACAAAGCCAAATAGCGAGCCCTCGCTTATATCAAGATTAAGCCCGTCCAGCGCACAGAAGTGACCGTAGAATTTTTTTATTCCCTCTACCTTAAGCATTAAATCACCGCCTTTGTGTGCCCGTTACATATGGTACCGGAAGATACAGCCTCTCCATGCCTCCTGCGGTATCATCCGCCGCATATCTTACGGTTATGGTATTCCCCGGTGAAAGATAGCCTGCAAGCTCTGCCGCAGACAGTCCGTCGTATATATTTTCTCCCATCAGATCATAGCGTCCCGTGACATAGTTGTAAAATGAGACATTGCCCGTAAATACAGCTATATCTTCGCTCTCGAAGTTCTCGCTTAACCTGTTGAATTTAAGCATATTTACATCAATATCGTTTCCGAGAGTATATTCAAGCACGCAGGTGCTTGCCGTAAGGTTTCTTGCTGCGTCATATTCTCCGGAGACAAGCTTCGGCTCCGTACTCATACAGCTGTCACAGCTTCTCAAACCCTTTTTAAAATCAGCCTCTGTCTGCACCGAAATAAGCATGCTTCCGTGGCTTTCTATACGACTTTCGGAGCTTATATCCTTCATCAGGTCGACTCCGTCTGCAAACGCTACAAGTCTTGCTCCGGAAAAATATCCGTAAAGAGAATTGCTTATATAATAATCAAATAATCTTGATCTTCTGAGTGCCCTTACATAATTATTTGTGCCCGGTGTTTCAAGGCGCACACCCGTAATTTCCTCAGCCACCGCCGCAGCATCGCCCACAGGGTATTCCATAAGCTCACAGTCCTCAAGCTCTTTTCTTTCACCGGCTCTTATATTGCCGAGCTTTATCAGCCTGCCGTACATAATAAGCGCGGCATTTTCAAGATTATATTCTGTTTTATTGTCAATGCTTCCCGATATTTCGTCTCCGAAGATGCTTATATTTGTCTCGACTTTTTCAAATCCGCTGTCAGAAATTTTTGCGGAATATTCGCTTATGAGGCCTGCAAAGGGCTTCATATCGGAAGCACTTATATATGTTTCCGTCTCCGAATTTTTCAGAGCTATTCTTGCCTCGGACAGATTGTCCGTCTCTGTGCCTTCTTCAAAGCTTAAAAAGCCCTTGAGTGCAGTTTCCTTTTCCGGCTGAACATCCCTGGCCCCGTGTACTATCGGATGCAGCTCATACTCTGCCGGAACCTTAAGCTTATATTCCCTGAGGGCTGCCGAGGATATCTTCATGAAGCCCTCATCCATGACATAGCCGTCGTGAATTTCCCTCATGACCGCATAATCAAAGCTTATTCCGTCGCTTCTCAGGCCGGAGCTTAAGAGCCATAAAACTATGGCGCTCATAAATGACACTATCGGAATAAAGGCATGATAAAATATGGAGAGTCCTCTCATACGAAGATAAATATAAAGTCCTGCTATAAGGCACAGATATGCTATGCAGAAAAGTATATAGGGCACTGCTCCGGGAAGTCTGTCCGGATCTGCGATCCCCACAAGGCTTTCTGCCTTGTCATAGAGTCTGTCACTGTGCTTTGCGGAATTTATAAGCTTTGTAAGCCTTGATGAGCCTATCAGAGACTTTAAAAGATCGTCCGCATAATTTATCTCCTCTGTGCAGAATTCGCTTATATCACAAAGGTCGTAGGCCGTAATTCCTATTATGCCGTTTCCGACAGGAACTGTCGTAAGCATGGCAATATCATCCGACTGCATCACCTGTATTCCGCCCGCCGCAAAGATATCACAGACCTTAAGCCTGAGCACTGCATCGTCAGGATTTGTCTTGGAATACTCAATGCCCATGTTTACGGCTCTTTCAGAGGGCAATCCTATGCTTAATTCACTCACCAGGGCTTCGCATATGGTATTAGCTGTTTCTCTGTCATTTCCGGTTCCTATAAGCATTATGCCGCCGTTTTCGGTCCATGTTCCGAGCATCTCTACAGTTTCAGCCGAAAGCCTTTCTATATCATAATCCGAAACTATAATCATATCCAGCTGTTCAAGTCCGGACGCTGTTTCGGGCATGCTTTCAGCCTCCAGGTTCACGGTTCTTGTGCGAAGCTGAGTATCCGCTATGCTCAGGTTTTTAAAGTACTCAAGCTTCTTCTGAGATTCTGAAAGCACTCCTATAAGAAGCTCTGCACCTGCCGTCTGCTGAAAGACTGCCTCTGTATTCTTTTCACACAGTATGTTTCCGTTTTTATCCTCCAGCACAAGCCTTACCCGGCTGTTTGTTTCCGCAATGGAAATGGTATTTTGCAGCTTTGTTGTTTTTCCGGCAGGTATTTTTGTCTCGAAGCAGTAATTCACCTTTGCCTCTTCAAAATCATTTCTGTCTGCCTCTACGCTTCCCGTCACCTCGATAATAAGGCGACCGTCAATGTCTGTTTCACCCTGATTATTAAAATCCACATAAAAGGGAAGCATGCGGCCTGATTTTGCAGTGTTCTGAAAGCCGTAGCCAAATTCCATGCTTATATTATCGGGGATTTTTTTATCCTCGTTCTTATCACCTTCAATAAATTCAATGCTGACCTGATTTCCCGTATCAGAAGCAGGCGAGTCCTCTGTATTCACGGCTGCATAGCTTTTTATATGATTAGATAAGCATATTTCAAACAGTGAAAGCACACCAAAAATAAAGGCCGCAGTCACAGCCCCCGTAAAAATATGCTTCTTTAATTTTCGGATGGTTCCTTTTTTCAATCCCGACTTCCCGCTTTATAATTTGCCACTGTTATGCTCTCTTAAGGTTTTCCCTTGTTTTATCAAAATGTATTTTAAGTCTTACAGTGAATACAGTTCCGTTTAAGTCAGAGGCTGCCGTTATGCTTCCGCCGTGCATGTTGACTATATCCTTCGCTATCGCAAGCCCGAGACCCGTGCCTCCTGTCTGTGTGGAGCGTGCCCGATCCGCTCTGTAAAATTTATCAAATATCAGCGGAAGGTCCTTTTCTTCTATGACGAAGCCGTAGTTTATAACCTTTATCTCCACACTGTCGTTTTCAGGCTCGGCATTTATGCGTACTGTTACCTTTTTTCCGTCCGCTCCGTATTTTATGGCATTTCCGATGAGATTTTCAAACAGTCTTGCAATAAGACCTCCGTCCGCCGCGATCTCAAGTGACGAGGCATTGCTCTTAAGCTCATAGCTTAAGCCTTTTTCGGCAAAGCTCGGATATGATTCCTCCAAAAGCTGTTCCAGAAGCTTTACTATGTCTATATATCCCACCTTCATGGTTGTTTTTCCGTAGCTCAGCTTTGTAAATTCAAAAAGATCATTTATAAGCTTTTCAAGTCTTTTGGATTTGTTTGATGCGATGGAAAGATAGCGTTTCTTCTGTTCCGCTGAAAGCTTATCCGAGGCCGGACCCGTCAGAAGATCCAGATATCCGATAATGGATGTCAGCGGCGTTCTCAGGTCATGGGCGATATTTGTTATAAGATCCGTTTTTGACTGCTCTGCCTCCCGCTCCATGATAAGCAGCTTTTGCAGATCCTCTCCCATGGTGTTGAGTGCCTCTGCCATCTCCGAAAACTCATCATCTCCGCGTATTTCCACCTTGGAATCCAGCTTTCCGTCAGCCATGTCCTTCATGGCAGCCGAAATTTCGTCTATGTAATTTATGGATTTTCTCTGCAAAAGATATAGTGACACGCCAAAAATAGCACTTGCAGTAAGCACATATAAAACCGCATCTACCTGTGCACTTTCGGCAGCTGTTCCAAAAACAGACATAAGCCTGCCGATATTAAATATTAGCAGGCTTTCCGTAAGGCATGTTATGAATGCGGCAATAATTATATTGATTATAAAGCGCGTTCTGTATCGCTT
>CAVBSU010000032.1:0-16729 GCA_963598245.1 Lachnospiraceae bacterium | reverse complement strand
AAAAGGGGAGGGCTTATTAAAAAGCCCGGCTTATGCGCCTTGAAATATAAATCAACGTTTAAATGAGTCAGCGCATGGCTGAACTGTAACTTATTTGACCCATATTCGGTAAAAATTAACAAAAAAGCACTATGTATTTTACATTTCACATGCTATAATAGACAAAAGCGAATGTCTTTATTTGGAGGTATTATATGGACGATAAAAGATTTGCACTTTGCATTAACAGGCAATATGGTTCAGGCGGAAGAAGCGTAGGCAAGCTTTTATCCAGGGAACTGGGCATAGATTTTTATGATGAGAAAATTCTTACAATCACATCTGAAGTGTCAGCCATAGGTGAGCAGTATTTCAGGCTTGCGGACGAAAAGGCAGGAAGTAATATTTTATATAAGGTATTTGAAACACTCAGACCTTCGCTGGGCGAACCTACTACAGGCTTTAATCTTACGAACAGGGACAATCTTTTTAAATTTCAGGCCAAAATGATAAGAGAGCTTGCAGCAAAGGAAACCTGCATTATAGCAGGCCGTGCAGCTGATTACATCCTTAAAGAAGCCGGGGTCACAAATGTCATATCCATATATGTTTACTGCAATATGGAAAAGAAGATAGAGCGCATTAAAGAATTAGAGGTTATAGATACACCTGCCGCTGAAAAGAAAATTCTTGCAAAGGATAAAGGAAGGGCAGAGTATTATAACTACTATACAGGAAGCGTTTGGGACGACTGCTCACATTATGATCTCTGCATTAACACGACAGAACTCGATTATCAGCAGATTTCGGATATTATAAAGAATTATCTTACTGTAAAGGGATATGAGATCTGAAGTTCAGGATCTTTATTATAGAAAATTGAAGGGAGCCATATCATCATGAAGGCGTATAACACTAGGGACATCAGAAATGTGGTATTACTCGGACACGGAGGGGCGGGAAAAACGACAATAGTCGAGGCACTCGCATATACCGGCGGTATTATATCAAGGCCCGGTAAGGTTGCTGACGGAAATACAGTCAGCGATTTTGATAAAGAGGAGCAGAAGAGAAAGATTTCTCTTTCGACAGCTGTAGTTCCTGTAGAATTCAAGGGCGAAAAGAGTGATATAAAAATAAACTTTCTTGACACTCCGGGATCATTCGATTTTGTCGGGGAAGTTGAAGAAGCCATAAGCGTTGCTGATGCGGCTGTTATCGTTGTTAACTGTAAGTCGGGCATTGAGCCGGGAACCAGAAAAGCATGGGAGCTTTGTGAAAAATATCACCTCCCGAGAATATTTTTTGTAACAAACATGGATGACGATGACGCTTCCTTCAGAACACTGACCATTAAACTTAATACAGAGTTCGGTCGTTCAATATCACCGCTTCAGATACCTATAAGAGAGGACGGAAAATTCGTAGGTTATGTCAATGTAATAAAGATGAAGGGAAGAAAATATACCTCAGCCTCGAATAAAGTAGAGGTTCCGATTCCGAATTATGTTGAAAAGCAGCTTGAAACCGCGAGAGCATCTCTTATGGAGGCAGTTGCCGAAACCTCAGATGAGCTTATGGAGCGTTATTTTGCGGGAGAGGAATTCAAGGCAGACGAGATATATGACGCACTCAAGGAAAATGTTCATAAGTGTACGATAACTCCGGTTGTTATGGGCTCAGGTCTTAACTGTCAGGGCATGAACTATTTGCTTCAGTGTATTGAGAAATATCTTCCGTCTCCGGATCAGAGAGAATGTATCGGTACCGACCTTGCAACAGGCGAGAGATTTACTGCCGTTCCAAATGCTGATGCAGCGGCATCAGTGCTCATCTGGAAAACAATAGTAGATCCGTTTATCGGAAAATACAGCCTGTTCAAGGTTGTAACCGGAGAGCTTAATTCTGACAGTGTGCTCTATAATACAATCAGAGAGCAGGATGAAAAAATAGGAAAGCTCTATATAATGTCCGGAAAAGATGCATCCGAGGTTTCAAAGCTTACAGCCGGTGATATCGGTGCTCTTGCAAAGCTTACCGTTACGCAGACAGGGGATACGCTTATAGCTCAGAGAAATGCTCCTATAGCGTATAAGATGGCAGACATAGATGTTCCTTATGCTTATATGGCATATGCTCCTTTAACAAAGGGTGATGACGATAAGGTTGCGGCAGGTCTTTCAAAACTTCTCGAAGAAGATAAGACACTGAGACTGGTAAATGATACTGAAAACAGACAGTCACTTATTTATGGAATAGGCGATCAGCAGCTTGATGTAGTTAAATCAAAGCTTGCCGACAGATACAAGGTAAATATAGAGCTTTCAAAACCAAAATTTGCATATAGAGAGACTATCCTGAAAAGAGTCGAGGTTAGAGGAAAGCACAAAAAGCAGTCCGGAGGACACGGTCAGTACGGCGATGTACTCATGGTGTTCGAGCCATCCGGCGACACCACAGTGCCGTATATTTTTGAAGAAAAGATATTCGGAGGTTCTGTTCCTAAAAACTACTTCCCGGCTGTAGAAAAGGGCATTCAGGAGTGCGTCTTAAAAGGTCCCATGGCCGGATATCCCGTAGTGGGTATTAAGGCTACACTTACGGACGGATCTTATCATCCTGTAGACTCATCGGAAATGGCATTTAAGATGGCTGCCACGCTTGCGTTTAAGGATGGCTTCATGAAGGCTTCACCTGTTATTCTGGAGCCGATAGCAAGCCTTAAAGTGACTGTCCCGGATGCATATACGGGAGATGTCATGGGAGATCTTAACCGCAGAAGAGGCCGCGTTCTGGGTATGAATTCAAATCATCACGGAAAGCAGACCATCGAAGCCGAGATACCCATGTCAGAGCTTTACGGCTACGGCACGGATCTTCGTTCCATGACCGGAGGTATAGGAGCCTATGAATATGAGCTTATCCGCTACGAACAGGCACCGTCTGATATTCAGGCGGCAGTCATTGCCTCAGGAGAAAAGGATGAGGACTGATTAAACTTAATAAAGCTGTAAATTAAGTGAAAGGGGAACGGCATAGAACCGTTCCTCTTTCTATGCTATACTGTCTGAAAGTATGATACAGAGGCAGATTTAAAGAATGATATATATAAATAAGGCTTTAAAAAAAGCTGCTGCAATAAAAATAATATTACTGTTTATATGTCTTTTTTCACTCAATGCGTATGCAGGCTCAGACGAGACTGCTTTAAATAAGGCTGCCGATGCATTGACCAATGCGGAGAAGCCTACGGAGCATATAACCTGGAATTCATGCGTCGTTGAAGGCGATGAAATCGTAATAAAGGGTACACAGGACGGAACAATCACATCGCCTGATACTGAGACAGGCAGGGATACCAACTTTTATCTTTTGGAGCTTGCTCCCTATGAGGACAGCATAGCTAATCACAGAAATGTATCCTATGTACAAAAATCCGATACAGTCACATTCAGACTGCCGCTTAATTCCGGAAAAAAGGATGACAGACTGTATAATCGCTTTCTGGTATGCGTATGGACGGGAAAAACCTATAAAAAAGTATCCGATGCCATATATGTAACAAATCCTGAAACAGTTGCAAAAAATACAAAGGAATACAAGGAACCGCTTTCGAAAAAGGGGCTTCTTATAGAGATTGAGCAGATATCGGATGCATTTCAGCTGGGTGTATGCAATGTAATCATAAATATACCCTTTGATACGCTTCTGGGAAAGGGCATTGATTATACCTATGACGGAGAAACCTATCACTTTGATAAGAATGTTGTAGGGGCATATGATAAAACAGTATCCATGTTCTCCAATAAGAGCATGAATGTAACAGCTATTCTGTTAAACAGATATAATACCAAGGCTTCAGATCTTTTCTACCCGGGACAGCAAAAGATTGACGGGATAAATTATTATAATTTTAATGCCTCCACAGAGGCGGGATATAAAACAATCAAGGCCATTGCGTCTTTTCTTGCGGAACGCTACGGGGGAACCAATTCCGACCACGGACGCATTCAAAACTGGATTGTAGGAAATGAAATAAACAATCAGAACTGGAACTATGTTGGGCCCATGAGTATTTCTGATTATACGAAGGAATATGAGAGAGCCTTCAGAGTGTTTTATAACGCCATTAAAAGCAATCAGGCAAACGCCAGAGTGTTCTTTTCTCTGGATAATAACTGGAATCAGGGCAATGACAATTCTATTACATATACTGCCAGGGCCACGCTTAAAACTCTTGCGGATTCAATAAATGCACACGGAAATATAGACTGGGGACTTGCTTATCATCCCTATTGCGTACCAACTGTTGAGCCGGAATTCTGGGACGACTTTCAAACCGGTCAGGTATCATGGAGCGAAGATTCCAAGGTGGTAAATTTTGCCAATCTTTCCATACTTACAGATTATATGCAAAGACCTTCAATGCTTGACAGGAAAGGAAATGTAAGACATATAATATTATCAGAGCAGGGCTTCACCTCTCAGTCCTATACAAGGGGCAATGTTGAAAAGCTGCAGGCTGCTTCATTTGCATATGCATATTATATAGTTGACTCAAATCCGTATATAGACGAGTTTATACTGTCCAGACAGATAGATGCTCCGTCTGAAAAGAAGGTTTCGCTGGCTTTCGGACTTTGGACTACAAAATCAACGGATGATGTGAATATTAAACCGGATCAGAAAAAATACATATGGCAGGTTTTTAAAAACATAGATAAAAAGAAAACCACACTTGAGTACTCGGCATTTGCAAAGGAAATACTGGGAATTAAAAACTGGTCAGATGTAATACCTGATTTCAGATGGAAAAGACAGGAGCTTAATGGTTATTAAAAAAAACAGTAAACCACACTCTTTCAAGTTGGTATCAGCCATGGTTTGTATCATGGCTTTTTGTCTTGCAGGATGCAGAAGATATGAGCCGGAGGCTTTAGATCCTGAGTTTGACAGATCAACGCTTGAAACAACATCCATAGACATCAGTATGGATGAAACATCCGAGGAAACATTTGCCGAGGAACTGACGGAAGAAACTGAGCCTGAAGAAGCGCCATTATATGAAGATACAAGAGAGGCAGTTAAAGTAAAGGGTATTTATCTTGCCAGCAAGCCTCTGGCCAATGAAAGCTTTATGAGTACCTTTTGGGACAACATGGATAATACGGAACTGAATGCCGTAGTTATCGATATTAAGGATGACTACGGGAAAATCACCTACAGCATGCAGGGCGTAAGTACGGCAGATGAGCTTGGCGCCGTAGAAGCAGTTGTTGATGATATGCCGGGGCTTATGAAAAAATTCAAAGAGCACGATATATATACCATTGCGAGAATTGTTTCAATGAGGGACCCTTATATCGGAAAGGTTAAGCCTGAGTGGTGTCTTACAAACCAGGACGGCAGTATCTATAAGGATAACAGCGGATATACATGGATAAATCCTTATAAAAAGGAGTATTGGGACTACCTTCTTGACATAGGGAAGGCCTGTGCCAAAGACGGCTTTAACGAGATACAGTTTGACTATATAAGATTTTGCACCGATAAGGGAGCCTCGGACTGTATTTTTGATGAGGAGGAAACAAAGGGAAGAGATAAAATCAGTATAATAACAGAGGCTGTACAGTATCTTACGGACGGACTTAAAAAAGAAGGAGTTTTTGTATCCTGCGATGTATTCGGAACTATTATCGGCAGTCAGATAGACTCTCGTGCCGTAGGGCAGGACTATGCACAGCTTGCAGGTCTTGCAGACTATATGTGTCCCATGATTTATCCGTCCCATTATTCAGCCGGAAATTTTGGTCTGGATATGCCGGATAGGCATCCGTATGAGGCTATATTGGGCGCACTTAAACGCTCAAGAAACGCTTTGGGCCGTGCATATACGGACGGTGAAAGACAGGCCGCGGTAAGGCCGTGGCTTCAGGCGTTTACGGCATCGTGGCTTGGAAGCGGTAATTATATAAGTTATGATGCGGCGGCGGTAAGGCAGGAAATTCAGGCGGTATATGACGCAGGCTATGATGAATGGATACTCTGGTCAGCTTCCGTGAATTATGACTACAGCGGACTTTTGTCACCTGAAGAGGCAGAAGCCGAAAGTCTGCGCATTGAAGAATCAAGAGCGGCGCTTCCGCCTGAGGAAACGGCTGAGGATATAACGGAAACATTCCCCACAGAACTGAAGAACGCACTCGACGGTGAAGATCTCTCGGAGTCAGACAAAGCCATACTTGAATCGGACGGACCAATTATTACCTATGAATAAAAACTTTGATATACAGGAAGAACTGAAAAAACTCCCGACAAGGCCGGGAGTTTATATTATGCATGGACCCAAAGACGAAATCATCTATGTCGGGAAGGCTGTAAACTTAAGAAACAGGGTCAGGCAGTATTTTCAGTCATCAAAGGGCAAGACTGAAAAAATAAAAAAAATGGTCTCACTTATAGAACGCTTTGAGTATATAGTTGTTGACTCAGAGATGGAGGCACTGGTACTTGAAAATAATCTTATAAAGGAGTATTCGCCCAAATATAATACACTGCTTAAGGATGATAAAACCTATCCGTATATAAAGGTGACTACAGACGAAACATTCCCCCGCATTTTCCTTACAAGAAAGGTTAAGCGTGATAAAGCAAGGTATTTCGGACCTTACACCTCGGCATCTGCAGTAAAGGACACCATAGCTCTTCTGAGAAAAATATTCAAAATTCGTTCCTGCAGTAAAAGACTGCCTCAGGAAATAGGAAGGGAAAGACCGTGTCTGTATCATCATATCGGTCAGTGTCTGGCTCCGTGCGGCGGATATATAAGCGCGGATGAGTATAAAAGATATATAGACAGGGCAGTTGATTTTTTAAGCGGAAGATATGATTATGTAAAAGGATATCTTAATGACAGGATGCAGCTTGCGGCAGACTCTCTTGAATTTGAGAAAGCAATAGAGTACAGAGAGCTGCTTAATGAAATAAATTCATTAGCCGAGAGTCAAAAGGTGACAAGGGCGGCAGACACTGATGACAGAGACATCATAGGCATAAGCATGCTGTCACAAACAGCCGTTTCACAGGTGTTTTTTATAAGAAACGGAAGGATGATCGGCAGAGAATATTTTCATCTTGATATAGATGAGAAGGATGATATAAGGGATGTAATATCAGCCTTTCTTAAGCAGTATTATTGCGGCACACCATATATTCCGAAAGAAATATGGATACAGACCGAAGCAGCTGACACGGAGCTTTTGGAGAAGTGGCTGTCAGAAAACCGGGGACGAGGCGTGAAGCTCATCATACCCAAGCGGGGAGACAAGGAAAAGCTTGTGGAAATGGCTGTAAAGAATGCCGAAAACCAGCTTATAAAGGATTTTGAAAGGCTGAAAAAAGAAACCGAAAGGACAAAGGGAGCACAGGAAGCGTTAAGGAGTCTCTTGGGGCTTGATACGCTTTGCCGTATGGAATCCTTTGATATATCCAATACCAACGGCTTTGAATCAGTAGGTTCCATGGTGGTCTTTATTGACGGAAAGCCAAAAACGAGTGACTATCGCAAATTCAGGATACGCACGGTAAAAGGACCGGATGATTATGCCTCGATGAAGGAGGTATTGACCAGACGATTCAAACACGGTATTGAGGAAAGAAAGGGCAGCGGCAGTCTTTCATCTTTCGGAGTCTTTCCCGAACTGATACTCATGGACGGAGGAAAAGGGCAGGTAAATACGGCACTTGATGTACTAAGTGAGCTGAAGATAAGTATTCCTGTCTGCGGCATGGTAAAGGACAAGCATCACAGAACCAGAGGCTTATATTATAACAATGAAGAGCTTCCGATAGATCTTCACAGTGAGCTTTTCAGGCTTATAACCAGAGTACAGGATGAAACTCACAGGTTTGCCATTGAATATCATAAAAGCTTAAGAAGCAGGGAACAGGTGCATTCTGTACTTGACGATATTCCCGGTATAGGAGAAAAGAGAAGAAAAGCATTGCTCAGATATTTCAGGGACATAAAGGCGATATCCGAGGCTGAGATTTCAGAGCTTTTAAAGGTTGAGGAAATGAATGCGACAGCAGCAAAGAAGGTTTATGAATTTTTCCGTTAAAACAGCCCTACTGTCGTATTGACAGTGAATTTGATATGTTTTAGACTTTATAGGTTAGAGACTTTGACATAAAGTGTAAAAGGTCTCATAGGTATATTCTGATGAGGTAAAAAAATGGCTCAGTATAATTATCAGGTAATTGAGAAAAAGTGGCAGGAGTATTGGGAAAAGAATCCGGTCAATGTTGATGACGGAAAGAAAGAAAAGTATTACTGTCTTGACATGTTTCCGTATCCGTCAGGAAACGGACTTCATGTAGGACATTGGAGAGGATATGTTATTTCTGACGCATGGAGCAGATATCAGCTTATAAAGGGAAAGTATATTATTCATCCGATGGGCTGGGATGCATTCGGGCTTCCTGCGGAAAACTATGCAATAAAAAATCATGTTCATCCTGCTGTTTCAACAGAGGCTAACATTAAAAATATAAAAAGGCAGATAAAGCAGATAAATGCCCTTTATGACTGGGACAGAGAGGTTAATACCACGGATCCGGCATTCTACAAGTGGACTCAGTGGATTTTTGTAAAGATGTTTGAAAAGGGTCTTGCTTATGAAAAGGAATTTCCTATCAACTGGTGCCCTTCCTGCAAAACCGGCCTTGCGAACGAAGAAGTCGTAAACGGCTGCTGTGAGCGCTGCGGTACATCTGTTACAAAGAAGAACCTGAGACAGTGGATGCTTAAGATAACCGCGTATGCAGACAGACTTTTGGAAGATCTGGATAAGCTTGACTGGCCTCTGAAGGTTAAGAAGATGCAGTCAGAATGGATCGGACGATCCTATGGTGCGGAGGTATACTTCGAGCTTGAGAATCCTGTAAAGGATGTAAAGGAAGGCACAGACGGTAAAAAGCTTACCGTATATACAACCCGCCCAGATACTCTTTACGGAGCTACATTCATGGTACTTGCCCCGGAGCATCCGCTTGCAGCCAAGCTTGCTACCTCACAGACAAAGGAAGCTGTAGATAAGTACATACTTGACGCTTCGATGAAATCCAATGTAGACCGTATGCAGGACAAGGTAAAGACCGGAGTATTTACAGGCTCATATGCCATAAATCCTCTCAGCAAAGCAAAGGTACCTGTCTGGATTTCGGATTATGTTCTTGCTGATTATGGCACAGGTGCCATTATGTGTGTTCCGGCTCATGATGACAGAGACTATGAATTTGCAAAGAAATTCGAGCTCCCGATAATTCCTGTAATTTCTCCTGACGGAAAGGATGTAGACATTTCCGAAAAGGCCTATACTGATGCGCAGGGCGTGCTTATCAACTCAGGTGACTGGAACGGCAGCCGCTCGGAGGATATGAAAAAAAATGCACCGGCCATGATAGAGAAGATGGGACTTGGCAAAAAAACTGTCAATTACAAGCTTCGTGACTGGGTATTTTCAAGACAGAGATACTGGGGTGAACCGATTCCCATTATTCACTGTCCTCATTGCGGTAATGTTGCAGTTCCGGAAGAAGAGCTTCCGTTAAAGCTTCCGGAGGTGGATAATTACGAGCCTACCGGAACCGGAGAGTCACCTCTTGCTGCCATCAGCTCATGGGTGAACTGCAAGTGTCCAAAGTGCGGCGCCGATGCCAAAAGAGAGACCAATACCATGCCTCAGTGGGCAGGCTCATCATGGTATTTTTTGAGGTATGTTGATAATCACAATGATAAGGAGCTTGTAAACAGGGAAAAGGCCGATAAATATCTTCCTGTAGATATGTACATAGGCGGTGTTGAGCATGCAGTGCTTCACCTGCTTTATTCCAGATTCTGGACAAAGTTCCTTTGCGATATCGGCGTGATTGATTTTGACGAGCCATTCACAAAGCTCTTTAATCAGGGCATGATAACAGGTAAAAACGGCATAAAGATGTCCAAATCCAAGGGCAATGTTGTCTCCCCTGACGATATGATAGAAAACTACGGCTGTGACGCACTGAGACTCTATGAACTTTTCATAGGACCGCCGGAGGCTGATGCAGAGTGGAATGAGAATGGTATAGACGGAGTATTCCGCTTCCTTAACCGTTTCTTTAAGCTTGCAGACCAGTCCAAAGATCTTAACATAGAGCCTACCAGGGAAATGCTTGCAGAGCGTCATAAGCTTATTCGTGATATAGAGACCCGTTTTGATGCGTTTGCATTAAACACTGTAGTTTCAGGCTTTATGGAGCACAATAATGCGCTTATAGACATTGCCAAAACTACGGGAGGAATAGATAAGGAAACGCTTAAAACCTTTGCTGTTCTCATTTCGCCCTTTGCACCGCATATCGGTGAGGAAATCTGGAGCATGCTCGGAGGAAAAGGCTCAGTGTTTACGGCAGGCTGGCCTGAGTATGATGAGGAAATGACAAAAGAGGACAGTATCAAGATACCGGTTCAGGTGAACGGAAAGGTAAAGGGTACTATTGAAGTTGCAGCCAATGCCGATAAGGATGAGGTTTTGGCTTCCGGACGGGAATTTATCATGACAAGGCTTAGCGGAAATATTGTAAAGGAAATATATATTCCGGGAAAAATTCTTAATTTTGTCGTAAAATAACAGCGTAAGACTCTGATAAAGGAAATGTAAGTAATGAGTTTTTCACAAAACAGACGGAAAGGTAAAGGCAGCTACGGTGGCAGTTATCAAGGCCACAGCAGATCCCGCAGAAGAAGGCGTAAGGAAAAGGTTCCTCTGCTTTTGGCTGTTGTTGCTGCTCTGATTATAATAATCGCCGTTGTCTGGCTTTTTAAGCATCCGGGCAAAAAAAACGGCGTGACGCAGTCTCTGAATGAATCAGAAACAGTAAACAGGGATATTATCGGCATAAATGCTTATATAGATTTAAGCGAAGTTCTTCCGGAAGGAATAGCTGCGGATGCACTTACATTTTCCGTTAAAGGAATGACACCGCAGGAGATAGTTAAGCTTGTAAGTGAAAAATACGATTGGAAGCTCAGGGTTACAAACAGTAAGGCTGATGTGGGAGCAAAGGTAATACAGACGGTAGCGGCAGATGCAACTACCGAAGCTGCCACCATGGGAGATGCCGAAAATCCTGACGGGATGAATTCAGATAATACTGAAGCCATAACTGAGGATGTGAGTGTCAGCGACAGCATAGAAGTGCCGGATCTTGTTCAAAGGGCGCTTACAGAGCTTTTAGACAGGATAATGGCAGACAATGAAGCCGCTGAAAAGCAAAAAGACATAGAAGCATTGGCAGAAACCGAAACTGAGAAAAAAGGTTTTTTCGGACGAAAAAAGACCGAGACTCAAAGCGATGAAGCCTCAGAGACGGATGAGGAAGCTGAAAATGCAGAGCATTACAAGCTTGGCCTGGGAGAAATTGATGCTGAGATATCCGAGGTGGTGTCAAAGGCTGCATCAATGTGGTATGTAGAGCCTCAGGGCGGCAGTATAGGCTCATATGACAAAGCTTCCGATGCCTTTATAATGGAGGGTGAAAAATCCGGATTCAGGGTGGATGAGGAAAAGCTTAAGGAAGAGATTCTGACAGCAATTAAGAAGCGTGAATATAAAAAAGATGTAGATGTGCCGGGAAAAGTGATATCACCGGAGTCTAATATAACAGTAGGTGATTATAAAACTCTGGCAAGCTTTACCACAAAAACCACAAGCAATGCCGTGCGCAATAAAAATATTCAGCTTGCATGCGCGGCGGTTAACGGAACAATTATAAGACCCGGCGAGGAGTTTTCATTTAACAATATAGTCGGACAGCGTACAGAGGAAAAGGGCTATGGAGCGGCAGCAGCCTACAACAACGGGGAAGTAGTACAGGAAGTAGGCGGCGGAGTGTGTCAGGTTTCCTCTACGCTCTACAATGCTGCAGTCATAGCCGGACTCAAGATCACGGCAAGGCAGTCACATACATTCAAGCCGACTTATGTCACGCCGGGACAGGATGCCACGATAAGCTGGGGAGGACCTGATTTTAAATTTGCAAATCTGCCATCCATAGCAGAGTATTCCAATTCAGAAACTTATGCCATAGGAATAAGAGCAAACTACTCGAATCAGACTGTTACCATATCGATTTACGGCAGACCTGTTTTGAAAGACGGATACAGCTATTCGTTAAGTTCGGAACAGCTTAAGGAGCTGGATATAGTAAGAGAGCTTATACAGCCCGGCAGCGATAAGACTCCTACGACCGGAACAAAGGGTTCTGTCTGGGAGACTAAACTGGTTATAAAGAAAAACGGCGAAGTTGTGAGCAGTAATGTCGACCATAAGGCATATTATGCAGGTCACAAGGAATATTATACAGATGAAACGACATTGAGTGAGAGCGAGTCGCTTCCTGAATCGGAAAGCGGCTTAGGCGAGTCGGAATCAGCATCTCCGGACGGCCCGGGCAGCCCGGGAGACGGCACATCGGGTGTTATAGGTCCTGACATAACAATGACCACCGCGTCCGGAAACAGCACGGAATCAGCAGAGAATTCCCCCGGTCCTCCGACTGCAGACTCAGATGACGGATATTCATCTGCAGGACCCGGAGGCACAGGCGGTTCCATACAGGATGGTCCCGGTACACCTAACGGATAATTATTCTCGACACAAGACGATGCACAGTGAGGTTATATGATGAAGGAAAAGTTGTTGGAGCTTACTCAGGAGGCTCTTGAAAAAATTGCAAAATCCAGGACTCTGGATGAAATAAATGAAGCGAAGATTGAATTCTTAGGTAAAAAAGGTCAGTTTACAACCATAATGAAGGAAATGAAAAATCTTTCAGCTGAGGAAAAGCCTGTTTTCGGTCAGCTTGTAAACGAGGCTAAATCAAAAACAGAGGAAGCCATAGAAAAGGCAAAGGCTGAGCTTAAGAATACATTGCTTACACAGCGGTTGAAGGACGAGGTTATCGATGTTACACTGCCGGCAAAAAAGCCTCACACCGGCCACGGTCATCCAAACCAGATTGCACTCGATGAAGTCGAGAGAATTTTTGTAGGGATGGGCTATGAGGTAGTAGAAGGTCCTGAGGTAGAGTGGCAGGAATATAATTTTACCAAGCTCAATATTCCCGAGGGACATCCTGCAAGAGATGAACAGGATACATTCTATATAACGGACAAGATACTTTTAAGAAGCCAGACTTCGACCACTCAGGCGAGAGTGATGGAAAAAGGAAAACTCCCGATTCGTATGATTTCACCGGGAAGAGTCTTCCGTTCCGACAGTATAGATGCTACGCACAGCCCATCCTTCCACCAGATAGAAGGTCTTGTTGTTGACAGGCATATAACCATGACAGATCTTAAAGGAACGCTTACGCAGTTTGCCAGAGAAATGTTCGGAGAAAATACTCAGACGCGCTTTCGTCCTCATCATTTCCAGTTCACGGAGCCTTCTGCGGAGGTGGATGTAAGCTGCTTTAAGTGCGGCGGAAAAGGCTGCAGATTCTGCAAGGGAGAAGGCTGGATAGAGATTCTCGGCTGCGGAATGGTTCATCCTCATGTTCTTGAAATGTGCGGTATCAACCCTGAAGAGTACACGGGCTTTGCTTTCGGAGTCGGACTCGAAAGAATTGCAATTCTCAAGTATGAAATTGATGATATGCGTCTTCTTTATGAGAATGATGTAAGATTTCTTAAGCAGTTCTGATTTTGGGGAGGGAAGATAATGAATACACCGCTTTCATGGATAAAGGATTATGTTCCTGAGCTTTCGGCAACCGCTCAGGAGTATTCCGATAAGCTTACGCTTTCAGGCACAAAGGTGGAGACAGCGGAGGCTCTTGATAAAAATTTAGATAAAATATTTATAGGTGAGATAAAAAGCGTAGAAAGACATCCTGACGCAGATAAGCTTGTTATTTGCAAGGTCAATGTCGGCACAGCCAGAGCAGAGGGAGTCAGCGCAGACGGACTCGTACAGATAGTTACCGGAGCGCCTAATATAAGCAAGGCTTCTGTAGGAAGCCTTGTTCCGGTGGTTTTGGCAGGCGGAAGAGTTGCAGGCGGTCATGACGGCGGCGCAAGGCCGGAAAACGGCATAGAAATAAACGCCGGAATGCTGAGAGGAGTCCCCTCCTACGGCATGCTCTGCTCAATAGAGGAACTCGGCTCTGATAAAAATGCTTATCCTCTCGCACCTGAAAACGGCATCTATATTTTTGATGATGCAGCAGTAAAAGAGCTTGAACTCAAACCCGGAGACAGCGCCGTAAAGGCACTGGGGATGGATGATGTTGTAGTCGAATATGAGATAACATCCAACAGAGTGGACTGCTACAGCATAATAGGCATTGCCCGTGAAGCAGCAGCAGTTTTCGGAAAAAAGTTTGTTGTAAAAGCTCCGAAGAAAACCGGAAATAATGAAGATATAAATTCTTATCTTAAGGTACGGGTTGAGGATGAAAGGCTCTGCCCGAGATACTGCGCAAGAATGGTGAAGAATATAAAGTTTGCGCCGTCACCGGAATGGATGCAGAAGAGGCTTCGCAACAGCGGAATTCGCCCCATAAATAACCTTGTAGACATTACAAACTTTGTAATGCTTGAATATGGTGAACCGATGCATGCTTTTGACTACGAAACTTTAAGCGGTCACGAAATAGTTGTCAAGTGCGCAAAGGACGGGGATGTTTTCAAAACGCTGGACGGACAGGACAGGACTGTGGATCATACAGTCCTCATGATAAATGATGCTGAGAAGGCTGTAGGCATTGCCGGCGTAATGGGCGGCGAAAATTCAAAGATCACAGAAAATGTACATACTGTGGTGTTTGAGGGAGCCAATTTTGACGGTGTCAATGTAAGACTTTCGGCAAAGAAGGCAGGACTTCGCACAGATGCGTCATCCATATTTGAAAAAGGACTGGATCCTGCAAGTGCAAGATTGGCTGTGGATCGTGCCTGTGAGCTTGTCGAAGAGCTTGGCTGCGGTGAGGTTATAGGCGGAATTATAGACATATATCCTCATCCGGAAGAAAAAATAACAATAGATTTCGAGCCGGACAGAATAAATGACCTTTTGGGAACAAAGCTTTCTGATAAGGAAATGCTCGATATATTTGAAAAGATTGAGCTTGGCTATGACAAAGCCTCAAACAAGATAATTGTTCCCAGCTTCAGGCGTGATCTTTATGCCACCTGTGATCTGGCAGAGGAGGTACTCCGTTTCCACGGATATGATAAGATCTGCGATACGCTTCCTGTCGGGGAAGCTACCACGGGAAAATTAAGCTATAAGCTCAGAATTGAGGCCGCGGTAAGAAATATAGCAGAGCTTACGGGATTTAATCATATAATGACATATGCTTTTGAAAGTCCAAAGGCTTTTGATATGCTTTCCATTCCCGAGGGAGATGATTTAAGAAAGGCTATAGCCATCATAAATCCCCTGGGAGAGGATTTTTCAATAATGAGAACCCAGCCTCTTAATGCCATGATGACTGCGCTGGCATTTAATTATAATCATAAAAATGAGAATGTATGGCTTTATGATCTTGCCAACATATATATTCCTCATGAACTTCCGCTGTCAGAACTTCCTGATGAAAGATCTCAGCTGACATTTGGAGCGTACGGGGATAATATTGACTTCTATACTATGAAAGGCGTTATAGAAGAAATATTTGAGCATCTGGGTATGACGGAAAGATATGAGCTTGATCCTTCTGCCGAAAGACCTTATCTTCATCCGGGGCGCAGGGCGGATATTATTTATTCCGGAAAGACGGTAGGGTACATAGGAGAGATCCATCCTGTCACAGCCGGAAACTACGGCTTTAAGGATAATATGAGAATATATGCGGCAGTGCTTGATATGCCTGAGATTATTCCGTTTGTAAGCTTTGACAGAAAGCATGAAGGAATTGCAAAATATCCGGCAGTTACGCGTGACCTTTCGATGGTGGTTCCCAAAGAAATACTTGCCGGTGATATTGAAAAAACAATAATAAAGGCCGGCGGTGAATTACTTGAGGATATCAGGCTTTTCGATATATATGAAGGTCTTCAGGTAAAGAGCGGATATAAATCCATGGCTTACAGCATAGTTTTAAGAGCAAAGGATCATACTCTTACGGACGATGAGATTGTGACAGCCATGAAAAATATCGTAGGCGGGCTTGCCGCAATGAATATTGAGCTCAGGTCATAAGGCGTTAACACATGCCTTGAGCTGAAATGCGGTTACTTGACAGAAATGTTAAATATATGGTATAGTTCTCATTCGTAATTTATTCCTGTAACTGAACACGGAGGAAAAATAATGACGATTTTGCTTACAGTGATATATGTAATAATAGGAGTGGTGATATCTGCCATAATCCTTATGCAGGAAGGTAATACTCACGGACTCGGAAGCATTGGCGGTATGGCTGACAGCTATTGGGGAAAAAATAAGGGACGCAGTATAGAAGGAACACTTGAGAAGATCACTAAATTCGGAACCGTGTTATTCCTCATACTTGCATTAGCTCTTAATATTCTGATGAAATAATCAGAGTATGGTTTTTATTAAACAGGCGGCTGTGGCATTATTGGCTTTTGGTCAATAGTGTACAGCCCTTTTTTCTATCCTGATTTATTTAAGAGTAAACAACCATGCCTGCGTGCTTGCAGATATCACATATCATAAAAGTGCGGATTGCTTCGCGC
>CAVBSU010000031.1:0-17174 GCA_963598245.1 Lachnospiraceae bacterium | reverse complement strand
TTGTAACACCTATGGTTGATTAAATATAATAGTCAGGTATAGGAGAAGAAACAGCCAGCTTAATCCATCTGCTATAAATGAAGCAGAAATAAGGAAGAAATAAGAGGTCTTAAGTGGGTATATGAGCCTAAGATGCTCAGATTCTTCTTTTTCGCATAATTATGGACATTTTTTATTATTTTTCTAATGTCCCAGCGGCTTTTGCTCAAGATGCTCGGTTCCGTTCATTCTGTCATCGCAAATCATCAGACAAAACAGGACTATCAGTGGGATTGCCGTAAGCCATATTGCTCTGCCCTTTATCAGATGACAGAATACGGTTCCGATAACAGCGCCCGTAAGAAAGCAAAACAGCATAAGGCAATGCTTTTTAAGCTTTACCCGATGACTTTTATCCGTTTTGCTGCGGTGGTGCAGCTCTTTTGCCAGACCTATTCCTATCTGCCTTATATGATTTGTTGCAAAGGTTGTCGCCATAGGTGTTCCCTGTGCCTGCCTGAATGTATTAAACTGCATGGATGCAATAAAATTGATTGCTACCTGCGATATTTGTACCGGAGCTTCCTCCGGCACAAAGCCTAAAAATATCACCACAAGGATTTCTACACCTATAAGCAGTGTGTCCCAGCGTATCATAAGGCTGTGCTTTACGGGATTTGGCAGTATTTCCGAGATAAACGAGCCTCCCAGATATGCTGATATCGGAATCAGATAATAAATTGCCTCCGTCATTTTTCCCGAACCGAGTGCCAGCCCCATAAGCACAACATTTCCGGTCTGTGCATTGCAGAAGACATTGTGTCTTTTTTTTCTGTCAAACGACTTTGTCGTCAACTCAATATATCCGTAAGCTTTGCAAATTCCCCAAGTGAGAGTCTTTCTCCTCTTATGTCGGCATTAAGTCCCATTTCCGTAAGTGCTTCTTCAACTCTTTCACGGCTTAAATTCAGCTTCGGATAGTTCTTAAGTGCATTTGCAAGGGTCTTCCTGCGCTGGGCAAATGCCGCCTTTATTATTTCGAAGAGCTTTTCCTCATTTTCAGCCTGCACCGGCAGCTTATCATAGCAGTTAAGCTTTATGACGGCAGAATCCACCCCGGGTCTTGGGATAAAGCAATTCGGCGGAACATTTGCAATTATTTCAGCCTGAGAATAATACTTAACAGCAAGCGTGAGTGCCCCGTAATCTTTTCCGCCGGGAGGCGCCTGCATGCGGTCTGCCACTTCCTTTTGTACCATGACCGTTATGGAGTCTATCGGAAGCTTATTTTCCAGAAGCTGCATGATAATAGGCGTGGTTATATAATACGGAAGATTGGCAACGACCTTGGCTTTTTTATTGTCTGCCAGCAATGACGCAAGATCCACCTTGAGTATATCCTCATTTATAAGTTCATAATTGTCATACTCTGACAGATTCTCCTCAAGCAGGGGTATCATATCCTTATCGATTTCGACAGCAATAACATGTCCCGCTCTTTCACATAAGGCCTGCGTAAGTGTGCCTATGCCGGGGCCTATTTCAAGCACTATGTCCTCTTTGGTTATTCCCGCACCTTCCATAATGCGTTCCAGCACATATTTATCAATGAGAAAATTCTGTCCGTAGCGTTTTTTTGCGTCAATGCCATGTGTCTTTAGAAAGGCTATGGTGTTTTTCGCCTCTATAAGCTCTCTCATAAATATATTCCCTGCCTTTACAACTGCCTTTTTATCATTGCCCACAGACGGCATGCTCGTCGCAGGTTCGCAACTCATTGACAAAACCATCTGTCTTTAATATACTTTAACTTGCGTCGAGGTCTTACGCGATGTGAATCTGTGAACCGTGTCAGGGTAGGAATACAGCAGCACTAAGCAGACACTCTCATGTGCCGTGAATAACCTCGGCGCTTTCTATTCCGTAAAACCTGCATGCATTCTTAAAGCTTATATTCTCAATTTCCCGGGGCTCCGCTCCCTTTATCTCTGCCACACGCTTTATTACATGAGGAAGATATGTCGAATCATTTCTTGCATCTGTGCCTTTTTCTCTTATCGGAACGGGTGTGAGATAAGGGCAGTCAGTTTCTGTCAGTATTCTATCTAAAGGTGTAATTTCCAGTGATTTTGTAAGCTTCTTCTGCCCTTCATAGGTTATAACGCCGCCAAAGCCCAGATAAAAGCCCATATCCAGATATTCTCTTGCTGTTTCCCTGCTGTAAGAATAGCAATGAATGACTGCTCCCTTAAGCCCCTTTTTATGCGCCGCCCTCATGATATCCATCGTATCCTCGCAGGCATTTCTTGAATGTATCACTACCGGAAGATTGAGCCTTATCGCCAGTTTCAGCTGTCTCAGAAAGCAATATCTCTGAATTTTTTTTCCGGGTTTTATCTCATATATGCCAAAGCCGTGATAATCAAGCCCTATCTCTCCTATTGCCACTGTCTTCTTAGCCCTGCCCAGCATTTCAAGTTCTTCGAAAACAGCATCGCAATATTCTTCTATTCTTTTTAAAATCTCATTCTTATTATCCCGGCTCTGGTCTGCTTCGGCTTTGTCATCCTGTTTTTTTGTTATTTCCACATTAAAACCCAGTGCCTTATCTATGTCCTCACAGCTTAGCTCTTCGAACAGTGCTTCTGTTTCTTCGGGCTTCATTCCCGGGAATAGGTCATAGACCTCATCCGGATGCACGCCTGCTGCCGCATATATGTGCTTATATGCTTCACTGAACTTTACTGACTGTCTTGCACCGGCCATAGATGCGCCTATGTTACATATAAGACCCACTCCCTTTTCCGGAAGACCTGAAAGGAGCTCATTTCTGTCTGTATCATACGCCTCGTCATCATAATGAGTATGTGTGTCAAATATCATATATAATCACCTGTTTGGAAAATATACCATTGCCCAAAATAAAAGAAGATGCAAAGGATAGGCCGCATAAAAGAAATACTTCATCGGAAGCTCTCCGCGCTTTCCGTTGTAAAAATATATAAACAGAAATGAAAATGCCGAAACACAGGCATATTCTATGCTTTCAGCTGCGGCAATCACCGCTCCTGCTATGAGCACGGCCTTTTTGTCCTCCCGTACCATATACATTGCCGATATCATAAGCACTCCTGCTGCACCGTAGTCTGATCTTAAATAATATGCTGCAGCGCAGAAGACTGCGGCCGCCAGAAATCTCAAAAAAAGCGGCAGTCTGTGCCACTTTTGCATGGCGGCAATCGACATTGCTCCGAGTGCAAGTGTTATCATGACATTCTGATATTCCGGATAATACCATACGCCCTTTATTGCAAGGTCGAAGGGTATCTCGCTGAGAGCCGCAAACAGAACAAGTCTGCATAGATATTTTCTGATATTTCCTGTATGTGTCACTCCCTCCACTATTAAAAAGGCAAATATCGGGAACGAAAGTCGCCCTATGGTTCTTAAAACTCTCGCTGCCAGATACCATCGCTGTCCGGCCGCAGTTTTAAGCGCAAGATCCCAATACATCGGATTCTGTCCGTAAAGCACACCGTTTTCAATAAGCACATATCCGATATGATCGCAAAGCATAAAGATAAGGGCAATCATTTTTAACTGATTGCCCGTAAATCCGGCTATTCGCCTCATATTAAATTTTAATCTTATTGGTTTCGGTGCCATCTGTCTTTCTTATACCGAATTCCCAGTCAGCAAATTTCACTTCCCGATGGCATATCGGCGTTGTCGGGAGTCATAAGAGAAATCAGCTCTCCGCTCTCATCCTCTGCGGCAATAATCATGCCCTGTGACATTTCTCCGGCGATTTTTCTCGGCTCCAGGTTGCATACAACCATAACCTTCTTTCCGATCATCTGCTCAGGCTTATACCATTTCTTAATTCCCGAAAGAATAGTGCGGGTTTCACTGCCTATTTTTATGGTTTCCCTAAGAAGCTTCTTGGAGCTTGCAACCTCTTCGCACGCGATAACTTCGCCGACCCTGAACTCAAGTTTTGCAAAATCATCATAGGTGATGCTGTCCTTATGAACTAACGGCTTTTCTTCTTTTTCAGCATTCTTTGCTTCGCTAACCTTATCTTCTGCGGCGGCCTTTCCGGTAATGTCAATGCCTCCTACCTCCATAACTCTCTTTGCAAGAGTTTCAAAGTCCATGCGGGCAAAAAGAATCTTCGGAGACTCTGTTACCTTATTGCCGTTCGGATAAAGTCCGAATGTATCCATTTCTGCATACTCACGCTTTTCTGTATTAAGCTCCTTAAGTATGGCCTCGGCTGTTTCAGGCATGAAACTTTCAAGAAGCGATGCGCCGATGGTAATGCCTTCAGTAAGGTTATACAGGACCGTCTTCAGCCTTTCCTTCTTGTCCTCGTCCTTTGCGAGTGCCCACGGCATGGTCTCATCAATATACTTGTTGCATCTTCTGAAGATATTGAAAATCTCGGTGATGGCATCTGCCACTCTGAGCTCATTCATCTTATCGTCTGCTTTTTCTACTTCTTCAAGTATTGTGTTGATAAGATCCTCATCTATGGGCTCTGATACATCATTATTTTCAACGATCCCGCCGAAATACTTGTTTGTCATGGAAATAGTTCTTGAAACAAGATTTCCAAGAACATTTGCAAGATCTCCGTTGAATCTCTCGCACATGAGCTCCCAGCTTATGATTCCGTCATTATCAAAAGGCATCTCATGAAGCACAAAATATCTGACAGCGTCTACTCCGAATACATCCGTGAGAGTATCGGCATATAAAACATTGCCCTTGGATTTGGACATCTTTCCGTCTGCCTGAATAAGCCAGGGGTGTCCGAATACCTGCTTTGGAAGCGGCACATCCAGAGACATGAGGAATATCGGCCAGTAAATGGTATGGAATCTGATAATATCCTTTCCTATAAGATGAAGATCTGCAGGCCAGAACTTTTTAAAATTATCATATCCTGCATCGGTTGCCTCGCCTGAACCGTATTTGCCGTTTACATATGCGGCGCCTTCTTCATCCGTATCTCCGTCCACATTATAGCCGCAGCCGGTAATATAGTTGGTAAGTGCATCAAGCCATACATATACAACATGATTCTTATCAAACTCTACCGGAATTCCCCACTTAAAGGAGGTTCTGGAAACACAGAGATCCTGAAGCCCCGGCAGCAGAAAGTTATTCATCATCTCGTTTTTACGCGAAACCGGCTGAATGAATTCCGGATGCTCGTTGATATGCCTGATAAGGCGATCGGCATACTTGCTCATCTTAAAGAAATATGCCTCTTCTTTTGCTTTTTTTACAGGTCGTCCGCAGTCCGGGCAATTTCCGTCCTGAAGCTGAGAATCAGTCCAGAATGACTCGCAGGGTGTGCAGTACCAGCCTTCGTAATAGCCCTTATAGATGTCGCCCTTGTCATACATCTTCTTGAACATCTTCTGAACCTGTTTCTCATGGTAGGGATCCGTGGTTCGTATAAATTTATCATAGGAGGTGTTCATAAGATCCCATATGCGGCGGATCTCTCCTGCAACAGAATCAACATATTCCTTTGGCGTTATTCCGGCTGCCTTGGCCTTTTCTTCTATCTTCTGCCCGTGCTCATCCGTGCCTGTCATAAAGCGCACATCGTAGCCCTGCTCTCTTTTGTAGCGGCATATGGCATCTGCCAGCACAATCTCATATGTATTGCCGATATGCGGCTTTCCTGAGGTATAGGCGATAGCCGTTGTGAGATAATATGGTTTTTTTTCTGCTGTCTTTCTCATTTGTATCCCCTCCAAATCATATGCTGTTAGGGTCAAAAGCTTTTGACCTAAACTGATGCCCGATGGCAATGTCACGGTGCATCATACTGCTGCTGGAATCCCAGATATCCATAATCGACCGAGCCTGCGGTAATGTCGATTTCATCAAGATTGAAATTATCTATAAAGGTATTTCCTACCGCAGCAACAACCTCGTCTGCCGGTGCGTCCGCATAAACGGCAGTCGCAGCCGAAATATTAAGCTTTGCGCTGCGTCCGTCCTCCGATATCTCGAAGCTTATAAGCTCCACATCCTCTGTAAGCGCATTATTATTTTTAAGTGCCTGTATCACGGACTCGGCATCGCAGGTGTCCACATAGTCAAAGCCTCCGCCCATTCCCTTGGCTCCCGGCACATAGAGAATAATCATGGTTCCTTTTTCTTCCATACTCTCTCCCTGCTGCTTTTCCTCAGGATAGTAGGAACGGTCAACTGCGGTGGTTTCCATAGCTCCCGGTCCGCCGTTTTCGCCGGTCTCGGCATCTGCCGGTATCGTATATTTGCTGGTCTCGGGAAGCGTCATCGCTGCAGTAGTTTCTCTTTCAATGACAAGTCCGTCCGGCATGTCCTCATTAGTTGCACTCTCCTGTATATTGGATGGTGTGCATCCGAAAAGCATGAGTGCCGCAATGCCCAGTGTTACTATATTTGAAATTTTCTTCAAGGTATAATCCTCCCAAATAACTGCCTAAAGTCTATCTTATGCATTATAGCAAATATCGCAAAATATATCACTTAAAACTTCATTACAGAAATGTGAAATCGCAGTGAACGGCTTTTTCAGTATTTTCCGTCATGTGCTCTGCTTTTCAGAAAATCAAAATATCCCTCTGTGCCGCCTATTTCTTCGATAAGATTATCACCGTCGCTGTATATGCAAAGAGGCTCCTTCAGCTTTATGGCCTTTTCAAGCTTCAAATGCAAAAGTATGGGTGGGGCAAGCCCTAAGGCATCTCTCCACAAGCCTCCTTTGCTTTTCTCCCGTCTTCTCGTATATGCATTCAGACAATCTATCCTTATGCACCATTCATCTCCGCGGTCATAGCTGTAAAAAAGGCTTGCAAACATCGGCTCGGGCTTCGGATTGTAATCGTTCAGCATGGCCGAAGCATCCCTGTTAAGCTTTAAAAATCTGTCCTTAAAGCCATTTCTTGCGGTTTCGTAATCAACACCGAAGGACTGTCTTAATTTTTCCTCATGAAATCTTATACTCATAAGCACCTTAAAGTCCTTTTCTGTTGTTCTGTATTCCTTAAACAGCCTGTCTATTTTGTTTCCAAAGTCAGCATCTGCTTTATATAATCTCCTGATTTTTCTGTCCGTCAGAGCTGCTCTTCCGGACAGCTTTTTTATCCATTCTTTAAAATTCGGCCTCTTCCTTGCCTCTGTTTCAGTCTCGTTTTTTCCGGGAGGCAGAAAAAGCTCGCAAAGTTTAAGTCTTTCGAGCAGAATATTTGCCGAAGCCTCCGGTACATGCTCAGAATCCTCTAAATCTCCGTCTTTATCATCATTTCTCCAATTATTTGTCCCGTCTGTTAAATGTCCGTTTTCATCTTTAATAAAGTGCTGATTTATATAGTAGGCCTCTGCTGCCGGTATTCCGTATCCACTGGCTTTCATATTTTCAAAAACCATGTTCCTGAAAAGCTCATGCCAATGCCACTCGAACCCCGAAAAATCTTCACATCTGAATATTACGCCGCAGAGTTTTTCATACACATCCTTTCTGCGTCCGCAGGTTGCACGGCTGAAATCCTCCTTTAAAAGCGAAAATTTGTGCAGATGAATGTTTTTCCAGCCGAAAAGCTGCTGAATAATCCTGTGCAGTTCATACAGGCTTGTGTTCTCTGCCGCAAGCAATTCTCTGCTTATCTCATGCCTGGCTCCTGCAAGCTTCAGTCCTTCCCCGTCGATTATACTGCTGCCGTCACTTTTTACCAAAGTCAGCTTCAAACAGTAGATACGCCCTGCTCTCATAACAAAAGCTCCTTGTTTCAGATTTTATGGTTTGGAAAATCGGTCAAAGAACTTATCGACCTGCCGCCTCAAGAACTGACGGCTAAGATACTTCCTGAAATAACGGACTATATATTTTTAAATGTCCTTTTTGAAAGTATGAAATTAAACTTATATTCAATTATAAGATATAGGGCCGGTATGTCAATCCATATTTGTATTTTTGGGAAGAATAGTTTTTGCTTACCTCCTGTACTTAACCATCTTTATTATCTGTATGATAGCTGTCGGTATTAAGGCCAGCCCAGCGCATAATAAAATCTGTGAGGCATTGATATCTGCTATTTCAAACAAGCCGTGCAGGGCCGGTACGCAAAGTGCCAGCGCGATAAAGCAGACACCGGCGATAAAGGCATATATGCTGTACATGTTGCTGAACAGACCAATCTCAGCTATAGCACCCTTTTGACGGCAATTAAAGCCGTGAAGAAGTCTTGACATGGTAAGCGTTGCAAATGCCATTGTAGATGCCATTGCAGGACTTATCGCAAGACCCCTGTAAAAGGCTGTGATTGTAACTATGGCTATAAGCAGTCCTTCTGCTGCCATTGTCATAAGAAACTCTCCGGTCATGATGCCCACCTTTGGGTCTCTCGGCTTATCTTTAAGCAGTTTTTTATCTGCCGGTTCCATGCCTATGGCAAGTGCCGGAAGCGAGTCTGTGAGCAGATTTATAAATAGAAGATGCACTGCCTGGAACGGCACCGGGAGTGCCATTATCGAGGTATACAGTACCGCAAGTACTGCTGCTGTATTTCCTGAAAGAAGATACAGCACTGCGTTTTTTATGTTTCTGTAGACATTTCTTCCGTTTGCAACCGCCTTTATAATGGTTGCAAAGTTATCATCCGAAAGTATCATCGCCGCCGCATCCTTGGAAACCTCCGTTCCCGTGATTCCCATAGCGACTCCGATGTCCGCTTTTTTAAGCGCCGGCGCATCGTTTACACCGTCTCCGGTCATGGAAACTATGCGACCTTTTCTCTGCCATGCTTCAACTATGCGTATCTTGTTCTCCGGTGAAACTCTCGCATAAACCGAAATCTTCTCGATTTTTTCATCCAGCTCCTTGTCGCTCATGGCATCCAGTTCCATGCCCGTCACGGAAATGTCGCCTTCACAGAATATTCCTATCTCTTTAGCTATGGCTGTTGCGGTTATCTTGTGGTCACCCGTTATCATAACCGTGCGTATTCCCGCGCTTTTTGCGTCAGCTACGGCCTGTATGGATTCCGGACGCGGCGGATCCACCATGGAGATAAGCCCCAAAAATGTAAAATTATATTCTGCCTCTGTGCTTAAAACCTCATCGGATTCCTTATAAGCAAAGGCCAATACACGCAAACCGTTTTCCGAAAACTCGCTGTTCCTGAGGGTTATGGCTGCCCTGTCCTCATCGGTAATCGGGCGTACTGTGTCATTGACACAAATATTTGTACATCTGTCCAAAAGAACATCCACCGCGCCCTTTGTGAGAATTGTCGGCTCTCCGTGCAGCCTGTACTTTGTACTCATTAGCTTTCTGTCGGAGTCAAATGGCACTTCCTCCATGCGCTTTAAGCTTTCTCTTATGACATTTTCGTGAACCCCGATTTTTGCAAACATGCTGTCCGGATGAACATGTATATGTCTGAACATCTCAAGAAGCGCGTATTCTGTCGGGTCTCCTATGCCCTTTCCGTCCACAATACTTGAATCGTTTGTCAGCACTGCATCATATAGCAGGTATCTGTGGGTCATACGGTCAATGTCAAGTTCTTCCGGCGTGTAGAGCTTGTCATCTATATATATCTTCTGCACAGTCATCTTATTCTGAGTGAGCGTGCCGGTTTTATCCGAGCAGATAACGGATACGCAGCCCAGGCTCTCGACTGCCTTAAGCTCCTTTATTATGGCATTTTCCTTTGCCATTTTCTGAGTGCCGAAGGCCTGAACTATTGTCACTATGGATGTGAGTGCTTCAGGGATGGCAGCGACAGCCAGAGCTACCGCAAATATAAGAGAATCCAGAAGACTCATCCTTCTGAACATGCAAAGTCCGAAAACCACTGCACATATAATCATTATGAGCACGGCAAGTCTTCCGCTGAACTGATCCAGGCTTTCCTGAAGAGGAGTTTTTCTTTTTTTCGCAGAATTCATAAGTCCTGCAATTTTTCCCAGCTCCGTGTTCATGCCTGTGCCGGTAACTATTACATCTGCTCTGCCGTAGGTGACAAGGCTTCCGGAAAATACCATATTAAGTCTGTCTCCTAAAGCCCTGTCGCCCTCTAATACGCCTTCCATCTTATCTATGCCGTTAGATTCTCCGGTAAGAGAGCTTTCATTGACCTGAAGAGAGTAATTATGGATAATGCGTCCGTCAGCCACAACCATATCGCCTGCCTCAAGCATCAGAATATCGCCCGGCACAACCTCCCTGGACGGGATTTCCAGCTTGATGCCGCCTCTCATAACCTTTGCATTCGGTGATGAAAGCTGCTTTAGGCTCTCAAGCGATTTCTGTGCCTTCTGATGCTGCACTGTGCCCAATACAGCATTCATAATGAGCACCGCGATTATAACTATGGTGCTTTCAGCATTGCCCGAAAAGGCTGATATGATGGCTGCAATTATAAGTATTATGACGCAGAGATCCTTAAACTGATCCAAGAATACCTCAAAAAGGCTTTTCCTTTTTTCCTCCATGAGTACATTCTCTCCGACCTCTGATCTGATACGCCTTACTTCCTCCGGACCTAAGCCGTCAGCCGAGACCTTCATCTCCGCCATCAGATCGAATGCACTTTTCTCCCAATAATGTTTATCCATTGCACTTTTCTCCTTTAAGACAAAAAAAGACTTTTATCATACAACAATGCACGATAAAAGTCTTGTTCAACCAAGTATATGTGTGCTGTCCGGCTTATCCGCCTGCTATCCTGCACCCGATAAGCGTGATGACGAACAGTACCTCATCGAATTTTCGATGTGAACTACTCCCTGTTATCGGTAAATAAAATAACATGAGGCTTATGGGCTTGTCAACCCCGGTTTTCTCCGGGTTCTCACTTGTTTTTTAATGGGCATGCGTACGAAAAGCCGGACTGCTGTGCCTGAAGAAGCTCTTGAAGAGGCTCTTTTTATTTTGCAATCATTTGACCCCGCAGGTGTGGGCGCAAGAAGCCTGTCGGAATGTCTGCAATTCTAGATATATCCGTACTTTCCCTTCTTTGCGATAATAAAACCGGTTGTAAGGATAATGGAAACTATCTCGGCAGCCACCACGGAGAACCATATGCCGTCTATTCCAAGTATGAGCGGCAATATAAGCAGTGCGCTCACCTCAAATACCAATGTTCTTAAGAAGGATATCATCGCCGATACCAGCCCGTCATTAAGGGCGGTAAAAAATGCCGAGCCGAATATTGAAAATCCGCAGAACAGGAATGAAAATGAAAACTCCCTGAATGCATATATGGTGAATTCTTTCAGTTCTTTATCATATCCCACAAAAAGATCTGCTATGGGACTTCCCAGCATTTGACCTGCCGTAAACATAAGAATTGCTCCCACCAGTATTATGCTTAAGCTCTTCTTAAACAGACCCTTAAGCTCTTTTTTATTGTCTGCTCCGAAGTTGTAGGAAATAACCGGTGCTATGCCGACTGAATATCCTATAAACATTGATATAAAAACAAAGTTTACATACATCAGCACCCCGTATGCCGCCACGCCGTTTTCGCCGGCATACTTTAAAAGCTGTATATTAAAAAGCATGCCTACCACTGAGCTTGAGATGTTGCTCATAAGCTCCGAGGAGCCATTGCCTATTACCTTTAAAAGAGCTTTTACATCCGGAGTAAAGCGTCTTATCCTGAGTCTTGAAGAATTTTTAAGGCTGAAATATATAAGCGGTATGCCGCCTCCCAGATACTCACTTATTACCGTAGCCGCAGCGGCTCCGTTTATGCCCCAGCCAAAACCGGCACAGAAAAGTGCATCCAATATCATATTGGTAAATCCTGCCGCCAATGTTACGAAAAGCCCCATCTGCGGCTTTTCGGCTGTTGAAAAAAGCGCCTGAAATTCATATTGAAGCATAAAAAAAGGAAGTGAAAGCATCGTTATTCTTCCGTACAGAACACTGTATTTAAGCATCTCTCCCTCTGCTCCCAGCGTGCTTGCTATAAAGGGCAATGCTACAGTGCCGAAAATTGCCAGAATAATTCCGAAAATAAGCGTTGCCGCGACATTTTGTGAAAATATTTCCTCAGCCTTTTCATCCTTTCCCGCCCCCATATGCTTTGCTATAAGAGCGCTTCCTCCCGTTCCGAACATGAATCCGAAGCAGCTGAATATCAAAAGTACCGGCATGATGAAATTAACTGCCGCAAACTGGGTTTTTCCTGCAAAGTTGGAAACAAAAAAGCCATCCACGACTCCGTATATGGATGTAAAGACCATCATTACTACTGATGGGACAGTAAATTTGAAAATTTTTCTGTAATTAAAGTGATCTGATAATTGAATCATATATTGCTGTTTGTGCCTTTCCTGTATTTTTTTCCTTTTTCCAAATTCATCCGGACACATCCGCCTGGTATAATAGTTCGAAGGTATTCAGTTATTCATATGTCGCAGATTGTTCCGCCTCCGACTACCTTGTCGCCGTCATAGACCACCACTGCCTGGCCCTTTGTTATAGCTCTTTGCGGCTCATCAAAGATAAGCTTTATGCAGTCAGTACTTCTTTTATATTCTGTTTCCTTATGTTCTCCTGCTTCTTTTCCGCCGAAAGGCCTGGCGCTGTCTGCATTGTGTTCTTCCTGCAATAAATATAAACTTGCGCCTGCGGGTTTATGCTTATAACGCACTTTAGCTGTGCAATGCCGCTCTGCCATCTCGGGACTCCGGGAAACCCAGTTGAACTCCCTCGCATAGAGCGTGTCTGTAAAAAGGCCTTCGTTGTCGCTTATCACAATCTCGTTCGTTTCCGGACGGATTTCCTTTACAAAAACAGGACTTCCTGCCGCAATTCCGAGTCCCTTTCTCTGCCCTATCGTATAGTTGCAAATTCCCGTATGTCTGCCAATGACATGCCCCTCCGTATCCACAAAATTTCCCGGAGGCATCGTCTTCCCGGTGTATTCTTCTATAAAACGCTTATAGTTCCCGTCAGGAACAAAGCAAATATCCTGGCTGTCATGCTTTCCTGCATTTACAAGCCCCAGCTCTTCTGCGATTTTTCTGCACTCATCCTTAGTATATTCCCCAAGCGGAAATACCGTATGCTTAAGCTGTTCCTGTGTAAGGCTGTAAAGCACATAGCTCTGATCCTTCGTCTCATCTATCCCCTTTAACAGTTCATACCGTCCTGTTTCTTCATTATACTCTACGCGCGCATAATGACCGGTAACGATGACATCGCAACCAAGCTCTTTTGCTCTTCTGTAAAGACATTCAAACTTCAGATGCCTGTTGCACTCTATGCAGGGGTTTGGTGTCTCTCCCCGCATATAACAGTCCACAAAATTGTCCATGACCTTGCAGCGAAAGTCTTCTTTAAAATTAAAGACATAGTAAGGCATTCCAAGTTTTCTTGCTACAGCCCTCGCATCCTCTATATCATCCAGTGAGCAGCAGGTTTTTTCCCGGCTCATCTGTATATCCTCATTGTCATAGAGTTTCATGGTGACACCAATGCACTCATATCCTTTTTTCTGCATGAGCGCCGCGGCTACCGATGAATCTACGCCACCGCTCATTGCAATCAATGCCTTCATATTTCCCTCGTTATCTTTTATATCAATATCTCCAAGTATCATAATTATATGTAAGCAATCCGTCTTCTTCAAGGAAATTTCCTCTTTTTATACTGCTATATCATACATCATGGTATAATTCTGAACAAAGCTGCTTTTGAGATAATATATAAATGGAGTTTGGATATGACTGCGATCAGCAAAAAAAATACCAATATAGAGCTTTTGCGTATTATTGCATGCTATATGGTTATACTTACACATATTCGTCCGGTACTTGTTCTTAATGAAGGCCAAATTGCAGACGGTGCCCTTTTGGTCCAGGCCTTTCTTGCACCTGGTGTAGGTCTCTTTTTTCTGATCACAGGATGCTTTCTTCCGGGGCTGCCTGTGCTTAAGGTCTGGAAGAAATTTCTTTCAGGAGTTGCTCTTCCGACATTTATTTTTGTATTTTGCGTCGATATGCTTGAGGGATTTTTAGATGGTACTGCAGGATTTTTCATGAGCATCAGACAGGCCGATATAACAAATATCCTTACCGGAATACTTAAGGGCATACTGGCCTTTGATGCAGCGCAGCTGGGAAAGCTCAACGGACACATATGGTTTATCTTCAGCTATGCCCTGATAATGCTTTGGATGCCGCTTCTCCATGCACTTGTAAAGGCAGATGCCCGCAGGCCGTTGATTTTTTTTGTAATTCTGTCAATCCTTAAGCTTCTGGCAATAGACATCAACAGGTTGTGGCCATTTCCTGTGCAGATATACATGCCGGAGCTTCCTCCCTACGAAATAATGTATGCCTCCGGCGGCTACCTCTTATATAATCATATAATAAGAAAAAAACATTCCTCACGGCTAACTAATTCGAGCTTGATTTCAATATCACTTTTTTATGCAGTAATAGCTATCGCCGTCATGACATTGACCTTTATTTTACAGCGCATGCTTTTTATTAAGCAGCTAATAGACGGCGAGACACCTGCAGATATAAGACTTACAGCCTACTACATGAACTGGCTCAGCGGTTTTTCATTAATTCTTGCGCTTTTGATTATGACCTCAATTCTTTGGCTTCCGGAGCTTCGCGGAAAAGCCGGGCAGCTTGTGATAAAGATCGCCTCTGTCTCATTTCCGGTGTTTCTTCTGCATTTTCCTCTCACTCATAAGATGAGGACACTTGGAATAGAAGCTATGGCAATGAACCTTTTCGGAGGCTCCCATGGCCTCGGAGCTATAATATACTCTTTTATCTACGCCGGATTTATATTTCTTCTGTCTGCCGTCATCTGCTGTGCATGCAGATTTATATATATGATGTTGCGGTTGAAGGTATTTGCCTCCGGCTGATGCCCAATCGCTCGTCATATTATATTCTTGCAGGCTTCAAAAACATAAATATAAATACTTATCGATAAAATATACAGACCGCTTTTAACTCTGTAAATATCTGAAAGGACTATCTGTAAATGGCCAAATTATACTTTAAATACGGAGCAATGGGCTCGAGTAAATCAGCTCAGGCTCTTATTACCAAGTTCAATTATGAGGAGCGCGGCATGAAGGTATGGCTTATCAAACCTGCAACCGATAATCGTGACGGCGCCGATGTTATAAAGTCCAGAATCGGGCTTTTGGAAAAAGCTGAGGTTATAACTCCCGAGATGAATATAACGGAGCTTTATAAATCCAAGGTCAAAAAAAATCACGATGCCGTAGATGTTATAATCAGTGATGAATGCCAGTTTTTCACTAAGGAACAGATAGATTCTCTTCGATATATTGTTGATGCCTATGATGTTCCTGTTCTTTGCTTTGGTCTTAGAACCGACTTCCTTACGCATCTTTTCCCGGGAAGCCTGCGGCTGTTTGAGCTTGCAGACTCTATCTCGGAAATAAAAACCATTTGCAGCTGCGGCCGCAAAGCCACCGTAAATGCCCGAATTTCCAACGGCAAAATCGTCACCCAGGGCGAGCAGGTATTATTAGGCGGCAATGACTCATATATCGCTATGTGCCACAGCTGCTGGAAAAAGCGCATCCTGAAGGAATCAGCCGAGCTCAGATAATGTTTCCTCTTGTGACATTATTGATGTGCCTCCAACATTTGCTTGATTATTGTTAAATGGCTCATGGAAAAAGGCGAAACATGAATAAATCACCTTGAATTCCTTTTATATGTATGATAAACTGACGGCTTACGCGAACATATGTCATAAATATGTATGTCGTCATATGGCAGCATATTACACTGATAAAACAGGAGTGTTTTCGTAATCAATATATAGACATTGCCCCGGTAATGAAAAATCAGGGTGCATTTTATGAAGGAGGTTACAATGAACTACACACAGTTTCTTGATATAAACCCGGAGGTTGCCGCAGCTGTTAATGCGGGTAAGCCGGTAGTCGCTCTCGAATCGACTATTATTTCGCACGGCATGCCTTATCCTCAGAATGTTGAAACTGCACTTAATGTTGAAAAAGTTATCAGAGAAAACGGTGCAGTACCTGCAACTATAGCCATCATCGGAGGAAAACTTAAGGCTGGCCTCACTGCGGATGAGATTGAATACTTCGGAAAGAATGGCATGGATATAACAAAAGCCAGCCGCAGAGATATAGCTGCCATCATAAGCCGCGGCATTGACGGAGCCACAACAGTTACCACTACCATGATGATTGCTCATATGGCCGGTATCAATATTTTTGCAACCGGCGGAATTGGCGGTGTGCATCGCGGAGCCGAGACGACCATGGATATTTCAGCAGACCTTGAAGAGCTTGCAAAAACACCTGTTATGGTTGTTTGCGCAGGTGCTAAGGCTATTTTGGATCTCGGTCTTACTTTAGAGTATCTTGAAACAAAGGGTGTGCCTGTTATAGGCTATCAGACAGAGGAACTTCCTGCTTTCTATACAAGAAAGTCAGGCTTTGGCGTTGATTATCGCATGGACACTCCTGAAGAACTTGCAAAGCTTCTTCTCATACAGCAGTCAATGCCAAATGCAGGCGGTGTACTTGTGACAAATCCTATTCCTGAAGAATATTCCATGGATTATGACACAATAAATAAGGCAATAGACGAGGCAATTTCCGACAGCATAAAAGACGGAATACATGGAAAGGAATCCACTCCTTATCTCCTTGCAAAGGTAAAGGAACTTACCGGCGGAGACAGCCTTAGCTCCAACATTCAGCTTGTATACAATAACGCTGCCCTTGCCGCAAAAACTGCTGTAGAATATTCGAAGCTTATATAAAAAAGTCTGAAACGACCATATATAATCATTTCAGACTCACACAAAAATGAGCGTGACGGGAATCGAACCCGTGACAACTTGATTAAAAGTCAAGTGCTCTACCGACTGAGCTACACGCCCTTATAAAACTTGAGGACAGGACAATTATTCGTCCTGTCCTTTTTGATAGCGGGAGATGGATTCGAACCAACGACCTTTGGGTTATGAGCCCAACGAGCTACCGGACTGCTCTATCCCGCGACAGTTAATGGGGCCTACAGGGCTCGAACCTGTGACCCTCTGCTTGTAAGGCAGATGCTCTCCCAGCTGAGCTAAGACCCCTTAATGGATGGGGGTGGATTCGAACCACCGAAGTCGTCGACAACAGATTTAC
>CAVBSU010000030.1:0-17593 GCA_963598245.1 Lachnospiraceae bacterium | reverse complement strand
GGGAGCTCTATTAAGGTTACCCTTTTTCGGCCACAGATAAAAAAGATAATTTTCTGCTAATTCATGCTTGACTTTTCATAGCTGGTCTCCTTAATAAATGCTGCTGCTTAAATACAGTCTGTCAGGCTGCTTTAAGCCGCGCGTTATTTAATGCCTCATCTTTGGATCAAGAGCATCTCTTAAGCCATCTCCTGCCATTGTAAGTGACATAACGGTGAGAATTATTGCGATTCCCGGTGCTACTATCAGGTACGGATAATCGATAAGTCTTGTCTTTGCCTCTGAAAGCATGGCTCCCCATTCCGGGTTCGGGGGCTGGAGTCCGAGACCGATAAAGCTTAAGCTTGCGATTGTAAGTATTGATCTTGCCACTGTAAGCGTACAGTTTACTATTATGGGTCCTACGGCATTCGGTAGAATATGCTTGAATATTATACGCGCATTCTTGGTTCCGCAGCATCTTGCAGCCTCTACAAATTGCTCATTTTTTATGGTCAGTACCTGTGATCTTACAAGTCTTGAAAGCTTAGGAATCTGTCCTACTGCCATGGCGCAAAGAAGCACGGGAAGGCTGGTGCCGAATGCAGCTACAAGGGATATTGCAAGCAAGGTCTCGGGTATGGACAGTAATATATCCATGATTCTCATTATTACATCATCTACGGCTCCGCCAAAAAAGCCTGCTGCCGCGCCCAGCACTGAACCGAATGTAAGTGATATGGTTACGGCTCCGAGTCCGCAGAACAGAGATACCCGTCCGCCCCAGAGGACTCTTTTAAGTATGTCTCTGCCGAACTGGTCTGTTCCGAGAGGATGCTCCTTGCTGAAGCCCTGGAATCTTTCCATTATATGCTGTTCAACAATATCGGTCTGATAGTCAAATATGAAGCTGCATGACAGTGCCACAGCAACCATTATTATAAATACCACCAAACCGAAAACAGCCATTTTATTTTTCTTAAACTGCCTCCATGTCGCAACAAGCTGATTCTGCTTTTTATATTGCTGTTTCATTAAAGCAACCTGCTCGGCAGTAAAGTTTCTCTGATTAGTATTTTCGTTACTCATAGCGAACCTCACTTTGTATAGCTGCTCTTCACTCTCGGATCAATATATGCATACAGAATATCTGTAGCAAGATTTATCAGAGATGCCAGAAGTGCGACAAATGTAACACAGCCTAAAACCACAGGTATGTCCTTTGTTCTTACTGATGTTATCATAAGTGTTCCGATTCCCGATATTGTAAATACCTGCTCGATTATTATGGTTCCGCCTAGCTGCCAGCCTATATTTATACCTATAAGTGTCACTACAGGAAGCAGAGCATTTCTGAGCGCATGCTTAAAGGTTATTGTTCTTTCGGTACAGCCCTTGGCTCTCGCCATGGTGATGTAATCGCTGTGTATGACATCAAGCATGGAGGTTCTGGTCTGTCTTATGGTATTGGCCATATATCCGACAGAACCTGCAATCGCCGGAAGTATGAATCCTTTTATGCTGTCCGTTCCTCCCGACACCGGAAGCCAGCCCAGCTTTACCGAAAACAGTATTATAAGCATGAGGCCCAGCCAGAAGCTTGGGACTGATGTTATGAGCAATGTAAAAGCCAGTGTTGCATTGTCCACCCATGTATACTGCTTAACGGCAGAAAGAACACCGAACAGAATTCCCAGCACTGCTGAGATAGTGATAGTCATCAGGGCGAGTCTCAATGTATTGGGGAATCTTGTAAATACTTCCTCAAATACAGGCAGCCCTGACTTGTAAGAATTTCCAAAGTCTCCGTATCTGAAAATATTAAAGATATAATTAAAGTATCTGACAAAGAACGGATCATCCAGTCCAAGCTCGGCCCTTTTTGCTGCAATGCTTTCCGCATCAGCCGCATCGCCCAGAATAAGTGCTGCCGGATCACCCGGCGTCAGGCTCATGATTGTAAACAGAATGAAGGATATGCCGAATACTACAAATATAAGCTGAAGGAGTCTTCTTACTATATATCTTCCCATCTGCTTTACCCTTTCTTTTTTAAACAGACTGCCGCATGATAAATCTGATATTATCGTGCGGCAGCCTAAATATTTACACTACTTTTTATTACTCACCTACATATGACCAGTCGCTGATACGATACTGTCCACCGCCGTGTGCGTATGCTCCCTGCACTTCCTTGCGGACAACTACTGAGTTGGTAGATGTTACAAGCGGGATATAATAAGCTTCTTCCTTGTTGATTTCAGAAATCTGTCTGTAAAGATCCAGTCTCTTATCGTCATCAAGTTCATATCTTGCTTCCTCGATAAGCTTGTCAAGCTCCGGATTGCTGGCTCCTGCGACATTGCCCAGAGGACTGTTGACACAGCTGCTGTGCAGTCTCATGAATACGGTTGCGTCTGCATCAGGATACTGAGCTGATGTCATTTCATACGCAATATCATAGTCATAGTTCGTGTCGACTTCCGTCTGATATGTACCGTTTTCCTGTATCTGAATCTCTACATCAAGACCAATCTTTCTTAATTGCTCAACGCAGACCTGAGCCGGTGTTGAATAATAGCTGTCCTGCTTTACCTTAAGCGTGCACTTGAAGCCGTCCGGATATCCTGCCTCCGCCAGAAGTGCCTTAGCTCCTTCGGGGTCGTATTCCGTTGCCTTGAAGTTTTCATCATAGCCGAAGATTCCGTATGTTATAGGCTGTGTTGTAATCCAGCCGATTCCGTCATGACCTCCGATAAATACTTCCTCGACATTGATAGCCTTCGCTATAGCCTGACGAACCTTTGCATCATCGAACGGAGCTCTTCTTGTGTTGAGTGTAAGAAGGTGATAACCGGAGCTTGTAGTACGATAGATGATGGTATCTTCATTCGCATCAAGTCTCGGCATATCGGCTGTGTTTACTCCGAGGAATGCATCACATTCTCCTCTTTCAATCGCCAAGGCCGCTGTTGTGGCATCCGTCATTATTTTTATCTTGAGATTCTTCATCTTGGCAACATGATCCGCATCATGATAGTCATCGAATCTTTCAAAATTTATTTCCTCACCGGATACCCAGTTTACGAACTTATAAGGACCTGTTCCGATAGGCGCGCGATCCATAATCGTTCCCTCAGCCTCGCACTTTTCCGTGTAAGCCTTGTTATAAATGCAGTACTGCGGCTGCGAAATGATATTAAGGATGGGCTTATAGGGATATGCAAGCATTACTGCAACATGTGTATCGTCTACAACCTGTACATCCTCTATGATGCTTCCCGTGCTGGCATTTGTTGACAGCTGTCTTGCATGATTAAGTGAGAATGCCACATCCTCTGCTGTCATGATATCGCCGTTGTGGAACTTTACGCCCTCTTTAATAGTGAATGTAAGCGTCTTTCCGTCTTCACTGAACTGCCAGTCTGTGGCAAGGTTCGGGAGAAGATCCGTTCTGTCGCCTCCGTTTTCCTTGATAAGGCTGTCATATACCTGTATGGTACAGAGACGGCCGTTATTGTTTGTAACTTCCTGTCCTAAATTGGAGGGCTCAGAGATGATGGTGAATATGAACTCATCCTTCGTAGCATCCTGAACCTCTTCATGAACTGCCTTCTCCTGACTTGTGTCAAGCTCAGCCGCCGATGATGTTTCGGCTGTCGATGTTTCACTGCCGCCTCCGCCGCCGGAACAGCCCGCTGCAAGCAATGCTACTCCGAGAACCAGAGCCATAGAACTTTTTAACCTTCTCATAACTGCTTCCTCCGTTTCCTGATATTCAAAAAGTAGTACAAAAATTTGTTGTTTTTTGCAAGAAAACTATATATTTCTTACAAATGTTGATTCAATCTTACTGTATGCCATTTGATATGTAAAATGACATTTTGGACTTTTTTATATTCCAAAAACGACTGGAAAAACCGAATTTTATCATTTATTTTTCATATAATCTGTGTTAGCGTGACAATATCAACAATATTTTGCAAACAGGAGGCAAGTTTATGGATATTTTTAAGGAAGCATCAAAATGCCAGGATATGATGGTAAAAGAACGAAGATATCTGCATCAGCATCCGGAGCTGTCAGGTCTCGAATTTAATACAGTAAAGCATGTCAGGGAATTTCTCGACAGCATCTCCGTGTGTTACGAAGAAGTTCCGGACGGAGGCATTCTTGCCTTCTTTAAGGGTAATAAGCCCGGTAAGACAGTTCTTTTAAGAGGAGATATGGACGCTCTCCCCATACAGGAAAACCCCTGCAACACAAAGGGCCCCAAGGAATGTGTATCTCTGGTTGACGGTGTCAGCCATGCCTGCGGCCATGACGCACATACGGCCATGCTTATGGCTGTTGCAAAGATACTGTCAGAGCAGAAGCCGGAATTTCCCGGAACTATTATTCTCATGTTTGAGCGCGGTGAGGAAAATACAGAAAATATACTCAAGATTTTCAGATATACTGAGACTCATAATATCCACATCGACAGCTCCTTTGCCGTACATACCAACAACACTGTGGATACCGGCAAGATTTCCATAAATCCAAGTAATGTATCCGCAGGTTCTTTCACATTCAGCCTTACCATAAAGGGTCACGGCGGTCACGGTTCAAGACCCGATCTTGCAAAAAGCCCCATCGAATGCTTCCATGCATTATACAGTGCGCTGTCCGGCATAAGACTTCGCTGTGTTTCTCCTTTTGACCAGCTTACCTTTTCTATCGGCTGCGTGCAGGCCGGAGGTTCTTCAAACGCCATTCCCGATAACCTTGACTTTAAGGGCACAGCCAGATTCTACAGCTTTAATGCCGGTAAGACCTTTAAGGAAAACATGCTAAAAGCTCTTGACAGCATATGTCCTCTTTATAACTGCACCTATGAGGGTTATATGGGCGGAATTAACAGGGCTACTGTTAATAACCCCGAATGTGTAGAGCTTGCAAGAAAAGCTATCGGAGACATCATGGGCGAGGAGAATATTGTCTGCATTGAGCCGAGCATGGGCGCAGAAACCATGAGCAGAGCTCTTCTCAAATGGCCCGGCGTTTATACACGGCTCGGTACAAGAAATCCGGAAAAGGGCTCTGAGAGCAGATCTCATACCTCCGAGTTTGATATCGATGAGGACGCTCTTAAATATGGTGTTGCCGCACACCTTGCATATGCATTTGCATTCCTTAATTCAGACATAGATACATCCAAATATGCTTATAAGGGAAGCTTTGCAGATATGGCCATAGAAGAGGGTGCCAAGCAGGAGAGAATCGACTACTTCCTCGGAAAAACAGATGAGCTTGTACTTTTAAGCACCTGATTTTAGCAACTCTCCCGTTATCGAAAGTTCGGCTTGTGCCTGCCCTGCTTATTCCGGATACAGGCCCTGATAAAATGCAGTGATTAAATAAAAAGCGAGAGGTTTAACCGGCCTCTCGCTTTGATTTTCCCGAATTTCATATCAGGCTTTGTTTCTGTCCGAAAAAGCTCTCCGGGTCAGCCCTTTTCCAGCTTTTCAATCCCGAGCCTTATACGCCTTAGGCTTTCTTCTCTTCCGAGTATGTCACAAATCTCGACCACGCCTCCCGGTGTAACCAGCTTTCCTGCCGCAGCTATACGCACAGGCCACATGATAAGGGCATTTTTGCACTCCATTTCCTCTGCCATACCCGTAAGCACTTCCTTTATGCCATCTTCGTTCCACTCGGAAAGAACCTCAAGTCTCGGCAGCGCATCCTTAAGCACCTTAAGTGAGCTTTCCGCCGTGGATTTTGATTTTTTATTTGTATACAGGTCAATGTCATACTCGGGAAGCTCATCGAAAAAGTCGAGTTTTTCCGGTATGTCACTAAGCATCTCGCAGCGCTGCTGTAACAGCGGCGCTATTTTGGCAGGAGAAATACTCTCCTTTTTTACCGCCATTCTGATATACGGCTCAGCCACCTTCAAAAACTCCTCCGGTGACATTGCCCTTATATACGAAGCATTGAAATATTTGAGCTTTTCAATGTCGAAAATTGCAGGTGATTTTGAAATGCCTGCTATGTCGAAGGCTTTCTTTAATTCCTCTAATGTAAAAAACTCCTGCTCTGCAATATCACCTCTCGGCGACCAGCCCAGAAGTGCCACATAGTTCAGTATTGCCTCCGTCAGAAAGCCCTCGTTCCTGAGATCCTCGTATGACGGATCACCGTGACGCTTAGACATCTTGTGCTGCGCATCACGCATGACCGGAGCGCAATGAACATACTCGGGTATCTCCCAGCCAAAGCCCTCATACAAAAGATTATATTTGGGCGCAGATGCAAGATACTCACTGCCTCTTACAACATGAGTGATGCCCATAAGATGGTCGTCAACGACATTGGCAAAGTTATATGTAGGAAGTCCGTCTCTTTTTAAAAGCACCTGATCATCCAGAGAATCATTTGGAACCGTTATATCCCCATATGAAATATCATGGAAGGTTGTGTATCCTTCTTCCGGAACCTTCTGTCTTATAACATACGGTTCACCTGCCTCGGCACGCCTTTTAACTTCAGCCGGTTCCAGAAAGCGGCACGGATCTGCTGTTTTTACAAACTTTTCCGTATCTGAAAGCTCTTCTGTCTGCTCTTCTTCCTCCTGTTTATCACAGAAGCAATAATATGCATGTCCTCTTTCAGCAAGCATTTTTGCATATTTCCCGTAAAGGCTGCGCCTCTCGGACTGTATATACGGACCTACGGGACCTCCCACATCCGGACCCTCGTCATGTTTAAGCCCGCACTCTGCCAGAGTGTTGTAAATAACCTGCTCCGCTCCCTCAACCTCGCGTTTTTTATCTGTATCCTCAAGCCTGAAAATAAAGGTACCGTCATCCTTTTTTGCAATAAGATATGTATAGAGTGCCGTACGCAGATTGCCTATGTGCATATATCCTGTCGGCGACGGTGCAAATCTCGTTCTCACCCTGCCGTGAGGAATGCGTGCCTCCATCTCCTCGAAAAAATTATCCTTATCCATCTGTATCCTCCATGCTATCGCATTTGTATGCGTCTTTTTTCAAATTTTTGCGTGGATTTAATTATAACCAATATCGGGATTATTTTCCATTCCAACTTTTTATCTGCTGCGCACCTCAGACAAACGGAATTTAATTTTTCAATCCACTTCTGCTGCGCTAATGCTGTTGGCGGCATACAGGCTCACCGTACGCCAGGAGGGGCGCGGCAATCTGCCCCGCCCCCTTCCAGCGTGTAATCATGACAAAAGAATCAACTATGGAAAATGTAATCAATATTCCTGTATGTATCAGGCTGTAAGTGTTTCGTCCGGATCTGTTATTTCACTCATGATGGTTTTCAGCCCCATGAGACCTTCGCTGAATATTCTCTCATCCATAAGCTTAAGCTTCTCTGAAATGAGCGGTTCAAACTCCATGTGAGCAAGAATATCCTTTTCCAAATCCACTCCCGGTGCTATCTCGGTAAGTAAGAGTCCCTCAGGTGTGAGTTCGAATACGCAGCGCTCCGTAATATACATTACATTCTGTCCTGCCTCACTCGCATATTCGCCGGAGAAAGTAATCTGCTGCACGCTCTTTAAGAATTTATTCTGTCTGCCCTCTTTGATAATAACGAGCTTTCCGTCCCTTACCTCTTCAACAAGCCCTCCTGCCGTAAAGGTTCCTACAAAGCATACATCCTTTGTATTCTGTGAGATGTCAATAAATCCGCCGGGACCTGTGAACTTGGTGCCGAACTTGGAGGCATTGACATTGCCGGAAGCATCCACCTCGGCAAGTCCCAGGAAGGTCTTACTCAAGAAACCGCCGTCATAAAGATGGAAAACATTGCTCATGTCGAGAATAGCCTCTGCATTTGCTGCAGCTCCGAAGCCTACGCCCTCCACCGGAACGCCTCCCAGCGCACCATATTCAAGAGAAAGAGTCGCCGCAATGCCTTCCTCGTTGGCAACACTTCCTATGCCCGATGCAATTCCTATACCCAGATTTATTACACAGTCCTGACTTAGCTCCATTGCGCCGCGGCGTGCAATAATTTTTCTGTTGGACATGGCCATAGGCTCAAGCTTATCCACGGGAACAACCACATCTCCCGAAAGCTCCGGTCTGTACTCTGCCGCATAGCCCTGACTGTACATGCCCTCGTCAGCTATTACAACGTAATCCACAAGTGATGCCGGGATTTTTACGGCCTTGGGATTAAGCGAGCCTGCCTTGACTACTCTTTTTACCTCTGCAATAACAATGCCGCCCGTATTGTGTGTAGCTGCCGCAATATCAAATCCCATGTCGCCCGTAGCAGACTGTTCCAGAGAAATATTGCCGTTTTCATCTGCGGAATATCCTCTTATAAAGCAGGCATCTATGTCAAAGGTTTTATATGCCAATGTCTCCTTGCCGCCTATCTTTATAAGCTCTACGACCTCGCGTCCCTGATCTATGGTCTTCTGATTTGCCTTGCAGGCCTCCTGTCTGGGATCTGCAAAGGTTTTAAGCCCTACATTCGTTACAAGTGCCGGCTTGTGTCCTGCAATGGCATCATAAAGATGCATCATAACGCCCAGCGGTATCGGGTATGCGGCAATCTCATTGTTTCCTATCATGTCTGCAATGCACTGCGGAATCATGAAATGAGCCGCGATTATGGTTTCGATAAGTCCTTTTTTTGCTATTCTGTTAAAGCCCACGGGATCTTTTGAATTATTGCCCGGGCTGATAGTGCTTGTAACTGTAAGATTTCTCGGTGAGCCCTCGGCACCAAAGCGATCCGCAAGTGCCTGAAGAAGAGTTTCAGGTGCACCGTAGGAGCCTACACCGCCTACCGCTACTGTCATGTTATCCTTAATAAGATTTATTGCTTCTTCTTTTGTAATCAGCTTTTTCATAATCATCGCCCTCCTGTTGACTGAACGAATTTTTGCTGTCTGAATGAAGTTTCTGAAATAAATATATCACATTTCAGTATTTTGTAAAGTAAAAACTTTGTATGCAAAATATTTTCGTCCAAATATAAAAGGAAGGCCTGTTTTTTGTCTTCCTTTTTGTTGATACATCACTAATTATCTAATTTTTAACTTAACAAGCCTCATCCGAGTGCCGCATTTTTCTCATATGCCGCAATGACTGCATCCATGACAAGACCTCTTAAGCCGCCCTCCTCAAGAACTCTCACGCCTTCTATAGTGGTCCCGCCGGGGGAGCATACCGCATCCTTCAGCTCACCCGGATGTCTGCCGGTTTCAAGCACCATTCCTGCCGCGCCTCTTGTCATCTGCGCCGCAAGCTCATAAGCCTTATCTCTCGGAAGACCTGCCTCGACACCGCCGTCAGCCAGAGCCTCTATGAACATATATACAAATGCCGGTCCGCAGCCTGATACGGCACTGCCCGCATCTATCAGCTTTTCCGGAAGCCTGCTTAAGCGGCCTGCTGCCCGCAGCATAAGCCTGAATTCCTCTGCCGCACCTTCCTCTGCGTCGTCTGCGCAGTAAAGCACCATGCCCTCACCTATCGAGGCAGGTGTGTTCGGCATTATGCGGATAACCTGATAATTACCGCCTGCCATTTCCTTTATACGGTCAATGCTGAGCCCCGCCGCCATGGTAACAAGCGTAAATCCTTCCCCCCGCTCTTTTCTTGCAGAAAGTAAAGGTGCAATCTCTTTAAGCATTTCCTCCATCATCTGCGGCTTTACGCCAAGAAATATAAAATCAGCCTCGGCCGCTATGGATGCATTGTCACAAACAGCCTCGGCATCCGCACAGAACTCGTCTGCAAGCTCCTTTGCAAGCTTCTCAGCCTTGACCGGTGTGCGGTTTGTAAGCATCAGTCTGTATCTTCTTTCAGTGCCGCCGGCATTCGCTGCAGATGAGTTATTTGCATAAGCGGCTGAGTCTGCCTTTGCCACGGCTCTTGCCAGTGCTCCGCCCATATTTCCTGTTCCGATAAATCCGACCTTGATCATTTATCTTACCTGCCCATTTCCGTACACAACATATTTGCAGCTTGTAAGCTCCTCCAGACCCATAGGCCCTCTTGCATGGAGCTTTTGAGTGGAGATTCCTATCTCTGCGCCAAGTCCGAACTCGCCGCCGTCAGTAAAGCGGGTAGAGGCATTGACATAAACAGCAGCAGCATCCACCTCCTCAAGGAAACGCTGTGCCTTCGTGTAGCTTTCCGTAATTATCGCCTCACTGTGGCCGGTGCTGTGTGCAGAAATGAAGTCCACAGCCTCATCAAAACCTGCAACTGTCTTTATTGCAAGCTTATAATCATCATATTCTGTATCCCAGTCCTCCTCTGCAGCAGCCCGCACAAGTCCTTTTTCCGAATACTCTGCACCGCACAGCCTTTCAGCCTTCTCCATGGAAGCCGCATCACAGCGAAGCTCTACATTCTTTTCCATAAGCAACGGCAATGCCTTTTTAAGAAATGCCTCCTCTATGTCCTCATGAATCAGCACGCATTCCACCGCATTGCACACCGAAGGCCGGGAGCATTTCGCGTTATAGAGTATTTTGGCACCCATTTCAAGATCTGCTTCATTGTCAATGTAAATGTGGCATACCCCCTCGCCCGTCCTTATTACCGGCACAGAGGAGTTTTTCGCAACTGCTCTTATCAGCCCTGCGCCTCCTCTCGGAATCAGCACATCCACATATTTGTCCATATGCATAAGCTCATTTGCAGTCTCATGGCTTGTATCCTGCACCAGGGAAATACACTCTCTCGGAAGCCCTGCCGCCTCAAGTGCATCCTGCATGATAAGCACTGCGGCACGGTTAGAACGAATGGCTTCCCTGCCGCCTCTTAAGATGCAGACATTGCCCGACTTAAGGCAGAGTGCGGCAGCATCTACGGTAACATTGGGTCTCGCCTCAAAAATAATGGCAATCACTCCCAGCGGAACTCTTTTTCTTGTGATGATAAGACCGTTTGGTCTTGTTACGCTTTTATCTGCTACGGCTGTAGGATCCGGAAGCGCCGCCACGGCGCGGACGCCGTCTGCAATATCCTCTATCCTTTTTTTTGTAAGCTTAAGCCTGTCCAGCATAGCCTCGGAAAGACCGTTTTTTTCAGCCTCCGCCATATCCTCGTCATTTGCCGAAAGCCACTCTGAGCTTCTTTTTATAAGCGCATCAGCTATAGCTGTAAGTGCTTTGTTCTTTATTTCCGTTCCCGCCGTCATAAGCGTGCGGGAAGCCTTTTTTGCGTCTGCCGCCTGTTGTTCAAGTAGAGTCATGTAAAGCCTCCCTGTACCCTGAGTGCCTTTGTGTTGCCTGTGTTTAAAGTTTTTCGCCGAAGCCTGTCTGTCAGTCCTTTTAAGTTCTTGAGAACCTTGTGCCGATATTTTTTCCTTCCACTATATCGTAAATGTTTTCCACTCTGTCACTGTTTGTTATAACCATCTCAAAGCCAGACTCCAATGCTATCCCTGCGGCTGAAAGCTTCGTTGCCATGCCGCCGGTGCCGTGAGCCGTGCCTGCACCGCCTGCCATAGCCAGAATTTCCGGCGTTATCTCTGTCACACGGCTTATGAGCCTTGCATCCGGATTTTTTCTGGGGTCAGAATCATATAAGCCGTCAATGTCACTCATCAGTATGAGCAGATCCGCCTCGCACAATCTCGCAACGATAGCTGACAGAGTATCGTTGTCACCAAGTACCTTATGATGTCCGCTCTCAATCTCCACAGAGGATACGGAGTCATTTTCATTGACAATGGGAATTACACCCATGGATAAAAGTGCCTGAAAGGTATTTTTGAGATACTTTGAGTCTATCTCATCCTCCACATTGTCTCCCGTAAGAAGTATCTGCGCCACTGTTCGGTTGTATTCCGAAAACAGCGTATCATAAATATGCATGATGCGAACCTGCCCTACGGCCGCTATCGCCATCTTATACTTAAGCTCCTTAGGTCGCTCCGGCAGACCCATCTTGGCAGTTCCTACAGAAATTGCAGCCGAAGTCACTACAATCACCTCGTTTCCTGCCCCCTGTATGTCAGATATGGCTCTGACTATTTTTTCCATTTTCTGATAATTGAGTTTTCCTGACGGATGTGTAAGCGTCGATGTACCCAATTTTATAACTATGCGTTTATCCTTGACCATGATATTATGCGCTTTTTACGGTGGCGCAGGCCGTTTTTACAGTGAATCCGTAAACGGCAGATGTGAAAGCGCGTTCATCAGCTCGCCGTTACCCTTTAAAAGCTCATCCGTAAGCCTGTGCCGCTTCGGATACAGGCCGCTCTTATAATTATCTATAATAATCTCATAACGCTCACAGGCTCTGTCCACCGCAGTCTGCCACGAAATATAAAGCTCGTCTGCGGCATTTTTCCCGACCTTTCTTACAGCGTCAATGTCTCCGCACAGCTTGTACATCATAACGGCTAAGGATGCCGAACTTTCCGAAATCAAAAATCCGTTCTGCCCGTCAGTAACCCCTTCTGCCGCACAGCTGTCCCGCACCAATATGGACGGAAGTGAACAGGAGGCAGCCTCCCGCACCACCAGACCGTTGGTGTCATATGTGGACGGAAAAACAAATACATCCGCTCTGCAATACCAGGCTCTGAGCTTTTCTCTGTCATAAACCGGGCCCGCAAAGAAAACCCTGTCTGAAAGCTTAAGTTCCTCGGAGTATGCCTTTATTTCCTCTATGTCGGCTCCGTTTCCTATAAATACCATACGGAAATTCGTACCGGTGGACTTGAGCCCCTCGCAGGCATCCAGAATAAGCTTAAGACCCTTATACCACATCATTCTGCCGACAAATATAAACAGAGGCACATCCTTCGGAAGATTAAGATTACTTCCTGCCTCCATGGCCTCGGCCTCCGGCACTCTGCCAAGCGGCATATCCACGCCGTTTTGCATTATCACATAATCTCCCTCAAAGCCCAGCTGCTTCAGATTTTCTCCGGCACCCCGGCTTACCGTCCAGACCTCATCGCAGGAGCTTATGTTGGATATCATGACCTTTACGGCATTTTCAGAAAGAAGCTTGTTTTTAAAAGCCTTTAAAAGATCTACATCATATTTTGTGTGATAGGTCATGACCACCGGCACCTTCAGCGGTACTCTCAGCTGTCTTGCAAGAAACAGTGCCGCCGCCGGACAATGACAGTGCATCAGCTCTATTTTTTCTTCCCTGAGCTGCTTTATAACGGTAGGAGAAAATGGTATCCCCGCCATATATCCTATAAACCATCTGGCATCGAGGCTCGGATATCTTATTATGGGATAGGGATACTTATAGTCCTGCTTATCCGGAAATTCCGGCGTCACCACGACAGCATGTCCATGATACTTTTCAATATTGTCAGCGTAGTTTTTCGCTGTATTCGCCACTCCGTCTATCTGCGGAGGAAACGAATCATTCATTATGCATATTGTATGATTCATGATAGTTTAAGATTTTCGTCTGTAATTTCGCCCTTTGCAACGGTATTCGTCGGTCCTGTAAGATAGATTCCGTAAACAGCGATATCACCGTTTTCGCCTTCGTCAATTTCCTCTACATCCACATACAAATCCCCGCCGGTAACACGAAAATGTATATCACTGCCGCCTGCCTTTTCCAAAAGCGTGAGTGCTGCTGCCGCACAGCCTGTTCCTGTTCCGCAGGCATAGGTAAAGTCCTCTACTCCGCGTTCAAAGGTGCGTTCAAAGACCTCATTTTCTCCTGTAATTTCAACAAAATTTACATTGGCGCCCTTTGGAAGTGCACTGTTCCATCTTAACGCCCGTCCCAGCTCTCTGAGTACATTTTCATCGGCATCCTCAAGGTGCAAAGAGCCGCAGAGTTCAGAGACATTGCCCTTATATTCGACCACAAGATGCGGAATGCCGGGATCCCCCAGGACAAGATAACTGCATGTTATCTTGATTTTCCGGAAATCAAATTTTTCGTCCAGAATAAGCTCTTTTTCAAGCTCTATAACACTCGGATCATTTAAGCGTATGCGGTACATGCTGTTATCTATGCGCCGTCCCGTAACAATGCCGGCAGTGGTTTCTATAACAGGTTCTTCGCCTGCAAGACCGTTTTCATAGCCATAACGGCATATGCAGCGTGCTCCGTTTCCGCACATCTCGCCGATGCTTCCGTCCGAGTTATAAAAAAGCATCCTGTAGTCGGCATTTACTCCCTCATGCGGCTTATCTACAACCATAAGGCCGTCTGCGCCGACGGACATATGCCTTTCGCAAAGAATTCTTGCAATTTCGGGGAATTTCTCATGCTGAAGCTTTTCTTCCATATTGTTAATGACAATGAAATCATTGCCGGCGCCATTCATTTTCCAAAATTTCATAGTCAGAGCTCTTTCCTAAAATAAACTTCCATTCCTGCGAATTCGCAGGCATCACGCAGTACAAAAGTGACGGTTTACTTTCCGGTACAAATTTATATTTAATTATTTTAACCCACGCCGCCGTCTTCCGCAACTATCATCAGTCTCCTGCATCTGTTTATTGACATTTCAGTACAATGTATATAAACTATCTAAAGCATATTAAATCACTTGGTTTTATATATTTCAATACCGCACATAGTGCGGCACGGATGTTTAAGAGGGTTGTAAAATGTCAGAAGTTCTTACGGTTAAGTCATCTCAGATAATGCACGATATAGGAGAAATTGCGGCAGAGCTGGAAAATATCGGTGCAGCTGAATGTGATTCAAGATATATCGGCATGCAGGTTGCCGCAGAAGAAGCCATAAAACACCTTTTTGTAGCACTGTTTCCTTATCATTTCGGGACTGCAAGAGAGCGTTTCAACTCTGCCGAGAAGCGTTCATGGGAGCTTATGCGCTGTTATGATGCCTTCGCCCGTGCTCTTCGTTTTGTGGTCAATGACCAGGATTGCGCAGATTACAGGGCGTCCGAGCTTTTAAAGCGTCTGCCTCGTGTTCTGGAATATCTCAATACGGATGTACAGGCCGCCTATGAGGGAGACCCGGCTGCCATAAGCATTGATGAGGTAATACTTACCTATCCTGCCTTTAAGGCTATATGCATCTATCGTGTTGCCCATGAGCTTTATGATATGAGGATCCCTATCCTGCCAAGAATTATGACAGAGCATGCTCATTCAATGACCGGCATAGATATTCATCCCGGCGCAACTATCGGCAAATATTTCTTTATTGACCACGGCACCGGCGTTGTTATCGGTGAAACTACTACCATCGGTGAACATGTGAAGCTCTATCAGCATGTGACTCTCGGCGCAAAGAGCTTTGCTGCCAATGATGACGGAAGTCTGGTTAAGGGCATAAAGCGTCACCCCGATATCGGAAATAATGTCATTATATACTCAGGTGCTACCATACTCGGAGGCACAACTCATATCGGCGATAATTGTGTCATCGGCGGAAGTGTATGGCTCACCCATTCGCTGCCGGCAGGAGAAACCATCACTGTAAGAGTTACCGAGGGCACTTTGGAAAGAAGCCACTAAATACGACCTCATACAACCATTTCAGACGCACTTAAAAGAAGCTCGAGACGGGGGCGCTGCGTGCCGGTGGCACGCGCTTAACGCCGACCGGGCACGGCAGTGCGAGACGAACCGCAGGTTCGATCGCCGTTGAACACGAAAACTCCCAAGATTTTGTCTTGGGAGTTGGAGAGCGCGAGACGGGGATCGAACCCGCGACCTTCGCCTTGGCAAGGCGACGCTCCACCACTGAGCCACTCGCGCATAAAATATAACTGCCTCAGGCCAGAATCGAACTGGCGACACATGGATTTTCAGTCCATTGCTCTACCAACTGAGCTACCGAGGCATTCGTCCTCAGGAACTGAATCCCGCTGACAGCATGAATAGTCTACCTTTTTTTAGTATTTTTGTCAACCGTAATTTTTGCTTTTTTGCATCGCTTTTTTCCATTGTGAAAATTAAGATGTCGATTGCCTGAAAAAACCTTTTTTTGGTTTAAAGATTGACAATGAAGTACAATATACTATACTTGAATTACAAAAGAAGGGAGGCGTTTATTTATGGCAACTACACTGGTACAGATTAGAGTAGATAACGAATTAAAGGAACAAGCGACTGCTGTATATGACGCATTGGGGATTGATTTATCCACAGCCGTGCGGATGTTTCTGAAGAGATCCGTAATGATGAACGGTGTTCCTTTTAATATGACATTGCCGGAGAACAACATCAAAGCCGAAAGAACAGCAATGGCACTTGAGGAATTGAATAAACCAGCATCGGAAAACGGCACATCAGAAATACCATTAGAAAAGATCAACAACGAAATTAACGCAATCAAAATTAAGAAGCAGAAGGAGACAGCGTTATGAAAGATACCAAAAACTTTAAGAGCAGATGGGGCTTTATCCTGGCTTCTGTAGGCTCCGCTGTCGGCATGGCTAATGTATGGGGCTTTCCAAATAAACTCGGCAGCAACGGCGGAGGCGCATTTCTCATAATTTATCTGTTGTTTATCTTTATTTTCAGCTATGTAGGTCTTCCGTCTGAATTCGCAATAGGCAGGCGTGCCGCTACAGGTACCCTTGGCGCATACCAGAATGCCTGGGAGACACGGGGAAAGACCATGGGCAAAATAGGCGGTCTTCTCGGGTGGCTGCCGCTTGCCGGCTCCATGTGCATAGCAATAGGCTATTCAGTTATAGTTACATATATACTGAAAGCCTTGTTTGACTCATTAACAGGCACTCTCATGACAGTTGACACGGGCACATGGTTTGAAACATTTTCATCTACGCCTTATTCCGTGGTTCCTTATCATGCAATAGTTGTAATAGGAACATTGCTTACGCTCTTTCTTGGTGCTCACAGCATTGAAAAAACCAATAAGATTATGATGCCCTTATTCTTCATCATTTTCCTTATACTGGCTGTACGCGTTGCATTTCTTCCGAATGTCACCGAGGGCTATATCTTCATGTTTACTCCGCGCTGGGAAGAGCTCTTAGATCCCATGGTATGGATCTGGGCTATGGGACAGGCTTTCTTCTCGCTGTCTGTCACCGGCAGCGGCATGATAGTTTACGGTGCTTATATATCAGATGATGAGGATGTTGTAAGCGGTGCCCAGCATACTGCTTTTTTTGATACGCTTGCTGCCATGATAGCGGCTCTTGTCATTATACCGGCTTGCTTCTCCTACGGCGGAGATGTAGGCTCCGGTCCAAGTCTTCTCTTTGTGACGCTGCCTACCATACTTCAGGGCATTCCCTTTGGAAGTTTGTTTGCAACCATACTCTATATTGCTATGATTTTTGCAGGAGTAAGCTCACTTCAGAACATGTTTGAGGCAGTGGCAGAGTCACTGCTTAACAGATTTCCTCGCCTTAACCGCACGGCTGTACTTGTCATACTGTGTGCGATATGCCTGGGCTTCGGACTTGGTATGGAACCTATAGCAAAGTGGGGCTCGTGGATGGATCTGGTATCCATATACATAATCCCGATAGGTGCAACCCTTGGTGCCGTATCATGGTTCTATATACTAAGGAAGGACGAACTGCTTAAGGCTGTCAACCTCGGCAGCAAAAAGCAGCATGGCAATTTCTGGTACAATATCGGACGCTTCGTATACGTCCCGCTCGCATTCATACTTTG
>CAVBSU010000029.1:0-19122 GCA_963598245.1 Lachnospiraceae bacterium | reverse complement strand
ACAAAAAAACAAAGCCATACAAGGCTTTTAGCGATCTGGGGTGTCAAACTTCCGATACTCTGCTGTGTCGCCCTATTTAAGCAGGTTGCCTTTTAGGGATTAACGCATGAATAACTTCTCGGTTTTTGTTTTTTTATATTGACCTTTTCATGCCGGCATTGTATACTTATCGAGATGAGTAACGGCGACATAGCCAAGTGGTAAGGCGTAGGTCTGCAACACCTTGATCACCGGTTCAAATCCGGTTGTCGCCTCTTTAGAAGAAGTCCTGGTTTTTGGGGCTTCTTTTTCATTTCTTTGCTTTACTTTACTTCTGTTTCTTCTCATTCCTGTTTTTGCTTATGCCGTTTTCTTTTTTCTTTTCTCTGCCCATTCTCCTATTATGATATAAAGTACCGTGCAGACCGCTAAAATTGCATATATCGGCAGAATTTTTACTGCCGTGCCTATTCCCCTGAAGACAGCTACTGCTGCAATGCCTGCAAACATTATTGCCTGCGTGATGATTATTTTAATAAGCATATCTGCGGATTTATTTTCCTTTTTCAAGGTTTTCTCTGCGCCATTTTCCGTACCAAGGTCACTGTTATATATATTCTCATATCCCCCTTCATCCAGATCAGACAGATTTATATCAGCTTTTCCGGGATATATACTGTTATTTCTGCCTTCGCTGCTGTTATCCCCCAAAAAATCCTTCTCCAATTCTTCATAGTCAACTGATAAATCCGGTGCTTTTTTCGTACTTAATACATTTTCTTCATATGCCGGCCCGGCATTCTTTTTTACATGTGCAATATTTTGCTTCAGATTTTCCGGCAATACCCTATCCTTAAGCACTTCATTTACAAGATCAAATATCCTGCATCCGTTCCTTGCAGCCTCCCTGTATAATCCTACACAAAGCTTTACAGCTCTTTCATCATTGATATCCGCTGTCAGTAAAAAACATTCCATTATTTTTCTGATACATTCCTTTTCTTCTGCTTTCGTATCAGACGAATAATAAGCACAAAACTTAAACCCCTGACTTATTTTATCCACGAAGATCATCTCCGGATAAAGCTGCAGATTTTCCTCGCCGAGCAGAAAACTGTTTGCTGTGTCGATGGCACTTTTTAGTTGTGCTATAAAAAATACTATATCATCTTCCTTTATCGGTTTTTCTGCTAAATACTGCTTGAAATTTACACAGTCAGAGATGTCAAAGCTCATATAGCTTTTATCTCTGTCAAATATCAGCTTTGGGCTTATCAGAGTATCTCCGTATATTTTCATAAGCATGCCTGTTTCAAATTCGTCAGGCACATCCGGAATCGGCAGATTAAGATATCGTCCTTCGGATTCATTTATAAGCTCATACTCCTCAGTCATCGTTTATAACCTCCTTGAGGGCTGTTATTTTTCGCATAAATATTTGCGGAGAAAATCCGGCATCTTCATATATTCTTCTTCCTTCTTTGCCATCTATGGTTACAATACTTCCATTTTCTTTTTCCTCTATATTTATTTCATATTTTCTTCCGGAAAATAGCCCTGCAAGCCTTTTATTTCCGTATTCATACAGTTCCCCGGCATCGTCTTTCTGAAGAAAATGTCCGTAAAGCTCGGCTGTTTCATTGGCAGTTATATTAGCTGTTACAATATCATGAAGCTTATATCCAAACAAAATAATCCCTGCAAGCGATATGATGACCACAGGCATTACAACAGCTGCTTCTATGGTAAATGAAGCCTCTAAACCAAATTTTTCTTTTTTATATTCCATATCCCGCTCTTCTGAGTGCCGAAATTGATGTGAAAAGTACTGCCGGCAATGCCGCTGTAACAAAGGGGATTGTCCTGTTTCTTTTTCTCCTTCCGACATCAGCGACCAACATGCAAAGACCTGTAATCGCAGCTATACTCCATGCTGTCATTACCGCTGTGGTCACACTTCCTATGTTCATATATAAACCATATACCAGAAAAAATATTCCGTCGCCAATGCCGACAGCCCCGTTACTTAAATAAGACAGCGCAATAATTATTATCCCGGGCATCATCGCCAGGGCCGTTTCCCTTAGTACAACGGCAGCTCCGTTTTGAAAAACAAGCAGTGCGCAGATTATACACCCTGTTATTCCGACCGCCGCACTCACTCTGATGTCAATGCATCTTTTCCTGTAATCCTCACATGCACAAATGACAGCATATCCGGTTATAATCACATATCGTAAAAGCTCAAGCATTCTCCGTCTCCCCTGTACTATGTGTTTTCTTTCCGCAGTAAGAGCAGGCTCTCATTCCGCTCAGCTCACTAAGCCTGGCTGTTTTTGAATATGCCGTAATTGCCTTGCAATTCTCAGAGCTGTGGTAAGCACTGCCGCTTTCAAAATAATACACCGTGCCGCTTTTCCCGGGCTTGCAGGAAGGACAGGCATGATATTTCCCGCCTCCGGCATTTCTTAAGCTATCTATATTAGATGCATCTGCCACACTCAGCTTATTGCTTAAATAATGACAGCTCGGGTTCTCATGGTATACTTCACTGCTGGTTTTTCCCAAATAAACTATCCTGTCCGGATTTTCTTCATCTTCGTCAAGCACATCACCGTATTTGCTTCTTCCGCGCCCTCCTTCTGAACCCGTCCAGACTCTGCGGTTTACCACAAGCTCCTTTTTTACATCCGGTATGACAAATGGCACTTCCGGAAATTTAAGCTTATACGAAAGCTTCATGAATACCATGGCAGGATCTGATTCTCCGTCATCTGCAAGCACACTTGTATCCTCGGAAAACGCTATGTCTTCCATTTTCTCAGTGTCCGCCGCAAGTAAAATCGCTGCCATTGTCGTACCTTTTTCAAATCCCATAAATGTACTCATAAGCGAGTCACTGTTTTTCGTGCTGATATAGCCTTTTCCTGTTTCTCTGACATATTCGGCTATGCACAGATTCTTTGCAGTGCTTTCCATTGTATTTTGCAGTCTTCTTTCCGCCTCCATAAGCCTTATCGGAAAAAGAAGTATCAAAATCATAAAAAGCATAAAAGGAAGCACTATTGCAGCTTCTACGGTTATAGATGCAGTTAGGAAAGGGAAAGAACGCCATTTTTGCAAATTTGATTTGGTTGTATAAGAACTGTCAGATTTTATGCTTGGGGTAGCATCTTGTTTCCGGTCATTTTCCTTTCTAAAAAATTTAAATGATTTTATGTATGCAGTCCCAGAACATACATGTTTGTTGAATTTATGAATTGGGAATGATTTGTGCAAAAATGGCATTCTTTCCCTCCCTTTTTAATAACTGAATGCCGTCGGAACACTCATGTTGTAATCCTTTTTTTCTCCCTGCATAAATGCTCCAACTATCCCCACTCGTGAGAATAAATGCTCTGCATAGACATTTACTCTTGTCTGCAGCGAATAAACAAGCCTGTCCATGCGAAAATCTTTTTGTTCTTTTCTTATATTCATCTGCATGACATCCATTATTCTGTAGGTATTTACACTGCTATATCCGGTAAACAGAACTATTTTCAGGTAATCCGAATAACTGAGTCCCTTTTCCGTACCTTCTTCTCTGTTTATTTTGCTTTCTGCCGCGGACAAAGTAGCTCTGTCGCTTATGCTTAAAAGCCCGCCAAGGCTTAACGAAAAACTTTCTGCCGTATGAATAAAGGGAACCTTTTCTCCGTTTAATAAGCCCTTTATATCTACAACAGCCTGCCCTAATGCCCATACGCTGAGTATGAAAAAAGTCAGTATGGATATCATTGGCGTAAGCCCTGATACTCCCGCAATAGCTGCTGCCAGTGTCCTTGCTTCATTTTTCTTTGCAGAATCCTTATAGAGATAGACGAGATTAAGTCCTGTTCTTATCCTTATAAGCTCTGATACAGCCTCGTACAGATTTTCCGAATCACTGTTTTTTCCGTATATCACATATTCAAGCTCACTGCCCTCACCTCCCTTTTTTTGTTCGGTATCATATATTCCTCTCCCAAAATAGCTGAGCTCTGCTCCCGCATAAAATGCCGAATAGGTTCTGTCAATTATTCCCAGCCTGGAAGTATCGTCACCTGCATGCAATGCTGACGGGCTCTCTTCAAGCCCGAGCTTTTCGGTATTAAGCTTAGCTCCGTCAGGCAAAACCAATCTGAGAATATCTCCGCAAAAAAGCGCCCTGATGCTTTCAAGCTTTCCTTCTGTTTCCTTATCCTGTATACCGTAGCTGCATCCCACAGAAAGATGATCGTAGCCGGACATTGCAGCTCTTATTGGCTCCCACAGCGAATATTCATCCAATTCATCATCTTCATCTTCCGGCTCCCATCTGCTTATATAATCCATGATTTCATAAGCCTCCTCTATGAGACCGGCGAGAAAGTCTGCATTTTTCATGGAGCGGTTTTTTACAGACATTATCTCCTGTCTTCTTTCTCCGTCCTCCTTTACATAGCTTTCATATTGGAGTATATCCTCATTGATAAGTTCCCATGACTCATTACTCAGCTCATCTTTTTGAAGCTCTTCGTCAAATTTTGTTCTGGAGGCTTCCAGCTCTTTTTTCAGCTTATCTGCAAGTCTTTCATATTCATCTGTAAGTGACGGCATTTTTTTTAGCTCAGTCATTGCCTCTTTTGCATTATTTATAAATCCTGAACCGTCACAGCTATTCAGTGCCGAGAGTGACCGGCTTATATGATTTTCTTCTTTTGATATGCTTTCAGAAAGTTCCTCCAGCTTTTTTTCTATTTTTGAAGCCGCAACAGCATGAGTGCTGTAGGTATCTGCTATCTTATCTGCCGATGCCCCTTCGCCGCTTCCTTTATCAAAAAAGTCAATTTTTGCCAAATCCCATATCTCTGCTGCAATTCCGTACTTCATATAGTCCAGAATTTCGGTTTCAAGAATCTCTCCGTTTTCCTCTGTAAGACATTTAAGCTCGGTTATCTCTATATCTGTAAGCTTCTGCGGATACCAGTTTTTTGCCTTGAAATATGGCTCTATGAAGTCTGACATTTCATCAATAAGCTGCTCATAGTCATATTGTTCCAATCCCAAAATTCTGTAATCTGTCCATAATTTCCTGTGATACTGTGAGAACAGTGAATCGATAGCTGAATTTGCCGCTATGGTCATGTGAAGTCTCGCAGCACTGGTTCTTGCAGACTCCAGGATTCCGAGAAGCAAAGCCATTATCATCGCTGTTATTAACGCAAAGAAAACTGTTATTTCAGCCGACTGTTTTTTTCTTTCTTTAAAGTATTTCATCTGACATGGACGATATGCTTCCGAAGATTTTTGTAAGAAGCTCATTTATCTGTGTTTTGAACACTGCAACCAGTCCTATCAGTACCACCAATATCAGCACTACCTCTATAACACCCACACCGCTCTCATCCTCCTTAAGCCTCCTTAATTCATTTTTTAAACTAATCAATCCGTTGCACATTTTTCTTCTCCTTTTATATTTCTCCATGCCGTCGCCAGGCAGTTTTCAGCTATTGTTATATCGACGGCAGATGACATCTTCGTTTATTATGCCAATGTCATCATCGCCGGCACTGCAACTATCAAAAGTACCGTTATCAGTGAAAGCACGAGCGGTACCATGAGCTTCGTTCCGGCTTCCTCGCCAAGTCTTCTTGCTACATTTTTTCTCTGTTCAAGGGCCTGCCTTACCTCCAGTTCCATAGCATCCCTTATCCTTGAATCTCCGGTTTTTCTTTCCTGCTCAAGAAGCGATATGAGCTTCATATAGCATTGCTGCGGACATTTCTTCAAAAAATCAGCATAAGCCTTCGTCTCAGACACACCTCTCTCCAGCTCTCCGGCTGTGATAAGCATTTCTTCATATACTTTTCTGGGGTCAGTATGCCCGGACTTAAGATTTTTCTCGTAATCCTTTGCAATCCTTATCCAGGCATTTCTGACCGCAAGACCTGCTCCCATATAGACCATTATTTTTGAAACCACCTCTGAATAATCCAAAAGCAGTTCATTTTCTATTCTTTTTTCGCGCTTTCTTCTGTCCTGTTCAGGCTTAAGCCCCAAAAGGATTGTGGCAAACACTCCTCCGACCAGTATCTTTAAAAAGCCTCTGTCCTTTTTCCCCGCATAGCTTATATGATGCCCTGCTACTTCTTTAGGAAGACTCAGCTCGTTTTCTGTTATCTGGTCCTTATCTGCCCTCTCAATCATAAGCTTAAGCTTTTCTGATATAAGCTCTGTCGTATCAAGCTCTGACGGGTATACAGTAATCGGTACAGAATATTTCTCTGAATACTCGCCGGTTTTTAAAATGACCTTTATATCCGTATTTACAGGAGCCGAGAGTTCAAGATTATCAACCTTCCCCTCGTATGATATAAGCTTTGGGTCAGAAGGGTAAAAGCTCAGCCTTATACCGGCAAAGCCCTCAACACTTTTCGGAAAGACCATGTCTGCATCTATCCTGTCCAAACTCTCATTCTTGCCGATAATGTGCATTGACAGTTCTTCCATAAGTGCCGAAAACATACTTTCTGCTTCCTCTTTCGTATACTCCCTTTCGGAGACCCTGACGCTGATTTTCTCGCTCGAGTCTGATATTCCTCCGACCGTCAGCTCGTAGCTTTTCTCAGCTTCGCCGGGAGCATTGCGCTTAAGAGTATTTCCGTTTAAAAGCCCGGATGTTCCGGAATTTGCCATTAAACTTGTTATGACTAAAACTATTGTAGCCGCCATGCATAAAAGCTGTTCTCTTGAAAGAGCTTTAACCTTCAGGAATCTGTTTTTTTCCTTCTTCTTGAATTCTCCTAAAGCGTTGCTGAAAGCTTTTTTCATGATCCTTAAGACACCCTTTTTCTAAATTTTTATATCAAGTATCCTTTGTGAGAGCATATATGAAACGCCGAGCATTATAAGACATATGGTCATAATGACTCTTCCGGCGAAACAGCTGTACATAACATCCAGAAATCCGTCAGTGCTTAAATCTATGTAAATAATTATCATAAAAGGTAGCAGATTCATTATTTTCTGTTCATATCTCCTGGATGCCGTCATGTTTTTTATCTCCTCGCTGACTGTTGTTTTGTCTTTTATTACCCTTGTGGTATTTTCTATGATATCTTTCATATTGCCGCCTCTTCTGCGGGCAATGCTGAATACTGCGGAAAAATTTTTTATATCATCCACTCCGCTGCGTCCGGCGAATTCACCGAGTGCAGCTTCCACAGGAATATTAAGCCTTGTCTGCCTTATAATCGATGCAAATTCTCTGGCCATCATTGAATCCTTCCCATACATTCTGCACAGTTCTCCATAGGTTTTAAAAAAAGCGTTTTCCACTGAAAGCCCGGCACTTAGAAATCCGCTGACAGACCACATAGCCTCCCTGAATTCCAGCATGAGTCTCCAAAGACGCTCGGATTTTAAGGCATTCCTGCGGGATAATGGGAATAGTATCATTCCTGCGGGGAGCAAAAATACAAATACAAGTATGCTTTTATAAAATGTATATGCTATGACTGCACATAGGAGCAGTCCCACCGAGCCCTGTTTTATAAAATCACTTCCCGTAAGCTTGTATATGCTGTAGTCCGTGCCCGATACTTCCTGACATGATGAGCTTTTCCCTGTGGATGAGCTCTCCGCAGCATTTGAGTCTTTTCTGTATCGGATCATATTCAAATATTTTATTAAGTCTGATTTCTCCATCACAAACTCCGTCTACCTCTGATATCTCTACAACTCTTCTGCTCTTATCCGGCATTCTGGCAAGATGCACCATTATATCCAGACCTGCCGCTATCTGACTTTTTATAGCACTCAGAGGAAGCTCCGCTGCCTGAAGCACCATGGATTCAAGCCTTGTAAGCATATCTGCCGTGGAATTGGCATGCCCTGTAGATAAAGATCCGTCATGTCCCGTATTCATGGCACTTAACATATCAAAGGCCTCTGCACCTCTTACCTCTCCGACTATGATTCGGTCTGGTCTCATGCGTAGTGATGCCTTTATAAGTGCCGTCATGGATATCTCTCCGTCTCCTTCTGTATTGGCATCCCTTGTTTCAAGACTTACCAGGTTCGGAATATGCCTTATCTTCAGCTCTGCTGAATCCTCTATGGTTATTACTCTTTCATCCGATGGAATAAAACCGCTTAATGCGTTTAAAAATGTGGACTTTCCGGAGCTTGTGCCGCCGGATATGAAAATGTTGTATCCTGCTTCTACCAGTTCTTTCATAAACCCCGCAGCCTCTGCGCTTATGGTCTGATACCGTATCATCTTATCCATTTCTATGGGCTCCGGAAATTTTCTTATCGTTATGGTTGGTCCCTTGATGGCAACAGGAGGCAGAACAATATGAACGCGAGAGCCATCCGGAAGTCTGGCATCAGCTATTGGTGATGATGTATTTACATGCCTGTTTATTCTGCTCACAATCTGTTGTATGATGTCTTCCAGCTTTTCTTCACTTTCTATCTCCTGTTTCCAACGCTCCATACGATTGTTTTTCTCGACGAAAATTTCTCTGTGGCTGTTTATCATGATTTCCGTAATGTTTTTATCCTCTATAAGCTCCTGCAGAACATCCAGCCTTTTCATGCTGTTATAGAGCCGTTTTTTTAGCGCAAGCTTTTCTGCCAGATTCAGTTTCACCGATCCTGAACGCTCATAAAGTTCTCTGTCTATCCTCTCCTTTAGTTCTTCGTCAGAGAAAAATCCTTCTCTCTCCATCCCGGAAAGCACTGCCTCTCTTATTTCGCAGAAAATTTCATCCATTATAATCACACCCTGCAAAGCTCCCTTGCATAATCTCCCATTGCTCCGTATAAAAGCTTATCCAGATATGCACCTGTTTCCGTCAATGCAACCTCTGCCGGAAGCTCAATCCTCTTTAGCTTTGATATCCACATTTCACTCTTTGAATTAAGCGCATACTCCATGAAGCTGTCTATTTTAAGCCTCGAAATCCTGTCACTTCCTCCCGGCATATATACGATATTGCACATATCAATAAGCATATCGGCCTGTCCGGAATATCTGTTCATGTCTATAATCAGATATTCATAGGCTGTATATTCGAAAATTGCATTGATCAGTGCCGCATAATCTTCCCCGCTTATATAGGAATTATCTTCAGGATCTGTTGCCGGGGCTATCCATTCCATACCGGCTGAATTTGTAATAAACCTCCGTATCGTTTTAGCATCCAGTTTTCCCTGCTTCATACAATACACAGCCTCTGAAAGACCTTCTTTTTTTTCGCCGCCTCCCAAAAGCTTTAATACAGGCGGAAACTCCTCAAGATTTATATAAAGGACACGGTTTTTACGGCTCAATTCCCTGCAAAGCGTCAGTGCGAATGATGTTTTTCCGCATCGCATCACAGGACTGTATATCCCCAGTACCACAGCGTTTTTCTCTCTTCTTCTCTTTGTCATAAAAAGGCTTGTGTCATCCATCCTACTTTCTATGTCGCTCAGTAAATGTTCTGCCGACTGGTATTTATTCAGTGTATGACTGTCGCCTCTCATGTACCCCGGTGATATTTCCTCTGACACATGGCTTGCGGCCTTTATCTCGTCCGCAAGAAGCATCTTTTTTGACGCTTCTATGCGCTCTGTTCCCTGCTGCTCCTGTCTGAAAAATACGCTGTCTGTCAGCAAAAGCTCTATTTTATGTTTTTTACTGTAATCACAGCAGCTTTTTGTATCACTGAAGGGTACCGCCGCAACATTCAGTCTCCCGCTTCTGTTTACATAATCACAAAACCTCTTTGCATAGCGATAATCCTTAGTCATTACTGCCATCACTCTATCCATCTCACTCCTCCTTCCCATATGCCAAACACCAATGCCGCCATGAATATAAACAATGCCATGGGTATACTGTGTGCAGCCGCTTTGCTGTCTTTATTTACGAAAAAAATGTTGGTTATCATAAGACATATGGCTCCGTATGCGGCTGCCAGAACCATTGATAGTACCATGATATTAAAGCCCTTCCCGTTTGGTATCGAGAATGCCAAAAATGCATAAAGCTTAACATCACCTCCTCCCATAAGTCTCATTGTAAATGTAAAAAACAGTACACAAATAAAGAGCAGCATAAGCATAAGTGCTCTCAGTTCGACATGCGGAGCTTTTGCCGTGAATGCTATGATGACAGCTATTAAGCCCGATAAAAGAACTCTGTTATCTATGTGTCTTTTTGCGGTGTCCGAAACTGCACATATCGAAGAAATTATTAAAAATATAATCGTGCCGATTTCACTGAAAAACATCGTCTGACCGCGACCGCAGCAGTGAAATAAAATGAACCCCAATATCTGATTGATGCTTTGAATTTTACGAAAGAAGCTTTCGAAATGTAAAATTAGATCTGCTTACAAAGCAGCTTTTTCGGGGATGAATGAACCTCTCCCCTAAGTAGCTTCATGATATTCTTGCTTGAACATTTCGTCAAGAAGAAAAAATTTATGTAAACTTTACAGCTTTTTCCTGCAGCCCGCTGCAACTTCTTCAAGTTCAAATTCCGAGGCTGTTTTCGCAATAAAAAAGCCCGCCTATGCGGACTTTTCTTACTTCAAGTCGGTTATCTTATACAAATTTCAAATCTTAAATTGTACCTGCTTTACTGCACTGGCTCAATAAAATCTTTTCTTACCACTACGCTTACGCCATCCAGTGTAAACTGTACAAAATCACTTCCATCTAACGGTGTAACCTCTCCAATGGCAGTTCCGTTTGAAAGCTGAGTATATATGCGTGCCTGATTGTCTGCATAACGAACATTTACTCCATCTCCCTTTATCCTGTAGCTTACGGGAGCCTCTGTTTCCGGTTCCGTTTCAGCTGTGGTTTCTTCCGTTGTCATTTCTTCGATGGAGCTTTCTGTCTCTGTTTCAGCCACAGTCTCTATGGCACTGGTCTCCGTCACGGCAGGCTTTTGCGGTATGAGACTCTTTATTATGATAATTATGAGTATGACTACGATTATCGGAATAATCACCTTTAGGATATCGTAAATGCCTATGCCGCCTCTTTCTTCTCTTTCATATCCGCCGCGATTTCTCTCTGCGTTTCTTCCGCTCCTTCTTATGTTCCTGTTATCTGTGCGCATATCATCTCTTTGATATCCGCTCCTTGCTCTTTCATTTCCTGCCGGCATACGGATATCTCTTTCGTCCGTATCATATCTGGTTTTTCTCTGTTCTCTGCCGGCATATGAAGCCTGCTGCCCTCTTTCAACCTTTACAGGAGTTCTGTCAATGCTTACATTCCCTCTGGACATGTATGTCTGTATTTCGTTCTTCAGCAAATGAAACGCATTCTCCGCATCATTGGAGTTCTCATCTGCCTCATGTACAACCTTGTTTCCGTAAATCCTTATGGTATGGAACGCGTCTCTGGTGTCCATATTTATATAGTTTGCCGCATAAAGCTGCTCTATGGTATCTGCCAGAGTTGTATACTCTATATTTTTTTCTGCGGCATAGCTTCTTACCAGTCGCTCCGCTACCTGTCTGGCCCTTATTATTCCGCGCTTATACTCTCTCCTGTTTATAAGCCCGGAAACATCATTAAGTCCGTTTTGCGCATACTCGTTTATGTCAATTCTTCTTAAATCAGCCATATGTAGCCTCCGACTGTGCTGAATATATTGTTAAGGTCAAAAGCATCTGCCTTCAAACTGATAACGGATTGCTTCGCACTATGTGCCTCGGATATCATGATACCATATTTATTTTTTAGTGTGTGAAATATTATTCAAAATTAAGATAAAGGTTAGGATAAATAAAAAGCCCATGCCGACTTACTGTCGTCACAGACCTTCCTGAGTGCGCGTTCAGGGGTTCGAACCCTGGACAACCTGATTAAGAGTCAGGTGCTCTACCAACTGAGCTAAACGCGCTTTTTATTAAGCCGCTCGTTTCAAGCGACATAAAATATATTATCGCACAGAATATGTAAAGTCAATCTCATATTTCCGCACTGATGTATTTATATTAAAACAATTATCTTTTTAAAGGGATTCCTGCTGCCCGCGTACCGCTGTAAGCTTATATATGGGATTGCCTTTGGCTGAAAATTTTGCTTCATATTCTGTCATTATATTGCCTGCATTCATGACGGTATCATTATGAAGATCGTAGCTTATTGCAGTTATCTCCCAACCGCTTTTGGGGATGACTTCCGCGGAATAATCAAAAAGCCCCTGATTATCAGTTTTAAACTCGAGCCTTCCGTCTTTTTTCAGAATTTTATCATAAAGCGCAAGAAAATTCGGGGATGTCAGACGCTTGTTGGCATTTTTATCCTTTGGCCACGGATCCGAAAAATTAAGATATATCCTGTCTATCTCCCCTTCTTCGAAATAATCACACAGAAATCTGGCATCACTTCTTATAAAGCGAAGATTATTATCGGCAGGCTCCATACTTAAGCTCCGGCTTTCAAGCTCTCTCTCATAGCGTTTTACAGCCTTGAACAGCACTGTCGTATTCAGCTCAAAGCCTATATAGTTTATATCCCTGTTAAGAAAGCTGCTTTCTCTTATAAAGGTGCCCATTCCCATACCGACCTCAAGAAAAAGCGGAGCTTCATTATTAAAGACCTCTTTTTTCCAGTATCCCTTAAGCTTTTCGGGCTCCTGTATCACAAACGGATTTTTGGCAACTTCCTCATCCGCTCCCTTTATATGTCTTATCCTCATTTTTTCCCTTTTCTCTGTCCCGATTTTTCTGTATATAGTCTTATTTTCAGATATCGTCAGTCCTGCCCGCAGGCTTTAAGTAATACAGCCGCCTTATAAAGATCGCCGTCTATCTCTATACTGAGTTCCCCTCCCATAAGCTTGGTAAGGCTTGTGGCAATGTTAAGCCCCAGCCCGGAGCCTTCCGTATTGCGGGATATATCTCCCCTTACAAACCTCTCCGTAAGCTCATCAGGACTTATATTAAGCTTATCCGCCGAGATGTTTTTTATGGTGAATTTTGCCTTTTCACCCAGTCCCTCGACATCTACATATACTCTGGTCCCTTCAAGAGCATACTTTGCGGCATTGTTATACAGGTTTTCCAGCACTCTCCACAAATGCCTTCCGTCAGCCATTACATATACCGGATGCTCCGGTACCGTAAGCTCCATTTCCAGCCTTCGTTTTGTGAATTTATCCTCAAACTCGCCGCCTGCCTGTATCGCAAGCTCTACCATGTCTATGCGCTGCATATCCATTTTGATATTTCCTGAGCTTGCCTTGGAGGCCTCAAGTAAATCCTCCGTCAGGTTTTTAAGGCGCGCAGATTTTTTATCCAGAACCTCTATATATTCTCTGAGCTTCGGATCCGAAACATTTTCTCTTTTCATGAGATCCACATAGTTTATGATGGAAGTCAATGGTGTTCTGATATCGTGGGAAACATTGGTAATAAGGTCTGCCTTGAGCTTGTCTGCCCTTACCTGCTCGTTTATGGCTGTCTGAAGACCCACGGATATATTGTTCATATGCTTTGCCGCCTCGAGCGTTTCTCCCTCGAATACGGATTCATCTATCTTACAGTTTACATTGCCTTCTGAAATTTCCTTTATCACCGCACTCAAAAGCATTCTCTGTTTTATGCCGTGATACCACTTCACATAAATAAATGTGTCAAATGTCAGAATAAGCACAAGGCATATGATAAGTGCGATAGTATAATTAGGTCCTTCCGCCTGCATACCATAGCAGTAGAACATGAATAAAAGTGTAACGGCATGGATGGCTATAAATGTCGCATATCCGCCAAATGCTGCTGCCGCTGCATTGCTGCTGCTCTCATCGCCGAGAGTTCTGAAAAGTCCCGCTGTTACGGAATTTTTAAAGCTGCCTCCGTTTAATGACCTTCTGTAGACAGAGCCTCCGATAATGACACACATGAACCATACTATGACCCCCTTTGCCATATCGCGCCAGAATTCCCAATCCGCATAGCTCAGAAGTTCCTCGAAAATATGATTGATGCTGAATTTAAACAGTACATACAGTATTAGAGAAAGGCAGGCAAACAGAAAAACCAGCGCCTCTATGGGAATTTTATCCATCACAAGTTCACGCCTGTCTTCCTCACTGAATCCCCTTATTGCAAAAACCAGACCGGTCACCGCCGATACCGCGCATATTGCCATGACAAGCATCCAGTTTCTTACAGTATTTATGTTATCTGTGAAGCTGTCGGCCGCATTTTTATATCGGTCATTAAATATAAAGGAGGTGTCAATGCCTATCACCACCGGGGCTTCGTCATCCTCGGAATATTTAAAGGTGTCGGCCTCAGACATGATATTTTCCGGCTGCGGTGTTATATTAGTCTCTATGCTGCCGGATTCCGTAACAATGAGATATTTTCCCAGAGAAACGATTTCATCCGGATTTTTCGTGGTATTTCCTACTGAAAGCTCATAGTCATTGTCAGAAGAAAAGCTCATGATATACAGGAAATTACTCTGCTCCGACTCATATACCGACCTGAGCTCATAATATTCCGAAAGGGCCTTTACAGCCTCAATACTCAGTTCCTTAATATTTGTAATTCCCTGAGACGGTCCCGGTTCTATGTTGTCAAAGTAAAACGGATCAAAGGCCTTATAATTAAGCTTTACCTCATATGGATTTTCCCAGCTGTCCGCCTCACTGATGCTTATTCTGTGAGTCTTTTCATCAAAAATATATCCGTAACGGGATGCCTGTGATATAAGATCCTGAATTTTATAGTAGGTAGTTCCGTTTTTTGTCTCTCCGGAAACTATAATTTTCTCGTCATTGACCTCACCGTTACCCTCATCCTCAAAGGCGTCTTTGAGCACTGCATAATGCTTGATTTTGGCTATATCCTCAGACACCATCTCCGAAAAGACTGCCGAGTCTTCAAAGCTTCCCGACTCTATCCAGGTTATCCCAGCCTCAGTTTTTGAAAACCTGTGCAAAGCACCGAGTCCTGCCGTAAACAGCAGGACTGAAAGGACATGTATGAGGATGGCAATGCTTTTTTTCATATTTATTGCTTTTCTATTTTATATCCGACACCCCAGACCACTTTCAGATATCTCGGTTCTCTGGGGTTGATCTCTATTTTTTCTCTGATATGCCTTATATGCACGGCTACCGTATTATCCGCTCCGATAGCCTCCTCATTCCATATCTGTTCAAAAATTTCATCGATAGAAAAGACCTTGCCGGCATTTTTAACCAGCAGAAGAAGGATATTGTATTCGATGGGTGTAAGCTTTATGAGCTCTCCGTCCACGAATACCTCCTTATTGTCATCATTTATCGTAAGACCTCCGCATTTATAAACAGCCTGCGAGGTATTGCCGCCGATATTGCCGAGTTGCATGTAACGCCGAAGCTGAGATTTCACTCTCGCTACAAGCTCCAGCGGATTGAAAGGCTTTGTAATATAGTCATCAGCCCCTATGTTAAGACCCAGTATTTTATCGGCATCTTCTGATTTGGCCGAAAGTATGATGATGGGAACATCCATTTTTTCTCTTATCTTAAGAGTTGCATGAATTCCGTCAAGATCCGGCATCATAACATCTATAATAATAAGGTCTACTTTATTTTTTGAAAGAATTTCCAGTGCCTCATTACCGTCGTAGGCCTTAAGCACCTTGAAACCTTCCGTAGTAAGATAAATAGATATTGCCTCTACTATTTCCTTTTCGTCATCACAGACAAGTATGGTTTGCTGCATAAACACCTCCGTAAGCTTATGCGAAAATACGCCATGCTACTATAAAGTTATTTCTCCACCAGCTGGACAGTGCTCTGTGAACAACGCGTCCGTTTGATGATGATGCGTCTATTACTGTTCCTCCGCCTGCGGCAATGCCTACATGACCGCTTACAACTACAATATCGCCTGCCTGTATGCTGTCGAAGTTTGATATTCTCTGATATCTGCCCGGATTTCTCCAACCGCTTGAGGTAAGGTATGACTGACCGACTCCGGCCTGATTCAAACACCAGTAAACAAAGCCTGAACAGTCAAAGGAGTTCGGTCCCTTTGAGCCCCATACATACGGACATCCGAGCTTCGAGGATGCTATGGCAATCAGATTTCCGGCAGAGCCGCTCACTGTTGCTCCGCCCGAGCCTACGGACTGGCTTACCGCGCCGGATGACGAGCCTGAAGAGGTTCCCTGCGATGACGAGCCTGAACTGCCGCTTCCGGTTACCGCCGGTGCTGATGCCGGCTTTTTCCTTGCTGTGGACGATTCAAGCTTTGTCATGGTCCGGTTTCCGACCGTACCGTCCTGCGTAAGATTATTATATGACTGGAACTGCTTTACCGCCGCCTCTGTGGCTGAACCGTAGTATCCCGTTACAAGTCTTGATGGCAAATAGCCGTAATACACAAGTCTCTGCTGAACTGTCCTTACAGCCGCAGAGCTGTCTCCGACACGAAGACCAAAAGGCTTGGCATCAGAGCTCATAAGAGCTTTAATTGTGCCCGGTCCGAGATAGCCGTCAACTACCTGGTCGTTTCTTGACTGGAAGGCTCTCACGGCACTTTCCGTTGCGCTTCCGAAATTTCCGTCAGCTTCTTCGCCTCTTATATATCCCAGGTCTATAAGTCTCTGCTGATACTTCTTTACAAGCTCGGATTTTTCTCCGAGACCTATAAGATTTGCCTTTACCTCATCTGAGTAAAGCAGGTTAATGCTTTCCTTTCCCACACTTCCGTCAACCGAGATGCTGTTTCTTTCCTGCATCTTTTTGACAGCCGTCTCCGTGGTATCGCCGAAATGCCCCGTGACCGAGCTTTCATCAAGATATCCGAGCTCATAAAGTCTTTCCTGTATACGGAGTATGTCATCACCGTCATCGCCGTTCATAACCTTATAATACGGCGTATCACCGGCAAACAATCTGTCCCAGGTATCGGTACCGCAGATGCCGTCCTGCGTGGTTTTCTGCTGACGCTGAAAACGCTTCACTGCCTCAGCCGTAGCATTTCCGTAGTAGGTGGTAGATTCATCGTTGTCCATGTAGCCAAGGCTCATAAGCCTTTCCTGAAGAATCTTTACTACCTGATGCTTATCCCCTGCCTTAAGATATGTCGGTGCCAGCACCGAATTATCCTCAGCCGTTGTTATATCATTGAGCACCGGAAGTATATCTCCATCCGCCTCGGCTCTTATTATGGCCATGGTTTCTGTCTGTGTGTCCTGTTCTATGGAAAGTAAGGATTCCTCCTCTCCCTCCTCTGCCGCAGATTCGCTCTGCTGCGCCGCCCCGCAGCCCGCCGCCAAAATGCATGTGCATACCGCCGCGATAAGGATTTTTTTATATTTTATGCCTGTAATAAAATTCAATGTCCTACACGATTCTTTCTATGTCTTTTCTTTTTGACTCTAATGTTACATTTTAACACATCCGAACAGCCTATCTTTTTCTTTTCCTTTTAATTTTTCTTAATGTTCGATGTGAGCTTCTGTATACAGATTTTGTTTCATGCATTTCACCGCTCAGATATGCATTTTTTCTCATTCGGGCAATGCGCCGCCGCTCTCTTATTTTTGTCCGCCGCCTTGTTATATACGCCCTTGCGCATACGAAAATGATAAACAGGAATACTGCTGCCGCTGCGACGGGGGCTGTTTTTGTTATGATTTCCTTTATGCCTGAAGTCACCTTGTCCTTTTCAGCAGATACCGCCTTGTCCTCCTGTGCCGCGCCTGCATCTTCCCTCGGTAATTCTCCGCCTTTTATATCTTCGCCTTCAGTGCCCACACTTTCCGGAACCGTATCCTCGGCAGCCGTGCTTTCATCCTGTTCAATTCCCAGAATTTTTGCCAGAAGAGGATCTTCTGCCGCCTTCAGTTCAGCCTCGGAAATACTTCCTGTACCGATATTCATAAGCTTAAACTCGGCCTCTCCTACCTGCCTGTTTCCATAGGTATATATGATTTTGACCGAAGTTTCCCCATCACTTTTTTCATCTGTCACCAGCTTTTTTTCCACCTCGACAAAGCTTCCCGCCTTCGGGATAATTATTCTTGCGTCCGAACTTATACCCATAGTATAAGCGTCCGTCATGGGTGTTCCACCGATGGAGAAATCATTCTGTACCTTCTCTGCGATATTTGTATAATCGCCAAGCTTTAATGAAATGAAATTATCAAAGCCGAAATCCATAAGTCTGCGTGTATCATTGTAGTGATTTGCATGAGCATTCAGCACACAGCTGACCAGTGTCATACTGCCTCGCCTGCAGGCAGTTACGAGTGTATTTCCCGCAGTCATGGTATAACCCGTTTTTCCTGCAATAGTTCCCTCGTAATACTGGCTGGAATTTTTCTTAAGCATCATATGCTTGGGGTATACCGTATTCCACGGATCATCGGCGTTGGTATATCGTCTTATGGGGGCATGCGTCCAATATGTGTGACTCTCTATATCCAGAAACTGGTCATTATCTATGGCGGCAGCCATTATAAGACACATATCATATGCCGTTGTATAATGATTGGAATCCGTAAGGCCTGACGGATTATTAAAATGTGAGCCGGTACAGCCAAGCTCCTCTGCCTTCATGTTCATCATTTTGATAAACACATCTCTGTCGCTCATCCCTTCTTCCTTTAATTCGGGATGCTTTGCTCCGACATGCTCGGCAAGAGCATTTGCGACCTCATTTGCAGATTGGAAAAGCAAGCTGTATAAACAGTCCAGTACAGACAGCTTATCTCCCTCTGAAGCACCTATAATAGTGGAATTTTCTTCCTCGATGTGCACCGCATCATAGGAAAATGTGACCTGCTCACTCAGATTATTACAGTTTTCCAGCGTGATAAGCGCTGTTAAAACCTTGGTGATAGACGCAGGATAATAAGCACTGCTTTCATTCTTCCCGAACAGCACCGTCCCCGAATCTGCATCCATAAGACAGGCGCCCTCAGAAGCTACATATATATCCTCCGGCCACGGTTCTATTGCATAAGAACGCAGCGAAAACGCCGACAATATAATCGACGATAGCAAAAAAAGGCATATTATTTTTTTTAGAATATGCTTAAAAAATTTCATATACAGCTGACATTTTACTCTAAAAGTGTTGACGAATGCAAGAGCAGACTGCATGCTTGCATGCGAGG
>CAVBSU010000028.1:0-20100 GCA_963598245.1 Lachnospiraceae bacterium | reverse complement strand
CCCAAATTCCGTTGCATTCCGGTTGCTTTGTCAAATGTCCGCGTTTTTCAGCCTCACTTTTATATAATCAACGATTTTTCCTTTCGCTGTCAGCCTTTTCTGCCGCTTCTATCACATGTTTCATAAGCACTGTCGAGGTAAGTGTTCCCACTCCTCCGGGCACCGGTGTATATGCTGATGTCAATGTCTCCTTTGCGCTTTCCTTTACATCTCCGCAAAGTTTTCCTCCTTCCACGACATTTATGCCCACATCAATAACCACCTGCCCCGAACTGAGATAGCTCTCATCAATCATTTCTGCTCTTCCGATAGCTGCCACTACTATGTCGGCATTTCTTATGACGGACTTTAAATCCTCAGTTTTGGAATGACATATGGTAACTGTTGCATTTTCCTCTAAAAGAAGCATGGCTGCCGGCTTTCCGATAACCTGGCTTCTTCCTGCCACTACTACATTTTTGCCTGCTACAGAAATATTATAGTATTTTAAAAGCTCTGTTACAGCCTGTGCAGTGCAGGGCGCAAAGCCATCCCTGTTCCCCATATAAAGCGCAGCCTGTGAACGATAAGTCATACAGTCAACATCTTTCCCGGCATCTAAAATTGCGGAAACCTTTTCCTCAGCTTTTTTATTTTTAAGAGGCCTGAACATAAGGCAGCCGTGAAGATTATCGTCTTCATTTATATTTTTTACGGTGCTAAGGATTTCCTCTTCCGAAGCATTTTCTGGCAGGATAATATTTTTTACCGAGACTCCTGCCTTTGCTGCCCTCTTTCCGGCAGCCGTTTCATAGGATATGTCAGAGGGATTTTCTCCCACTCTGAGAATAGCAAGCGTCGGTATTGTGCCTTTTTTTATAAGTTTTTCAGTTCTCAGCTTCAGCTTCTCCGTAAGCAAATCTGCCGCCGGAGCTCCCTTCATAACTATTACATTTCTATCCATACCATCATCCCGTCCGTATCTTTAAGGAACATACTTTACGGCAGTTTTTCCCAGACATCGGCATATACCTTGTCAGCCATCTCTGCATACTTGTCCATCATTATTGCCACCTTCATGTCAAGAGCATCCGCATGTTCCTTATCCTGCATAAGGCCTGTGTTCGCAATAACATTTATCGCCCCTCCGAAGAGAGCTGCGCGGCAGAGCATTACTCCTGTTGCAGCATCAGAAATAGCCAGTATACTTCCTTTTTCACCAAATTCCTTCATGAGCTCTATTCCCTGACAGGAAAGTACCATGACCTTAAGCGGAACTTCTGCTGCCATATGTAAAGCCTTTTCCATACGCTCCTCTCGGCTCGGATCATCCTTTGGTATGGCATAGGCTTTCGATAAAGGCTCAAAGGCTGCCGCATCTTCATCAACACAGGAAAGAAAATCTTTTCTTAAGATTTCGGCTTCCTCCATAAATCTTTTCAAGTCCTTTTCAACATCGGCATACTTTGCTTTTCCTACCGTAAGCTCCCCCACCATATTCCCGAGAGCGGCTCCTATAGCCCCCGCAAGCGCAGACGCGCTGCCGCCTCCCGGTACAGAATCCCTTGAGGCAAGTTTTTCGATATATTCCGTGCAGCTAAGCTTTGCAAGCTTTTCCATGTTTTTTCCTCACATTTTTTCATCTATACATCTTTATAAATCAGTTTTGCTTCAAAACAGTCCCGAAATTTTTCCGTTTTCATCTACATCTATGCGTTCAGCCGCAGGAGATTTCGGAAGTCCCGGCATGGTCATTATATCCCCTGTAAGTGCCACAATAAAGCCTGCACCCGCTGATATTTTTAAATTTCTTACTGTCACTGCAAACCCCTCCGGTGCGCCCAAAAGTGATGCGTCATCCGAAAAAGAATATTGTGTTTTGGCTATACACACCGGCATGTGCCCAAATCCCAGGGCTTCCAGCCTCCCTGCCTGCTTTTTTGCATTTGGAGTAAGTATGACTTTGTCCGCTCTGTATATTCTCTTGCATATGGTCTCCAGCTTATCTTCAATGCTTCCGGAAAGCTCGTAGGACTGTGTAAAGGAATTTTCTTTCTCACATAGCCTTACAACTTCGTTTGCAAGAGCTGTGCCTCCATCTCCGCCCTTTGCCCAAACTTCGGAAAGTGCGACATTGACACCCAAAGCCTTACACTCTGCTTCAACAATGCAAAGCTCAGCCTCAGTGTCTGTCGGAAAGACATTTATAGCCACAACGCATGGAAGCTTATAAACATTTTTAATATTATCCACATGGCGAAGAAGATTCGGAAGCCCCTTTTTGAGTGCTTCGGGATTTTCCTCATTAAGCAGTTCTTTTTTTACACCGCCGTGGTGTTTTAATGCCCTTACGGTGGCCACTATAACAACTGCCGAAGGCTTAAGCCCTGCCATGCGGCACTTTATATCAAGGAATTTTTCGGCTCCCAGATCCGCACCGAAGCCTGCCTCCGTAATCACATAATCTCCGAGCTTAAGAGCCATGCGAGTTGCCATGACGGAGTTGCAGCCATGTGCGATATTTGCAAACGGTCCGCCGTGTACGAGTGCTGGTGTGTGTTCCAGTGTCTGCACCAGATTCGGCTTTAGAGCATCCTTAAGAAGTGCTGCCATCGCTCCATCTGCCTTAAGTTCACAAGCTGTAACAGGCTGCCCCTCATAGGTGAAGCCGACTATGATGCGTCCGAGTCTTTTCTTAAGGTCTGAAATATCAGATGCAAGACAAAGCACAGCCATGACCTCCGAGGCCACCGTGATATCAAAACCATCCTCTCTCGGCACACCGTTAGCCGCTCCTCCAAGCCCGTCTACTATATATCTGAGCTGCCGGTCGTTCATGTCTACCACTCTCTTCCATATGATTTGTTTCGGGTCAATGTTTAGTTCATTTCCCTGCTGAATATGGTTATCGAGCATGGCAGCCAGCAGATTATTCGCCGCTCCGATAGCGTGGAAGTCTCCCGTAAAATGCAGGTTAATGTCTTCCATAGGAACCACCTGCGCATATCCTCCTCCTGCCGCTCCTCCCTTTACGCCGAAAACCGGCCCCAGAGACGGCTCTCTTAAAGCAACCATCACATTTTTTCCGAGCTTCTTCATCCCGTCAGCCAGACCTACTGTCGTAGTAGTCTTTCCCTCGCCTGCAGGAGTCGGATTGATGGCTGTTACAAGTATGAGCTTTCCGTCCAACCTGTCGGCATTATCTTTTAAAAATCTGTAATCAATCTTTGCCTTGTAATTTCCGTAAAGCTCCAGATATTTTTCGTCAATACCGGCTGTTTCTGCTATTTCGGTTATCTTTAATGGTTTGTTTTCCTGTGCGATTTCAATGTCTGATTTAAATCCCATCTTTCCTTCCCTCCATAGTTTAATAAGCCCTGTTCTCCGCTTGCTGCTGCCCTTTTAACTATATTATAAAGGGCAGCGATGTACGAAAATACAAGGCTGCCCAGACGGTCGGCTTTTATTATCGGGCATTTTCATGTCCCTGTCGGACTGCACTGTGTATGCTCACTTTTCCGTCAGCAGCCCGCCCTTTATTTATAGCAAAATTATCCCTTCTTCGCAAGTCTGTTATCAGATGAACGGACTTCCTTCAGGCCAATGTTTACTGTCAGGATCTCAGCCTCGATTCAGCCCTGATTTTTATTAAATCTATTGTGTATTTTATCCCGTGGATGCTATACTACAGCGAAAAGGAAAAGAGGTATTTAAATAATGGGCATACTTCCGTTAGTTTTTGCTACGATATTTATTGCCGAGATGGGAGATAAGACTCAGCTTTTGCTTATCGCCATGACCAGCAAATATAAGGTCAGAGATATTCTCATCGGAACCTGGGCTGCGACTGCGGTACTTAATCTTCTTGCGGTCGGCGTCGGTGCGGCGCTTTCCAATTATCTCGATATGAGAATAATTAAAAGCATAGCAGCGGCAGCCTTCTTCTGGTTTGCCTACAGTACACTTAAGGGCGATGATGATGACGATGAGGAGGAAGAGATGCGAGGTACCGGAAAGGCCGCTCTCATTGCCATATTCAGTACCTTTTTTATCGGTGAGCTGGGAGATAAAACACAGCTTTCCGGAATTGCACTCGCTGCGGCTTACACTAACCACAGCCTTGTAAATGCCATATATGTATTTCTTGGCTGCACCCTGGGACTTATCGCTGCTGACCTTTTGGGGCTTATAGTCGGTCTCGTATTTAAAAGTAAAATGCCAAAGTCTCTGCTTAATAAACTGTCTGTGGCTATTTTTGCCATATTCGGCGTGCTCAATGCCCACGAAGCCGGTCGCTATATTTTTACAGATAACCCCGGCGCCGCACTTATTCTTACTGTCGTCTGTACGGCTGTTTTTATCCTTTTTTGTACCATCTGCCTCATCCGCAAAAAAAAGCTTTCCTCCTGACGGCTGCCCTGACTTACTCACTGACAAATCAAAATCCTGAGCTTACGACTTCTTTTTTATAATTTGTATTCTCGGCGCATCACGGCCTGCACATATGCAAAGTCCGTAGACCTTATTTATTCCTGCATGATTAAGTACAGTTGTGCATGCCTCCATGGTGGCTCCGGTAGTATATATATCATCTGTAAGCAGCACTGTTATATCCCTATCTTTCTCTTGTTGACGGTTTTCTTCGCAGACTGCCTTGTTTGTCAGGTTAAGAACTGACCTGTCTGCCTCAAATGCGCCCAGAAGATTATACAGTCTTTCATCTGCCGTAAGTATCTTTTGTGCCCTGGTATTTTTGGTTCGGTATAACAGTTCGGTATTTATGGGAATTCCTGTAAGCTCTGATATGCCTTTTGCGATGAGCTCTGCCTGATTGTAGCCTCTTGTAAGAAGTCTTTTTTTATGTATGGGAACCGGGATTATAATATCCGGCGATATGCTTTTTATCCAGTTTAGAAGTCTGTCTGCCGCAAGGAGTGACAGGAAATCTGCATATTCCTTCCTGAACTTATACTTAAGTCCTGCCATTATTTCCTGAGCGGTTTCATCATAGGTTATGACACAGCGGGTTTGTATAAAACTTCGCTCTTTTTTAGTACAGTCATTGCAGAGCTTCTTTTCATCATCATGGGTATTCGCCTTATATGCGGCTTTTACGGTATCCGCGGCAGGTTTGTTACATACATCTGAATCAATGCCGGTATCTGCTGTCAGCTGCTTCCCGCACTTTTCACAGTACGGCTCCTTTATATATTCAAGCTCCGTAATACATTCTCTGCATACATATGCCGGATACATTGCACGAATCAGTTTTTGCGAAACTGCGCTGTTTCTGCCGCTGTCCATGCCGCATGTTTTAGCGGAAAGCCTGTTTCTCAGTCTTCGTACCGCCATTCTGCCTGCAACAGGTATGGCATCCATGCATATGGGACAGACTGCCGGAAAGAAAATATCCTTCGCTGTTTCTTTTATGTCGCTGCGAGACATTGACCTTATATCAGCCAAACTTATAGCTTTCAATGACTCTGTCCATAAGTCCGGACCATCGTTTGTTTTCGTTTTCATTCTGTTCCATTTCCTCAAAGACCTGCGGAAGCCCTACCATGACAACGCAGCTTCTGGCTCTGGTTACTGCCGTATAAAGAAGATTTCTGTTCATAAGCATGTGCGGGCCTCGGAACATGGGCATTATGACAGCCGGATATTCGCTTCCCTGTGATTTGTGTACCGTGACAGCATAGGAAAGCTCGAGATTTAATATTTGCTTATGATCATACTTTACATGTCTTAAGTCATCAAATATAACCATCACAAGTTCTGTCTCGCCGTCTATCTTTGTTATGCGTCCCATGTCGCCGTTAAATACGCCTGCTCCCTGTTCCATAGCAGTGCCTTTTTCATCATAGCGTGTCCACTCAAGCTCATAGTCATTTTTTATCTGCATGACCTTGTCGCCTTCTCTGAATGTAACGAATCCGACCTTTTTTTCTTTTTTGTTTTTTGCGGCAGGATTGAGGTATTGCTGTAATTCGAGATTTAAGCTTTCTACTCCCAGCATGCCCTTTCTGGTTGCCGTAAGAACCTGTATGTCCAGAGCCTTACAGCCTACATAATCCGGGAGCTTATCTGTTATGAGCGTTTTTATGGATGCTATCGCACCTTCCGGCCTCTGATTCTTTATAAAAAGAAAGTCCTTGCTCTTTTTTGCAAGATCCACCGGTTCTCCTGCATTTATTCTGTGGGCATTGGTGACAATGTCTGATTTTGCAGCCTGTCTGAAAATATGATCAAGCCTCACCGTCTTAAAGCAGTCGGAGCCTATGATATCACGAAGCACATTTCCGGCGCCCACACTCGGAAGCTGGTTTGCATCTCCTACAAGTATAAGTCTGGTTCCTGGTACTACTGCTTTCAGCAGAGCATCCATGAGAAATATATCGACCATGGACATCTCATCAATAATGAGAATGTCAGCTTCCAGAGGATCTGATTCATTCCTTAAAAATCTTCCCTTTCCTTCGGTAGCTCCCGCTCCGCCTGCATTGCCCCCTCCTGCATAAGGAGCTGCTCCCAAACCTCCGTCTGTTCCTTCATTACTTCCGGGCCTTCCTGGTGCATTGCCCTCTGTGGGGATTCCCGTATACTCCAACAGCCTGTGTATGGTTTTTGCTTCATAGCCGGTAGCCTCTGTCATGCGCTTCGCGGCGCGTCCGGTAGGTGCCGCAAGCATTATGTTGTCATGATCCTTTTCATAAAACTTGATTATGGAGTTTATGGTGGTGGTTTTTCCGGTTCCCGGTCCTCCCGTCACTATGAGAAGCCCGTTTTCGACTGATTCGGTGACTGCCAGTCTCTGAAGCTCATCCAGCTCTATGCCTGCTTCCTTTTCCACCTCTCCCAGCCTCTTTTTAGTAAATTCTCTGTCCTGTTCACCTCTTATGCTGATGGCACGCATGCGTTCTGCAATGTCACGCTCAGTATAGTAATATGCCGCAAGGTAAACCTGTGTCACAGCTTCATCCGATTTTTCCAGAATAACGATTTTTCCTGCAATCTGAAGCTCTATAAGAAGCGGCTCTATATCTTTTGTCTCTGTATTTAAAAGCTCCGATGAAAGCTGTGAAAGCTTCTCCAGAGGAAGCCAGGTATGTCCTTCGAGTGTTCCCTGACTGAGTACATAAAGAAGACCGCACCTGATTCTGTATTTATCATCGGGAGCGATTCCCATCTTTATAGCGATGCTGTCAGCTGTCCTGAATCCTATGCCTTCTATGTCTTCCGCCAGCTTGTACGGATTTGATTTTAAGATAGTATAGAGAGTCGGCCCGTATTTTTCATAAATGCGGTTTGCAAGGCTTGCACTTATGCCGTACTGCTGCATGAACATCACTGCTTCACGCATGCCTCTTTTCATCTCGGCCTGCTCAGATATGGACATGGCCATGTTAAGGCTTATGCCTTTTATTTCTACAAGCCTCTCAGGCTCTTCTTCGATTATTCTGAATGTGTCTGCCTTGAATTTCCTTACGATTCGCTTTGCAAGTGCGGGGCCTATACCCTTGATAGCACCGCCCTCAAGATATCTTTCGATGGCATCTGCTCCTTCCGGAGCCACTACCCTAAAGGATGCTACGGAGAACTGCTCTCCGTAGACAGGATGTGAAATATAGCTTCCTTCAGCCTCGACCGTTTCTCCTGCGCTTATGCAGGGAAAATGTCCGACAAGCGTAAGCAGCTCATCATTTGTCGAGGCCTCCAGGACAGCATAATAATTTTCTTCGTTATAATATATTATATTCTCGATGTATGCTCTGACACTGCTCAGCTTATTACTCCTGTTCTTCGGTACTGTTTGCGAGCTCTATAAATCTGCCTGTTCCTATGGCAACTGCCGAAAGCGGATCTTCAGCCACCATAGTCGTAATGCCTGTTTTTTCCTCTATGAGCTTGTCCAGACCATAGATAAGCGATCCGCCTCCGGTAAGGATGATTCCTCTTTCATATATGTCAGATGCAAGCTCCGGTGGAGTTCTTTCCAGCACATTGTGTACGGCATTTACGATCTGGTTTGCAGCATCCGCAAATGCTTCCATGGTTTCATCAGATGTTACCTGAACGGTCTTCGGAAGCCCTGTTACAAGATTTCGTCCCCTGACCTCTATTACAAGATTTTCCGGACGCTTATACACACAGCCAACTCCTATTTTTATATCCTCTGCCGTTCTTTCGCCTATGAGAAGATTATGCTTTTTTCTCATATATCTGGTGATAGCCTCATCGAAATCATCTCCGGCTATCTTTACGGATTCCGAAACAACCGGGCCTCCCAGAGATATAACGGCAATATCCGATGTTCCGCCCCCGATATCTACTACAATATTTCCGTAGGGCTTTGAGATATCTATGCCCGCACCGATAGCTGCCGCAACAGGCTCCTCAATAATAGTCACCTCTCTGGCTCCGGCCTGATATGTTGCATCCTCTACTGCTTTTTTTTCAACCTCTGTGGCGCCGGATGGTATGCAAACTGCAACTCTGGGCTTTCTTAATGTTCTCGTTCCTACAGCCTTATCTATAAAATGCTTGAGCATTTTTTCTGTGAGCGTATAGTCGGAAATAACGCCCTGCCTTAACGGCCTGACAGCTTTAAGATTTCCCGGTGTGCGACCAAGCATGAGCCTTGCATCTTCGCCGTATGCTACTATATTTCCGTTATCACGATCTACTGCTATTACCGACGGCTCCCTGAGTACCACACCGCGTCCCTTTATATATACTAAAATGCTGGCAGTACCGAGATCAACACCGATGTCGTTTGACATAAGTGAAAAAAGTGCCATTTCTCCCTCCAAAAATCACTGAATACGCATCTTATAGATTATCATAGCGCACCTACTTTTTCAAGAAGCGGGTCAAATACAGAGCGTATATATGAGAATATAAGTCCGAAAAATCTGTTTCCCAGAAAAATAGTAAGCAGTATGCAGAAAATAATAAGCAGCATGACATTTATCTTGCTGTGCGGATTGAACCATTCATAAAATCCGAAATACATCATGATATCCCTTATGGGTCTGTGCAGGAAGTAAATCTGAAGGGTGTTGCGGCCTAAAGCCGTTATTATAAGCATGCGCCTGTTAAGCATTGACCCGATAAAACCGAGAGAAATAATGAAGGCAACTGCATACCAGATGAGATTGAAAAGCCATATTTTTGAATAGTCCTCTGCTATATAACGGTTGTAGCTTGTGCCGAACACCACCAGGTTATAGCGAAGAAGCACATCATAGGCAAGAAAAAACACCAGGGCTGCCAGAATCCCAGCCGCTATGTCAATGCTTCTTTTGTAAGGGCTCAAAAGATACCTGTCCATGGTTGTTTTTGTATTGTAGTATCCGATATAGAAAAACGGCAGAAAGCTTATGGCCCGATCCATGCAGAACCAGCTTCCGGTCTGTGCAATATATTTTCCGAAGCTTGCCGCAAATATAAGCCCTATGATGACCGCAAGCTTCGCACGCTGCCTCTTTACCATGTTGAATAACGGCAATGTCATGTAGAAGTAGACCATACAGAGAAGATACCATGGTGCGCCGCTTTCCTTGAAAAAATTAGGAAATGGCTCCATAACACCGTATCCGAGTCCTTCCGTGATCCACACTACACACTCATACAAAATGAAGAGCCAGAACATCTGGACAATCTTTCCCCAGCGGAAATATCCGGTCTTGTATATACTTTTAGCATAATAGCCTGACACCATAACAAAGCATGGCATATGAAAAACATATATGGCATAAATTATGCCCGTGACCAGACGGGTCTGATAAAGAGGAAACAGAAAATGCCCTATGACAACAAGAATTATAAGAACGCCCCTGACATTATCAAATCTGTCATCTCTCTGAAGCCTTCCCCTGTATGTGTGCTGCGGAATGTATTGTCTTTTTCTGCCTGCCGGACTCATTTACGGATGTTTATGTTTTTAAACTGCCTCGTTACAAAAAGACTGCGGAAATCTGTTCATTTTTTTCAGTCGATAAAGCGCTTTCTGATATCCTCATGAAGTTTTTCTCCGAGCTCCTTTGCTTCTTCCTTTGAGCTTCCCTTTACTCCTGCATATATTTTCAGCTTTGGTTCCGTTCCTGACGGTCTTGCGCAAACCCAGGCATTATCATTAAGTTCAAAATATATGACATCAGACTTCGGAAGCCTTGTTGCTGTCACTTCTCCTGTCCTCATGTTCGTGATTTCAGCCTTTGCATAATCTCTGATTTTCTCAACCTCAAATGATGCAAGCTTTTTCAATCCGGCATTTCTCAGCTTTTCCATTATAGCCTTTATTTTTGCAATTCCGTCCAAGCCTGCAAGCTCTATGCTGTCTAAGCTTTCACTGTAGTAACCGTAGTGCCCGTACATTTCTGTCATTACATCGCACAGTGTTTTTCCCTGAGTTCTGTAAAAAGCTGCCGCCTCACAGATGGATGCAACAGCCGAAACCGCATCCTTATCTCTCGCATAGGTTCCTATGAGACAACCGTAGCTTTCCTCCATACCGAAGGCATAATGGCCGCTGCCTTCTTCTTCGGAATTAAGTATCTCTCTTCCTATCCACTTAAAGCCCGTCAGCACTTCCTTAAGCTCGCAGCCGTATTCAGCCGCTATGGCCTTTATCATATCTGTGGAAACTATGGACTCCACAACAAATGCATCCTTCGGAAGCTCTGCTCTCAGTTTTCTTTGCGAAAGTACATATTCGCAGAGAAGGGACGCTGACATATTGCCTGTAAATTCCATGTACTCGCCGTTTTTTCTGTCCTTTGCATATACTCCCAGTCTGTCTGCATCAGGATCTGTCGCAAGCACCAGGTCCGCATCCTTATCCTTTGCAAGCTTAAGTGCAAGCTCAAAGGCTGCTTTGGACTCCGGATTCGGATATTTTACTGTAGGAAAATCCCCGTCAGGCTCCGCCTGCTCTGAAACCTCATAAACCTGTGAAAAACCCAGCTCCCTAAGTATTCTCATGACAGGAATATGTCCCGTTCCGTGAAGCGGTGTGTAAACTATCTTTATATCATTTCCTGCTTTTGTGATAGCATCTTTATTTATAATGGTATTCTTCACGCAGCTTATATATGCATCGTCAATTTCTTTTCCTATGGTAATATAAAGCCCTGCTTTTTTTGCCTCCTCGGCACTCATGGTTTTGCAGGAGGAAAGATCCGTTATAGCCAGTACCTCGCTCATGACTGCCTTATCGTGAGGGGGCGTAAACTGTGCTCCGTCCTCCCAATATACCTTATATCCGTTATAATTTGACGGATTATGGCTTGCTGTTACATTTATTCCTGCCATGCATCCCAGATGTCTTACCGCAAATGAAAGCTCCGGCGTAGGTCTTAAGGATTCAAAGCGGTATGCCTTTATGCCGTTTGCCGCAAGAGTCCTTGCAGCTTCATCTGAAAATTCCTCGGACATATGCCTTGAATCACAGGCAATGACTACACCCTTCTTTTCTCCGCCCTGCTTCAGGATATAGTTTGCAAGCCCCTGTGTTGCGCGTCTTATGACATACTTATTCATACGGTTAGTGCCCGCTCCGATAATGCCCCTCAGACCTGCCGTGCCAAACTCAAGATCCGTATAAAATCTCTCCTTTATTTCTTTCTCGTTATCTCCTATTTCTTTCAGCTCTTTTCTTGTCTCTTCATCAAAGTAAGGGCTTGAAAGCCATTCCTTATATATTGTCTTATAGTCTCTCATTTGTTATCACCTTTACGATAATTTCATCCGTTTTCTGTGCTGTTTGGCTGCAGACTGCAAGCTTCAAAAGCTTATCCGCATCATTTTCTTCAGGCTGTCTGTGTACGGCATCCAACAGCGCCTTAAGAGTTTCTCCAAGCCCCGGTCCCGGCTCTATTCCGCACTTTATGAGATCCTTTCCGGTAATCTTAAGCTCTTTAAGATATATGGGTTCTCTTTTTTTCAGTATATCCTCATACAGGGCGCGAACCTCTGTCAGATTTTCATGTGTATCCTTACTGTTTGCTGCCTCGCACTTCTTCTTGTAGAAGTCCGTTTCTGATGATATTTCCTTAAGCCTTAACAGGCAATAAAAAAGCTCCGGATCTATGCCGGACATTATTTTTTTAAGCCCATAGCGATCAGCCGGCAATGCCTTAAATAAATGTTCCGTCAAAAAAGCTGTCTGCTTAAGGGTATCATTATCCGACTTCAGTTCCATTAACAGTTTCCTTACCTCATCCTTTTGCATTCCTTCACACAGAAAAGCAAAGCGTATGAAGCGAAGCTTTACGGGAACATCAGCCTTTAAATCGAACGCCCTGTTAAGCTCATCGATCCTGTCGTCTTCCATATACGGATTTGGATATCTGTCAGATATTTTTCTTTTTTCTGCCTCTGCAAGCCTGTCTGTCTGCTCGAGATTTATTTTATCAAAGCCTTCCGCAATGCAGCCGGAGAGCCCCAGCTCAAATATATCTCTTATTTTTTCAATATGCGCCGAGCATACAAGCTTGGAAAGCTCCGCAAGTATTCTTTCCCTTGAAACTGCCTTGAGGTTTTTTCTGTGTCGGCTTATGGCTGCCGCAGTCTCTGTTTCTATCTTGAAGTTTAACTGTGCCGCAAAGCGCACCGCTCTTAAAATTCTGAGTGCATCCTCATTAAACCGTTCATCGGCATCTCCCACACAGCGTACTATGCCTTCTGCGAGGTCTTTTTTACCTTCAAAAAGATCCAGAATTCCTGTTTTTTCGTTGTATGCCATGGCATTTATGGTAAAGTCACGGCGTCTTAAATCTTCTCTTACAGAGTCAGTAAAGCTTACATTTTCCGGATGTCTGTTGTCACGATATTTTCCGTCTATTCTGTAGGTCGTGACCTCATAGGAGCAGTCTCCCAAAAGTACGGTAACTGTTCCGTGTTCTATTCCGGTATCTACTGTTCTTTTGAATGCTTCCTTTATCTGTGCCGGAAGCGCAGAAGTGGTAATGTCCCAATCCTCCGGGATTCTTTCTATCATGATATCCCTTATGCAGCCGCCGACCGCATATGCTTCAAAGCCTCTTTTTTCCAGTGTCTCTATTATAAAGCTTACATCTTCCGGTATATCTATATGCGTTATATCTTCATTCATCATATACATTTTCTTAATATGGGCGGCATCAGGATCTTTCTTTCTGTTATAGTATCTTTTTTCTTACAGGCTTCTGTCATTGTATATCTTTTTTTACTTAATGTAAATGCCGCACAGCCGCCTTAAGAGAAGCTGATAACATGATCTGTTATACCAAAATGGAGACTGAGTATGCGCTCAATCTCCAAATATACTTTGTTTTTTAATTTATGATTTAGTAAGCCCTTCCCCAATAAACCATCTTTGCAGCCGGTTTTCCGCAGTAAACGCATTTGTCGTCTATACACTCCTGCTTAAACGGAATGCAGCGTGAGGATGCTCCGGTCTTATCCTTTATTTTCTCCTCGCATTTCTTTGAACCGCACCACATGGCCTTGATGAAGCCCTTGTCAGTATCAAGTATTTTTTGCATTTCCTCTATGCTTTTAGCTTCAAAGGTATGGCTCTCAAGATGCTCCTTGGCTTTTTCAAACATATCCTTTTGGATCGTTTCCAGAAGCTCTCCAACCTTTTCTTTCAATTCATCCAGTCTTACCGTTATCTTCTCGTGGGTGTCACGCCTTACCAGAAGAGCCTGTGAGTTGTCAATGTCTCTCGGTCCTATTTCCACTCTGAGCGGAATGCCTCTCATCTCACAGTCTGCAAACTTATATCCCGGGCTTTTATCTCTCGCATCGGTCCTTACTCTGAAGCCTGCCCTTTTAAGCTCTTCTTCGATCTCTCCGGCCTTATCCAAAACTCCCTCTTTTTTCTGCATGACCGGACAAATCATAACCTGAACAGGTGCAATATGCGGCGGAAGCTTGAGACCCTCGTTATCTCCGTGAACCATGATAATGGCGCCGATAATGCGCGTACTTAAGCCCCATGATGTCTGATGTACATATTGAAGCTTATTGTCCTTATCCGTGTATTGAATATTAAAGGCCTTTGCAAAGCCGTCTCCGAAGTCATGCGAAGTTCCGGACTGAAGCGCCTGTCCGTCATGCATAAGTGCCTCTATGGTGAATGTTGATTCTGCTCCGGCAAACTTTTCCTTTTCTGTTTTCTGACCTCTGATTACCGGAATAGCCAGATCCTCTTCAACAAAATCAGCATATACATTTAACATCTGCTCAGTTCTGGCTCTTGACTCCTCAGCCGTGGCATGTGCGGTATGTCCCTCCTGCCACCAGAATTCCCTGGATCTTAAGAAAGGTCTTGTAGTCTTTTCCCAGCGAACTACCGAGCACCACTGATTAAGCAGCTTCGGAAGATCTCTGTAGGAGTGTATTTTTTTCGCATAATAATCACAGAAAAGTGTTTCCGATGTAGGTCTTACACAAATTCTCTCCTGAAGCTTATCATATCCTCCGTGAGTCACCCATGCGACCTCCGGTGCGAAGCCCTCAACATGATCCTGTTCCTTCTGGAGAAGGCTTTCGGGGATAAATATAGGCATTGCACAGTTTTCAACGCCTGTTTCCTTAAAGCGTCTATCCAGATTTTCCTTTATAGCATCCCATAGTGCAAAGCCTGCCGGTTCAAGTATCATACAGCCCTTGACTGACGAATAATCGCAAAGCTCTGCTTTCTTTACAACATCAGTATACCACTGGGCAAAATCCACATCCATGGAGGTGATCTCTTCTACCAGCTTCTTATCATTATCTGCCATTATTATTTGCCTTTCTTTCAATCAGATTCCAAACGCCATCTACCTAATATACATAGTTTTTTCTTTGTTTTCAAGTAGGCTGAACTTTCACCTTGACAGTCTTTATTCGTCGTAATCCTTTGCAACAGCCTTGTCAAATATATCAGTGACAGCCTTTGACGGTGCCGGTGTTATAAGAGAAACCGCCACAGCCGCAGCCATGCCTATGATAAAGCCCGGGAAAAGCTCATAAATACCTGTTTGTGAAAAGCAGTACAGCCATATGATATCTGATGCTGCTCCTGCAACTACACCTGCGCAGGCCCCCGCATAATTAAATCTTCTCCAGAATAGCGTAAGTATAACTACCGGTCCGAAGGCCGCGCCGAATATTCCCCATGCGTTTTCTACAAGATTCATTATGGCCTGTGCACCGGCACCGTTGGAGATAGCTATTATATACGCAATAACGGCAATGACTATAACTGCCATGCGTCCGACATTGAGAATTTCCCTGTCACTCGCATTTTTCTTCAGAAGCGGCTGATACAGATCTGCCGTAAACGAGCTTGAAGCAACCAGCAGCTGAGAATCTGCTGTTGATACAGATGCCGCCATGATTGCGGCAAGCAGAAGACCGGCTATCGCGGGAGGATAGAATCTGCGCGCCAGAACAATAAATATTGTCTTCTGTGTGCCTGTGGTAAGAAGCTCTTCTCCGACGATCATACGACCGAAATAAGCTAACAGACAAGTGGCTCCCAACGCCAGTATGACCCAGATTATGGCAACTGTTGCCGAGGTTTTTATCATTGAAGGCTTTTCTATGGACATGAAGCGAACTATAACATGCGGCATTCCGAAATAGCCAAGTCCCCATGCAAGCCCGGATATAATATCCTGCCAGGAGGCATCAAAAAGTCCTGAACCGAAATCGCAGCTGATAAGTGCTCCTCCCGCATCCGTATATTGATAAACGGTCTGAAGCTTTGAGGTGTCCAGATCCTGTGTGGCCACGATTATAATCGGCACGGCCAAAAGTGCTATAAGCATGAGAATTCCCTGAAAGAAATCCGTCCAGCATACAGCCTTGAAGCCGCCCAGGAATGTATATCCGATGATAATGAGTGCAAAAATAATCATAGCCGTTCCTTCACCTATCATTGGGAACAGCATTGTAAATACAGATGCACCGGCAACGAATGCAGATGCCACATATACCGTAAATGCTATCAGAAAGATTATTGCGCAGATTACCTGCAGCTTCTTATCCTTTGAAGCAAAACGATTTGTAAGATACTGAGGAAGTGTTATGGCATCATCAGCTGCCTTGCTGAACTTTCTGAGACGCTTGGCGCAGAATATCCAGTTAGCGGCAGTTCCAAGCCCCAATCCTATGCCTATCCACATCTGTCCGAAGCCGAATGCAAGCATCGAACCCGGAAGCCCCATAAGAAGCCATGCCGACATATCTGAGGCCTGCGCAGACATTGCCGTCACCCACGGACCCATTGAGCGTCCGCCCAAAAAATAATCCTCCTGATTCTTATTGTCACCGTTAAAATAGAAAATAAGACCGAAAAAAAACAGGACTATGAAATATCCCAAAAATACTATTATTTCCATATTAAACATTCTGATTTTGTCCTTCCGGATTTTTTTTGCTGTATTCACATGACAGCAGCTTGATATATCAAATAAAATATCGACTAAATATTATACCATTTTTAGATATCATTGTCGACAGGCTGATATTTTTAGGTTGTTTAAGATTTATTGGGGGGTTGTTTTTTCTCCCTAAATTGTGACCTTTCAAAATAAGGGGTCTGTTGGGGGTTCGGGATTTTGGTGATACAAAAGCTATCTTCTATCGTATACTGTTGATAGATACGAAAGGAGGTGGCTTCATGTATTTTGGAACTGTATTTACGAGATTGAAATGTCCTGCTGATTACGAGCCCCCTGTTGTTACTAAAGCACCTCGTGGCGTTCCGTTACCTACAATAACAGACAGACAATCCTCTATCATTAACGGTTCAGCTTCTAATGTACGAAAAAACGAAGTGACATTGCTTTTGGATAAGCTTAATCGTCTTGAACTTGAAAATGAGGCTGAGGAACTGCGAAGTCGATACATACGCTTCTTTGAGTAAACTCCCATGCCTGCGCGTTTGCAGGCACCACATAGTATAAAAGTCACGGATTGCTCCGTGCTTACTGCTTAAAACACCGTCAATCACCCTATAAGCTCAACGGTCTCCATCGAGCTGCAATACATATTAAGGACCAGTGCTTGTGCCAGTATTGAAACCTCACTTTGTATAATGAACTCCGGGGCTTTCAGTTTCATCAGTCTGCATATTCTCATGGAACGAATGAGAATGTCATAAGAGCAGACATGCCCTTTGACACGTTCTTCTGCCTCCTTGTCTACCGCATCCTTATATTGCTTATACAAAACAAGCTCATCCTTGGAAACTGTACAATCTCCTAATTCGGCAATTTTATCGTCAGACAACATGCAATTTCCAAACTCGTCACAATAATCAAGTCTCTCGCTGATATCCCCGATAAGCTCCATATCGAACTGCTTATCAGCCTCAAACGGGCGTACTGACATATTCCAGATGAAAAATGTTTTCTCTCCTAACAGATCTGCATTTTCTTCTAAGTCATCACCTATTTCATCATACTTGTCAGCTATATGTTGAAAATGCTTCATAAGGACATCAAGCAGCTTTTTCACTTTTTCGTATCCATCCTCAACTGTTGTATGATCCATCTTGCAGGCATAATATGTTGTATCACTGCATATACCACTGCTTCCATGCGGCCACTTCGGTATATACAGCATCCCATCGTCACCGATATGGCTAAGCATCTCACGTATGCATTCGTCAGGCGTGGAATCTCGGCGGTCATCAGTATATTTTACAACTGATGATTTGTTTGCATACTTGAAAACATCTATATGCATGAAGACATCAAAATCTCCGTCATAGTTATATACAGGATTATCAACTGCAGCAATTGACAGCATCAGATTATCAAATCTTCTCATCTGTTTTTCTTCATGCGGAGCGTAGAGCTTGTGCCAGTATGAAAAATTATGCAGAGAACGTCTTATAGTCGGCTCAGCTCTGTCATAGCCGTCAAGAAATATCACGGTCATTGGAATCTCTAGTCCTTCTATCATTGACTTAGGCCACTTAATAATCTGGCCCGGGATGCTTATTTGATCCTTATCATCTCGCCCGTTCTTCATTTTCAAAGCTGTACAATCTATCTCAAGCAGATGCAGCTCATGCTTTTGACACCACCGTCTCACCAGATCTTTAACCTTATCATTTTTCGCCCCACCTCTAAGCATGATTGATAGATACTCATCATCTATGTTGTATTCTTTCAATATCTCCGATCCCTCAAGACCACTGTCTAAGCTGTCTAAAATAGGCTGCTTATTAACAAATACTACTGTTTCAACATCTGTCATTTTATTCATCATAATAGTACCTCGTCTTTTCAATTACAAACTGGGTAAAAGCTGATATCTATAAGCTTAATATATATATATATATATGCTGTCAAGCAATTAGCTTCGTCAACAGCCCATGGCTGCCGCCCCTTCGTTAATATTCGGACTTAAAAGTTTGTCTTTTGTCTTTAAATCCATTCTATGTATGCTCCTTAGTCAATTTCTAATATGATGTTCACATTTTCTATATCTTCATGCGGGGCCGTTTTTTTATATTTGAGCACATCGATTACACTCGTGCCTTCCCTTTTATAACCTTCGTTTCCCGCTTTATGTATGCAACGATCTACTCATTGTTAATTGAGTGATTCTACCAGAGAATCAATTACCATTCTGCGTAATTCAGGTACGGAAAAATCAATTCCTAAAACCTTGGAAATGTCAGAACATATATTTTTTTCTTCAATATCGCTATACTTATCTCCGTGATATTCAATCAACTTGCACCATTTCTTAAAATGCATCCTTAAAACATTCTGTATAAAATATCTATTTGTTTTTACGACTTTCTCACTTAGTGTTCGGCTTATTGAGTTTTCTAACTTATATATCTCGTAGTATGCATCATATAGGAAACCTAATTCCAAAGTAATAATATTATTGTAAATTACCCCGTATCGACTTGCGTTTTGTATAATCAAGCCAATATCTTCAGTTATTGTTATCAGATTGATTATCGAAGGATACTTACAAATTAATTCATCCAGCGTCTCTTTTTTCGTAAGAATGTTGTTGTACTTATAGCTTATTGCAACAATACTACTGCCATCGACGAACCTAATATCTTTAATATTCGCACCTTCAAGGGTTCTGATTCCGGTATGCGGATCTATATCATCCGGTATAACAACCAATGCCACAGGTTCTCCTGCTATCAGTAAATCCGCACCATTAGAAAGCGGAGCCCCACCAGTATCATGTTTATAATTCCAAAATGTACTCCAATCTTCAAAATTTACTTTTTTCAGTTTGGGACAATCGGTAAATATCTGGCTTCCAGTAATGAGTGTGTTGTCATTATGCTTGAAATCAATTCTTTCCAGATTATGGCAATTTCTAAATGAATCATGTCCACCTATATATTTGAGACTTCCAGGAAATATAACTGACTTTATTTTTTCATTACCTGCAAATAACCCATCAGGAATTGATTGTACCCACGCTGGAATTTCTACACAGTCATCATTGACATCAAAATGAGTAAGAGTTCCAAAATAATACTTAAACCAGGGTTTTGCTCCGTAACATCCAAAGCTGTTACTGCCTGGCAATTTTCTCTGCAAGTCGTTGTTCCAGATTCCATTATCTATCATATCGTCCGGGGTACACATAAAAATCTGGTTTTCAGAAATGATCCACCATTCAAAATCATTTAAGCTAATCCTTGTATATTTCTTTTCTTGTGGAAATTTCTCATAAACTGTTACAACAATCCTGCGACCAAATTTACTCGTTGTAGGAGCTATTTTAAAATTTCCACATTCATCAATATATGGACATTCATTTCCTTCTTTTTCCGGTTTCAACCAATATGGTTTTCTAATAATTTTAATTTCGTCCGGCAAACCTTTAGCTTCCTCTTCAGTCAGAAAATCGGCACTAATTATATGGATTCCATCAATCTCTCTGTACATGCTCTTGCCTTTATTCATATGCTTTTCCTTTCTTGCTTTGTGCATTCTTTATAAACGTTTTTACCTATTCATTATAACCATTTGTTTGCCCAGACCTTTTGATTTAGCAAGCAGCTTATGGAATCCGATATACTCGCTTAGCTCTCTGGCATCAATGAGCATTGGCCATTTTTCATGGTTTATATCGCGAATATCTTCAAAT
>CAVBSU010000027.1:0-20376 GCA_963598245.1 Lachnospiraceae bacterium | reverse complement strand
TTTATACCCTGCGGTCTGTTTCTTCCTGTCATAAGCATAAGGTGCAGAAAAATGGCAGGATGTGTGTTGTTTGGTTTTCTTATAAGCTTTATTATAGAATGCACACAGCTTGCATTCAGGGCAGGGAGCTTTGACATTGACGATATGATGCTGAATACGCTGGGTGTTTTTACAGGCTTTGTTATTGGCTTATTTGTGCGGCATATCAGTGAGAAAAGACGAAAAAAAATAAGACCGCGCAAGGTTGAAATCAGAAAAATAGACTGAAGGGGTCGGACAGGATTTTACTAAATGGCAAAAAAAAAGCTGTATTCATATGTTAAAAATCCATTCTGCAAAAACGGATGGTACAGCTTGGGATTTTCGATGGCGGCATTTTTGCTTACGCAGGCTGTCTGCCTTTTTGCTGTAAAAAGACAGGGAGATGTAGGCATGACATCGGCGGCACTCGGCATAAGTGCCGTGCTTATAGACCTTGTAAGCTTCATATACATAAACAGAAGCTTTAAGGAAAAGAAAAAGAATTATGTTTTTGCTGTGATATCCCTTATTGCAGCTATTTTTGTTCTTGTTGAATGGGTATACATTTTAGGGAAGGCATAGGGAAATGGAAGAAAACAGTATTGCAATAGAAAAAAGCGCAGAGGCACTTAACGAGAGGTATGAGCTTTGCCTGGAGCGCATAAGGGAATTTCCTGACAGCATATCCTGCGGCGGCCTAAGGGAGTATTTTGAAAGAATAAGGGATATTACGCTTATCTGCGACAGGGTAAGAAAAGAGGGTATAAAGAATGCCGAAATAAATCGGCTTCTTTTTGATGAGCTTTCGGCTGATAATTTCTCCGAATCTTTCATGAATCCCGACTTTTGCCAGAAAAAGCTCGGAGACGAGAGATGCAGCATTTTCTGCGTCTGGTATAAAGAGTTCAGAAGCATCATACCGTTCAGCTTTGAGGAACGCCTGAGTGACATTGACGCAATACTCGAAACCACCATACAGATTTATAATATCGTAGAGGAGGAGCAGGTCAATGCCGGCATGATGCAGGAGATGATCATGAACGAGCATATTACTGACATCGTATATTGCTATCTCTATGATTATACCGAGGAATTCGTGGAGGATTACCTGAGAAGAGATCTTTGCGACACGGATTCCTTTGCAAAAAATATAGTCATGAATGCCGACCTTAATGACCTCGGAGAAAATTCCTATCTTTACAGCTTCGGGGAATGGATTACAGATGAGCAGCTTCAGACGGCAAGGCTTATGGCATCGCTTTCCGGGGAAAAAATCGAAAAAATGGCGAGAGCCTATACGGACGGATATATAAGAGGCTTTAAGCTTAACGGAAAGGACATAACAAAAAAATCTACGGTTTCATGCTTTTTGCCGCTGGGCTTTGAACGATTCATGAGAGAGGCGGTAAGGCAGTTCGAGGAAGCAGGCCTAAGCGTCATAATAAACAGAAATCCGGTGCATCTGATAAATAAAAGACTGAGAGGAAATATAAGACCCGGATTTTACGGCGCCTTTAATCTGCAATGTGAGTATGATCACAATGAGGATATGTGTCTGTTCTGGGGCAAAAAGCTCGAGGAGCATAAGCTTCAGGCACTTAAAAAGGCCTGTGAAGAGCATAAGGAGGAGCTGAAAAGGTTCTCGGGGCGTGCCTGTGTCGAGATTTTCGGCATGAAGTCCGAGGAAATGATAAATAAAAAGTCACTCATGCATTTTTCCGCGCACCAGATAAAGGTAAATAATGACTATACCTTTAAATCTCATGAGATAAATAATGAGTATATGCCGGACGATGAGACAAGCTTTACCATTATCGCCTGGCCGACACCGTCTGTTGCGGAAGGAATGTCCTTCGGCTTTTCCGATGAAGAGCTTTATGAAAATTACGGGGAAATCTTTGACAGAATAATAGACATTAACACGCTTCCGGTTGATAAATGGCAGGATATTCAGCAGCGCATCATAGATGCTCTCGATAAGGCTGACCATGTTGAAATAAAGGGATGCGGGGCGAACACAACAGCAATGACCGTAAAGCTGCATGAGCTTAAAGAGCCGGACAGGGAAACAAACTTTGAAAACTGCCTTGCGGATGTCAATATCCCCGCAGGAGAGGTATTCACATCTCCGATGCTTAAGGGAACCAACGGAGTTTTAAATGTAAGCTATGTCTATATCGGAGGATATCTTTTCAGAAACCTGAGACTGCGTTTTATAAACGGCCGGGTGGCTGATTATGCCTGTGATAATTTCTTTGATGCGGCAGAGGGAAGAAAGCTTATTGAAAAGGTGATTTTCGGAGACAGAGAAAAGCTTCCGTTAGGCGAGTTTGCCATAGGAACGAACACGATAGCCTATGCAGCCGCAAAAAAATACATGATAGAAGATAAGCTTCCCGTGCTTATTGCGGAAAAAACAGGCCCGCATTTTGCAGTGGGAGATACCTGCTACTCCTATGAGGAGGACATGGAAACCTTCAATCCCGACGGAAAGAAGATAACGGCAAGAGAAAATGAGGTTTCGGCACTCAGAAATACCGATCCGGAAAATGCATATTTCGGTGTTCATTGCGACATTACGATACCCTATGAGGAGCTGGGGAGCATAACGGCGGTGCGCGGCAGAGAAAGAACAGATATCATCAGGGACGGAAAATTTGTCCTTGAGGGAACAGAGGAGCTTAATGAAGCACTCCGTGAAATCATATAAGAAAAAATCCGGGGAGTATGCCGTAAGGCTTGAAGATTTTTCCATCAAGGCTATTGCGGAATCAGGTCAATGCTTCCGCATAACACGCTGCTCTGACGGTTCCTATATCGTGAATGCTCTGGGGCGTGTGCTGAGCGTAAAAGAGGAAGGTGACAGAAAATATATTTTTTCCTGCGATAAGGCAGAATTTGACTCTGTGTGGAAGAATTATTTCGATCTGGACAGTGACTATGCTGTTTACAGAGAAAAAGTACTTCCCGAGGATGAATATCTTAAGAAGGCGATGAGCTTCGGGCACGGCATAAGGATACTGAATCAGGATAAGTGGGAAATGCTTATTTCATTTATTATTTCTCAAAGAAAATCGGTGCCTGCGATAAGAACATCCATAGAGAGACTTTCGGCACTCTTCGGAGAAAAAACAGATAATGAGGGGCATTACAGCTTTCCGTCTCCGAAGGCGCTTATGGAAGCAGGAAATGGAGATTTAAGCTCCTGCGGCCTGGGCTACAGGGTTGATTATGTGAGAGAGGCTGCGCGTGCGGTTTATTTTAATGAGGCGGATCTTGAAGGATATGCAGCTCTTGAGACACCGGTGCTCATAACCGAGCTTATGAAGCTTAAGGGAGTAGGTATAAAGGTGGCATCATGCATAGCTCTTTTCGGCTATCACAGGCTTGATACCGTGCCGGTGGATGTCTGGATGAAAAGGGTGATAGACACAAAGTACGGAGGAAGGCTTCCTGAAGAGTATGCTCCTTATGCAGGTGTACTCCAGCAATATATGTTTAATTACGCAAGATTAAATAACGGTGTGCTATAAAAGTATACTGAGGTCATAGAACTTAAAAGCAGCAGGTACTCGTAATTTGGGGCAGTTAAAAAGGATAATAAAATACAGAATAAAAAAAATTGCGGCAGCTTTTGCGGCAATCACACTTGCATTAACCCCGGGCTTTTCCGTTTCATCCAAAGCGGATGATGACTGGCCGTATCCCGGAGGAAATATTCAGGCTGAGAGTGCCGTAGTGATGGACGCGGAGACATTGACAGTGCTGTGGGGGAAGAATCAGGATGAACAGTATTATCCGGCATCCATAACGAAAATGATGACGGCACTGGTGGTTGCGGAAAACTGTTCTCCGGATGAAAAGGTGCCTGTAACGGCAAATGCGGTCTATAACCTTGAGGCGGGGGCTACCACTGCGGGGCTTTCACCGGATGACATACTCACGGTCGAGGATCTGCTCTATGCGCTTTTACTAAAATCAGCCAATGATGCGGCAAATGCTCTGGCAATTCATGTTGCGGGAAGTATTTCAGATTTTGCGCTGATGATGAATGAAAGGGCGGCAGAGCTTGGATGCAAAAATACGGATTTTAAAAATCCCAGCGGCCTTACCGACAGCGAGCATCTTACAACAGCCTATGACATGGCACTTATAGCAGCTGAATTTATAAAAAACGATACGCTGCTTGAGATAGAAAGTCATGACAGCTACAAGCTGCCTGCCACAAAGAAAAATCCGTCGGGGCTTACCGTGACCATGGGGCACAAGATGCTTCGTTCAGGGGCCATCTACTCGGATGACAGAGTTATTGCAGGAAAGACCGGATTTACAACAGCCAGCGGAAATACTCTTGTGACGGCCGCAAAAGAAGGCGAAAGAAGTGTCATAGTCGTATGCATGAAGGATAAAACGCCGTATCATTATACGGATACAAAGACGCTAATGGAATTTGGCCTTAACAGCTTCGAGAATGTTGTTATTGATGATCCGGTGACGCTTTTTGACTGCGAAAGAAGACTTGAGGCAGATAAAATCTGTGCAGGAAACGGTGTGAATATAATAACGGACGGAGATTTAAGGCTTACTCTTCCAAAGAATGCGGATTTGAATAAGCTTACGGCGGGATATGACTATAACATCGGAAATGATGCGCCGGACATGGCAAAGGCCAGGCTTAAGATTTACTACGAGGGCAGGCATGTCGGAGGAGTGTGGCTTTTAAATGATGCCGAGTCAAGTCTTGAATTCGAGGGTGTTTCGGATACGGATTCAAAGGCAGGGGCGATAAGCATTGCCGTAATAATTGCAATAATTGCCGGCATATTTATTTCAGGTGCGGCAAGCTTCCTTTTCCATATACATAAGAAGGAGAAAGAGCGAAGAAAACGCTTCCGCGAAAGACAAAAGCGCAGGCTTAATTCCATGGGAGTAAGTCAGGATGAGTTTGTAAGGCTTTTGGATAGGCAAAGGGACACAGAGAAAGAAAGACCGAAAGCGTCTGAAAGACCGGAAGGAACACGCGGAAAAGAGCATGCTGTAAGGCGCAGACCGAGAAGAGATGAAAAGTCCGGAAAAAATAATTGAAAAGCTTTTTAATTACGAAACCGTTTCGTATTTCATAGCAGGTGTTTTGACCACTGCCGTGGATTATGCGGTCTATATACTGGTAAATGAGGCACTGAAAAGAGGCGGCATGGAAGTAAGCTTCTCAGCTACGCTTTCCTCAGCTGTATCGTGGTTTGCAGCGGTGCTTTTTGCCTACATAGTAAATAAGCTCATAGTTTTCAGAAGCTTTAATTTTAATCCGTCATATATATTCAGGGAATGCAGCGTGTTTTTTGCCGCAAGAATAATAAGCGGCCTGATTACTCTCATAATGATATGGCTCATGACGGGCGTTTTCCATATGAACGAATATATAGCAAAAATATTCACCTCTGCCGTGAATATGGTATTTAATTATGTTGCAAGCAAGATTTATATTTTTAAAAAATAGATATGTCTGCCTTTTAAGCTTTCTTACGGCAGTGCTCATACTGCTTGTGGTTATTTTTGCGGGCAATGTCTATCCTCTTGGAGATCAGTGTATACTCAGGACTGATATGTATCATCAGTATGCACCGTTTTTTCAGGAACTGAGAAATAAGCTGCAAAACGGCGGAAGCCTTAAATTCAGCTGGAATCTCGGACTGGGAGTTAATTTCATAGCCATAATGGCATACTATCTTGCAAGTCCGTTCAATATATTTGCAATATTTGTAAGCGAGAACCATGTAATTGAATTCATGACCGCTCTGATAGTCATAAAAACTGGTCTTTGCGGAGTGACTATGGCATATTATCTAAAGTGCCATTCGCCCAAAAACGGTTTTGGGGCATATATCTTCAGCCTTTTCTATGCCTTAAGCGGATATACCTGTGCTTATTACTGGAATCTGATGTGGTTTGATGCGGTCCTGACATTTCCGCTTGTTGTTTTGGGTGCGGAAAGGCTGATTGAGGGAAAGGGCGGATTCTTATACGGCATTTCTCTGGGAGTCTGTATTTTCACAAATTATTATATTTCCATACTAATATGTCTTTTCCTCATATTTTATTTCTTTGCATATTATACTCTGAAAGGCAAAAAAAGTCTCGGGGCCTTTATTTTTACAGGGCTTAGATTTGCACTCTGGAGTATTCTTGCGGCGGGAATAGCTGCGGTTTTGCTGCTTCCGGAAATGTATGCCTTCAGGCTTACGGCATCAGGCAGCACCGAGTTTCCAAAGACCTTTACGGATTATTTTTCTGTTATAAACGAGCTTTCAAGACATCTTCCTCTTGTTGAAACGGAGCAGGCACTGGATCACTGGCCCAATATTTACTGCGGCACGGCAGTATTGCTGCTTTTTGTGCTTTATATCACGGCACGGCGCATAAGCCTTAAGGAAAAGGCGGTTTATGTAGCTCTGGCTTTTATTTTCCTTGCAAGCTTCGCCGTAAATGTGCTTAACTTCATATGGCACGGATTGCACTATCCGAATTCACTTCCGGCAAGACAATCCTTCATATACATTTTTATTGTGATATTCATGTGCTTTCGTGCATATGAAAACATGAGATTTATAAGGCTTAAGGAGCTTACAGGAGCATTTTGGATTTCCTTTATCAGTATCATGCTTATGCAGGCATTGATAAAGGATGATGCATTTTTCTTCGGAGTCTTTTATCTGTCAATGCTTCTTACGGCTGTATATGCAGGGCTTATTTATTTATCGAGGTCAGGAAAAATTTCAAAAGCTGCATCGGGAGTGCTGCTTTTTATAGTGGCCATAGCAGAGCTTACGGCAAATACGGCATATACATCTGTCACTACTACATCAAGAAAGGCATTTACTGCGGATAATTCCGATGTGAGAGCTTTAGCCGCAAGGGCTAAGGCCGATGCCGGAGGCGAATTTTACCGAATAGAAAGAACGCAGAGAAAGTCCAAGGATGACGGTGCGTGGCTCGGATATCCGTCAGCATCATTGTTCAGCTCCATGGCAAATGCCGACTGCTCGGATTTTTATAAAAGCGTGGGCTGTGAGGCATCAACCAATGCATACAGTATAACCGGCTCTACACCGCTCATAGATATGCTTTTCGGCATAGATTATGAGCTTATGGGAAGCGAAGATACGGACAGTAAAATAATGGAGCTTAAAGAAAGCTCGGGAGATGTAACATTATATAAGAATAAGTACGCACTGAGCCCGGGCTTTGTAATGCCTGCAAAAATGTCCTCGGAGTGGATGCTTGAGCTGGATGATCCGGCTATAGTGCAGAATTCACTTTGTGATGTATTGGGTACCTCACAGGTATTGATACCTGTATATGACGGAGGAAGCTCTGCGGATGGCGAATTTGCGGTAACCATGGAGGAATCAGGTCGATACTTCGCCTATGAGGACAACTTTAAGGCTGGAGACATTACCGTAAGCTGGTCCGACAGAAAAAAGACATTTGCCAATCTGGACAGAAGCTTTTTTATGGATCTCGGATATTGCGAAAGGGGAGAGCTTATAAATTTCAGTGCGCAAAATACCGAATATGATCCCAAAATAACGATATACAGGTTTAACAGCGCGGCATTAAAGGAGATTTATGATATCCTTGCACCGTATCAGTTAAATATAAGCTCTTACGGGGATGACTTTATAAAAGGCACTGTAAGTGCAGACACAGCCGGGCTTGGTTATATATCTGACCGAGCAGAGATGCTTTTTACAATACCCATTGATGAAGGCTGGACTGTGCTTGTTGACGGAAAAAAGGCGGAGCTTCATAAGGGACTGGGAGCATTCGCGGCCATATATATAAGCGGAGGCGAGCATGAAATAGAAATGTATTATGAGCCGATGGGGCTTAAGCAGGGCATGCTGATAAGCCTTATAAGCATCTTGTCAATGCTTTTTGCAGGAGGAGCAGGAAGCTTTATAAAGAGGAAAAAAGAGACAGCAGAGGCAGCAGATGGTACTTAAGCTACTTGCGGCAGGGTTCCGTATAATATATAATGAAGTGCCGGGATAAAAGCTTACTATCCCGACCGATATCAGATTGATAAGGAGAAATATAAATGACTTTATTGGAGCAGTGGAGAACAAAGGCATACGGAGATGTACTTGATGCAAAGCAGCGTGACCAGCTTTGGAATCGCTATTTTGGCATTGAAAAGGGCATATATGAGAGAATACTTAAGGATCCTTCAAGGGTATATGAGGGAACTATAGGAGAGCTTGCAAATGAATTCGGCACAGATATCGAAATCATGACGGGCTTTATTGACGGAATAGACGATTCGCTTAAGGGCTATCATAATCCAATAGATACCATGGATGAAAGCACGGTTCTTAAGATAGAGATTGATCCGGAGATGCTTTATTACAATATGGTGGGAGCAAAGGCAAACTGGCTTTATGAGCTTCCGGAGTGGGACAGCATTCTCACAGAGGAAAAAAGAAAAGAGCTGTATCATTCAAACAAGGTTTCCGGAACAGTGGTAAGAGAAGGAAAAAAGATTTATCCGAACGATCCCTGCCCGTGCGGAAGCGGTAAGAAGTACAAGAAGTGCTGCGGTAAAAACGCATAAGCCGGCCAGAGCCTGAATTCATTGTTAAAGAATGTATTCGTTAAAATATACAATAAAAATATATTTTAATGTTCAAAAAGGTTGACTTTAAACAAAGATAAGAATATATTCTTTTATGGCGTTATAAATACAGCCTTTAACAAAGATATAACAGGAGGAGCTATGAAAGGCACAGTAAAATGGTTTAACAACCAAAAGGGTTACGGATTTATCTCAACAGATGAAGGCAGCGATGTATTCGTACATTATTCGGGACTTGTTATGGACGGGTTCAAAACGCTTGAAGACGGACAGGCTGTCGAGTTTGAGATAACTGAGGGAGCAAAGGGACCTCAGGCTACCAATGTAACCAGAATCTGATTTTAATTTTGGTTTTGTCTTATCATAAATATCTGATTTACATAAACTGAAAAATCGTAAAAAACTGCCGATGTAGTATCAAAGCTACACGGCAGTTTTTTATGTGGTGCCTGCAAACACGCAGGCACGGGTGTTAACATGGAGTGCACCGAAAAAAGCAGTCCGGCATCAGCCGGAATATATCTTCATCACGGCTTGCGATATCCGCATTTCGGGCAGATACCGTTATCATTCAGTGCTATGCCGCACAGCGGACAGCGATCCATCTCGAGGTGAGAAGGAAATTCCGCAGAAGCTGCATTAACACCGCTGGTAAAGGTAAGCTTAACAATGTTCAGCTTATCCTTTAAAAGCTCGTAAACGATTTTAATCATTCCCTCTACGGTCATGGTCTCTTTGGTAACCACAAGACGGCAGTCGGGATAAGCAGTTGCAAGCTCTGTCTTAAATGCCGGCCCCTTCATGACATTGTTGGGATGACCATCCTTAATGCCCTGCTTTTCATATACATCGAGAACTGCCGGAAGCAGCGGATCATCGTGACGCAAAATCAGTGCATGGTCAAAATTCTTAAGCACATCCCATGCTGTTTTCTGGATTTCATTACAGGGGAATACCATGTTTACGCCTTCATTGACAGAATCTTCCACTTCGATGGTGAGAACGCCGGTGTGACCGTGAAGATACTGTGCTTCGCCCTTGAAACCATAAAACCTGTGGGCATACTGCAAATCAAGTTTGGTGATACTTCTCATAGTCAATTCTCCTTTCTGCTAAATAGGAATTTAGAATTAGTCCTATTAAAAATATACAAACAAATGTCATTTCTGTCAAGAGATTTGATATAAGTTTACAATTTGCCTATTTTTGGATTTTAAAATATTTCCTGTGCTATAATTAGACGCATGAAATCGGTCAATGTAAAAAGAACAGTTTTTTTTGCAATATGTCTTTCGGTCAGTCTCGTGCTTTCATATGTAGAATCAGTGATTCCCTTTAACATGGGAATACCGGGAGCAAAGCTTGGACTTGCAAATCTTATAACAGTCCTGCTTTTATTTAACGGCGGCCTGATTCCGGCGGCACTGGTGAGCCTGATGCGCATTATGCTGAGCGGCTTCATGTTCGGAAATTTGTTTTCGATCATATATTCAATGGGAGGGGCTGCCCTTAGCCTCATGGTAATGGCACTCTTAAAAAGGACAGGCAGATTCGAAGTAACGGGCATAAGTGCAACAGGCGGCATTATGCATAACACAGGGCAGCTTCTTGTGGCTGCGGCTGTTACCAATATATATGTTTTCAGCTATTTCCCCGTACTTTTTATAAGCGGTACCATAGCAGGCATCGTAATCGGAGCGGCGGGAGGAATACTTATAAAAAGAATAAGGCCTTATATAAAAAAACAGTTCGGAGATATCTGAAAACATTTATGCAATATGGAATTAAGCCTTTTACTGTGATAAAATAACAGTTTAGTATAAGCCTTAAGCAAAAATCTGTCTTAAGCATTGTCTCACTTAATAAAAAAGGTACGGTTAATGGCTCAAAACGATTCTCACAATAATCGCGGCAGAAAAAATGATCCGAACAGAGATTCAAATATCATCCAAAACATACTGCTGCTTTTTACGGTCGCATGTATTTCATTCTTTGTAATGAATTACGGAAGATCACTTATCCAAAGCAAATCCACAAAGGAAGTCACCTATGATGACTTCTACAGGATGGTAGAGGAAGGCAATGTAGAGTCTGTCACGGTAAACAATAACAAGATAAATATTGTAACCAGAAAGGATGCCGAAGGGTATTCTCCGCTCATAAGCTACTATGCCTATAAAATGGATGACCCGGACAGAACACAGATGCTGCTTGAGCACGGCATAACTATCTCTCAGGAAAAGCCGGATGCAAGCGGCTATTTCTGGGACATACTCATAGGAGTAGTGCTTCCGTTTGCAAGCATTTTTCTGTTTATGAGCTTTATCATGAGACGCATGGGCGGGGGCTCAGGCGGCATTATGGGAGTGGGAAAATCAAATGCAAAGGTATATATGCAAAAGGATACCGGTGTGACCTTTGCGGATGTTGCAGGAGAGGATGAGGCAAAGGAATCTCTTGTAGAGATAGTTGATTTTCTTCATAATCCGGCTAAATACAGAAGCATAGGAGCAAAGCTTCCCAGGGGAGCACTGCTTGTAGGACCTCCGGGAACAGGAAAAACTCTGCTTGCAAAGGCAGTTGCGGGAGAAGCTGAGGTTCCGTTTTTCTCACTTACAGGCTCGGATTTTGTAGAAATGTTTGTTGGTGTGGGAGCATCCAGAGTAAGGGATCTTTTTAAGCAGGCCAATGCAGTAGCCCCGTGCATCGTTTTCATTGACGAGATAGATGCGATAGGAAAGTCCAGAGATTCCAGATTCGGCGGAGGAAACGACGAAAGGGAGCAGACCTTAAATCAGCTGCTTTCCGAGATGGACGGCTTTGACCAGGGAACCGGAATAATGGTGCTGGGAGCAACCAACAGACCCGAGATACTGGATCCGGCACTGTTAAGACCCGGCAGGTTTGACAGAAGAGTCATAGTTGAAAAGCCGGATTTAAAGGGAAGAGTAAATATACTTAAGGTTCATTCAAAGGGTGTAAAGCTGGATGCTACGGTGGACTTTGACGAAATCGGACTTGCTACCAGCGGTGCTGTCGGTGCGGATCTTGCAAATATGATGAATGAGGCGGCTATCACGGCTGTTAAAAACGGCAGAAATGCCGTAAGCCAGAAGGATCTTTTTGAAGCCGTTGAGGTCGTACTTGTGGGAAAGGAAAAGAAGGACAGGATACTTTCACAGGAAGAAAGAAAAATCGTATCCTATCACGAGGTCGGTCATGCGCTTATTGCGGCTGTTCAGAAGGATGCCGAGCCGGTGCAGAAAATAACTATCGTTCCGAGAACCATGGGTGCTCTGGGATATGTCATGCAGGTGCCGGAGGAAGAAAAGTATCTTAATACCAAAAAAGAGCTCGAGGCCATGCTTGTCACCACATTGGGAGGCCGGGCAGCTGAGGAGATCATATTTGATTCGGTGACCACGGGAGCCTCAAACGATATTGAAAAGGCTACAGAGCTTGCAAGGAATATGATTACAAGATACGGCATGAGTGAGCGATTCGGACTCATGGGACTTGCCAAGGTGCAGGATATGTATCTTTCGGGGCGCACGGCTTTGGAGTGCGGAGATCAGACTGCAACGCAGATAGATGAGGAAGTAAAGAAAATGCTCGACAATGCCTATGCCGAGGCAAAGCGCATTTTAAAGGAAAATATAGATGCCCTTCACAAAATAGCTGCATATCTTATCGAAAAGGAAACGATAACAGGAAAAGAGTTCATGCAGATACTTACAGAGGTCAGAGAATCAGAAGATACCGCTGACGATATCAGGAAGGATGCAAATATTTTCATTCCGGAAGAAGCTTCGGAAAAAGATGGTGATAAGGAGAAATAAATGATAAGAAAAACAGGCCGCATAGCGGCAACAGCACTTATAGGCTCAATCCTTATAAACAGTGCAGTATTTGCTGATAATGTAGTAGTTGCAACACAGCCGGGAAGTGACAGCCAGACATACACAATATCTAACGGTACGGCAAGTAATTCCGGCAGCACAGCCAATTCGGGGACAAATATTATTTATGCACCAAATTCGGGAAATAATGTAATTTCATCCACAGGCCCTGCCGAAACAAAAAGCTATAATGAAAACGGCGTGTTTGTTTATAATGCCGCTACAGGCTTGAATGCTACGGATCATTATAACAGTACAACAGGACCGGGAGGCTCATCGGCAGCAGGCTCGGAAAGCTCAGGAAGCGTTGCGTTAAATGCAGCACCGCAAACCGGAAGCACGACCTCAAATCAGACTCAGATTTCCATAGACCAGAGTATTGAAAAGCCTGCCATAAGCTCTGAGGCAGCCATACTTTATGATGCCACCACGGGGCAGGTACTTTATGAAAAAAATGCCGATAAAAAGCTTTATCCGGCATCTACAACCAAGCTTATGACGGCACTTATTGCGGCTGAAAAGCTTTCCTCATCAGACACGATAGATGTTAAAGCCTCTGCCGTAAACAATCTTGAAAGCGGAGCTACGACAGCAGGAATGAAGGCAGGGGATAAGATGAGCTTTTCCGATGCCATGCATGCCATGCTTATCCGTTCGGCCTGCGAGGTGTCAAATGCCATAGCCGAGGCTATATCCGGCTCTCAGGCAGATTTTGCGAAGCTTATGAATGAGAGAGCACAGGCGCTGGGCTGCACCGGCACGCATTTTGCAAATGCAAGCGGATTAAACAGCACCGAGCATTATACGACTGTCCGCGATATGGCACTCATAACCAAGGCTGCACTGGATAACGAGCTTGTAAGAAGCATTACACAGAAAAACAGCTACAAGCTTCCGGCGACTGCAAGCCGTGCTGCCATGAACATAACCAATACGAACAGATTCGTTGCAGGAGGAACAGACGAGCTTTCCGGATATATAGGCGGAAAGACGGGATATACCTCAAAGGCAGGAAGCTGTCTTGCCACCGAGGCTGAAAGAAACGGACATAAGCTTATTGCGGTTGTATTTAAGGGTACATCTCCGGCACATTATACTGATTCAAGGTCACTTTATGAATACGGAGCAAAGCTGCTTACTGCGGCAGGGATATCCGAAAGTACAGCAGGCAACCAGACCTCAGTTCAGCCGGGCAGCACATCTCAGACAGCAGACGCTCCGGGAACAGGCAGCACGGTTTCGACAGGCACGGCATCAGCCGGGGCATGGGAAAAGACCTCAGACGGAAGCTGGAAATATAAAAAGGCAGACGGCTCTTACTGTGCAAATGAGTGGCTCGACATTAACGGAAATTCTTATTTCTTTGATACAACGGGAGTAATGCATACAGGCTGGAAGTCATTTTCCAACGGTTCGGTATATTATTTCAATCCTGAAAACGGAGCAATGATAAAAAACAAGTGGGTGGCACAGGACGGAAAATCATATTATCTTCAGTCTGACGGAACTATGGCCAGAAATACCACCATTGACGGCAAATATCAGGTAGACGCAAACGGAGTATATGTCAAGAAAGTGGGTTAATGCCTTTGAAAGAGCATAACATAAGATTTGAAAACCTTGAGGATGCCGAGGAGGCTCTTGAAGAGTCTGCAAGGACTGTAGATAAAAGGAGCTCGAAAGGCTCAAGAAGGATTGAGCCGGATATTAAAAAAAAGGATGCTCCGCCTGATGAAATCATCCGGAAAAGACGCTTTGTTATCGCAGGCTGTATTTTGATAGCTGTTCTTTCAATCACAGCACTGGCTGTAAATGTTGTGAGAAAAAGATCAGAAGCCCGCGCACTCGCCGAGTCCGAATCCGCATCTTTAGAGGAAGCCTCCATCGCAGAAAGCATTGCACAAAGCGAAGCAGAGGAGGCTAAATACAGTGCGGCATTTTCGACATGTGAAGATTCAGAGATAAATGCGCTGATAAGAGATTATTTTGATGCAAGGCAGAAAGCCGATTCTGCAAGAATATTTGAAATCTTCGGAAGAACTGATACATCCAGAAATGATACCTTTGAAAAAAAGCTTAAGGCACAGGCAGCCTGGATACAGGGCTTTAATGATATTGCTGTTTATGCGGCCGATGGCCTGAGCGAGAATGAAGTTTTCTGTATCACAACCTATATTATAGATTTCAGACGCACAGATGCCATGGCACCAGGAATTATGTATTTCTTCGTCAATAAAAAGGATGACGGAACTTATGTGATTGAGGAGGCATTGATAAAGGAAAAGCTGGAATATGCAGAAAAGCTTCTCGATACTGCCTTTGCAAAGGGTCTTATAGAAAGTACAAACAGCCAGCTTAAGGAAGCTCTTGACTCCAACAGTACGCTTTCGCTTATTTATACCTCGTTCCGGAACGGGGAAATATATAAGGAATCAAATCTTGATGTGGATGCCGATCCGGATGTGGATCTGTTTATAAATCCAGAGGATTCAATTCTTGTGGATGCCGATACACTAAAGAATATAGAGGCAGAATCAGCCGAGCAGGCCTCCATAGAGGCGTCGGAGGGAGCGGACGATGTATATGACACAGCGGCAGATGAATCCGGGTCTGAAATAACTGATAAAACAGGTGCAGGCACAGCAAATACAGATTCGGGAACCGGTGAGAGCACATCGTGATACAAAAAACAGGCTGAAAGATCAGGAAAAAATATGCAGGTAAAGGATTTTGATTATTATCTTCCGGAGGAACTTATAGCGCAGGATCCGTTAGAGGACAGGAGCTCATCCAGACTTCTGGTTCTGGACAGGGAAAGCGGGAAAACGGCTCATAAGCACTTCAGGGATATAAAGGAATATATAAAACCGGGAGACTGTCTCGTTATCAATGATACCAAGGTTATTCCCGCAAGGCTTTTAGGCTTTAAAGAGGATACCGGCGCACATGTTGAGATATTGCTTCTTAAAAGACGGGAAAATGATATCTGGGAGTGCCTGGTAAAGCCGGGTAAAAAGCTGAAAAACGGAGCAAGGGTAAAATTCGGCGACGGACTTCTAAAGGCAGAGATAGTAGATATCATAGATGACGGAAACAGGCTCGTACATTTTGAATATGATGGCATATTCGAGGAGGTGCTCGATAAGCTCGGAGAAATGCCTCTTCCGCCATATATAACGCATAAGCTTAAGGACAAGAATCGTTACCAGACCGTGTATGCAAAGCACGAAGGGTCTGCGGCGGCGCCAACAGCAGGGCTTCACTTCACAAAGGAGCTTTTGAGAGAAATTGAAGAAATGGGCGTAAAAATCGCCAAAGTCACTCTTCATGTGGGACTTGGAACCTTCAGACCAGTAAAGGCTGAAACAGTAGAAGATCACCATATGCACAGTGAATATTATGTAGTGGATAAAGAGGCCTGTGAGATTGTAAATGAGACCCTTAAAGGCGGGCACAGGGTATTTGCAGTCGGCACTACCTCAACCCGTACACTGGAGTCTGCGGCGATAGAAAACCCGGAGTATGCGGAGACATTGACCAAAATAAAAGAAGCTGAAAGGCTGGGAAAGAGAACAGAGCTTAAGGAGACCGTTCGCTGCGGCTTGAGGATGGTAGAAAAACCGGACGGAAGCTTTATAAGCAAATATATGCTTAAAGCCGGAGGAAGCTGGACTTCGATATTTATATATCCGGGATATGAGTGGAAGCTGGTGGAGTGTCTTATAACCAATTTTCATCTGCCGCAGTCAACATTGGTGATGCTGGTCAGTGCGCTGGCGGGGAAGGAGCATATAATGGCAGCCTATGAGGAAGCGGTGAGGGAAAGATACAGATTCTTCAGCTTCGGGGACGCTATGCTTATAAAAACGGAAACACCATAAACAGGTCTTGTGATTGGTTTCAGGAGGTACAATATGAAGCAATGTATGGATTCTGAGAATCTGCATCGCAGGCTTAAGAAAATCATAGGTCAGGTGCAGGCTATTGACAGAATGATAGACGAAGATGTGCCCTGTGAGGATATTCTTTCGCAGCTCAATGCAGCCAAGTCTGCTCTTCATAAATCGGGGCAGATAGTGCTTGAGGGACATATCAGACATTGCGTAAAGGACGGAATTGAACACGGAGATCTGGATAAGACCATAAAGGACTTTACGACTGCCGTGGAGCGCTTTGCAAACATGGGATAAAAATATACTGAAAAAATCATATTAAAAACATATTGACAACCCATACCCCTATAGGTATACTCAGGACTATAAACATACTTTTTAAGTATGGTTTAAATTTGATGATGTAAAATCAAAAGGAGAGTTCGGAGCTTATGAAGGTGTTGATGGGTAAACTTGAAGCGTTGCTTGAAATCGGAGGAACAAAGAGGGATATTGCCTTTTTGTGTATATCCGGAGCAGCGCTTATTTTAAGTCTTTTAAAGATAGAAATACTTCCGTTTGATATAGCATGTGTGCCGATAGTACTCTGCGGTGTGCCTATTATACTCGAAGCTGTAATAGGTCTTGTTACGGAATTTGACATAAAAGCAGATGTTCTTGTATCCATAGCACTTGTGGCATCTGTGTGTATAGGAGAAACCTTTGCAGCAGGAGAGGTTGCCTTTATAATGCAGCTCGGAGCACTTTTGGAGGACCTTACCGTAGCAAAGGCCAGAGCAGGTATCGAAAAGCTTGTGCATCTTACACCGCAGACTGCAAGAGTAATAAAGGACGGAGTTGAATCAGTAATTCCGGCAGAAAATGTAAAGGTTGGAGATATCCTGAGAGTGCTTCCGGGAGAAAGTGTTCCGGTTGACGGTATCATTACACTGGGACAGACTTCTATAAATCAGGCGGTTATGACCGGGGAATCTCTTCCTGTAGACAAAACCGCAGGTGATACGGTATCAAGCGGAACCGTAAATCAGTTCGGGGCCTTCGAGATGAAAGCATCCAAGGTGGGAGAGGACAGCTCCATACAGAGAATGATAAAGCTTGTTCAGTCCGCTGATGCCGGAAAGGCAAAAATTGTAGGAATAGCTGACAGATGGGCTACATGGATAGTTGTAATAGCACTTTCTGCAGCGGCCGGAACATGGTTTGTTACAGGTGAAATAATAAGAGCCGTTACCATACTTGTTGTGTTCTGTCCGTGTGCGCTTGTACTGGCTACGCCTACTGCTATTATGGCAGCCATAGGCAATGCCACAAAGCATGGTTTTCTCGTAAGAGAGGGAGATGCTCTTGAAAGGCTTGCCAATGTAAAAATAGTTGCCTTTGATAAGACAGGAACGCTTACCTACGGGACACCCAGGGTAACAGGAATTAAAAGTACGGATTCTGCTTATGGTGAGGAATATATCTATAAGCTTGCAGCCTCTGCGGAACAGCTTTCGGAGCATCCGCTCGGCAAGGCTATAATAAATTCCTACAGGGAAAAGGGCGGAACGGAAGTTTTTGAAACGGAAGATTTTAAAATGATACCGGGACGCGGCATTTCTGTAAAGGCTGACGGAAAGAATGTGCTTGCAGGAAATCTCAAGCTTCTCAATGAAAACGGCGTTGATGCAAAAGCGGATGCCGCAGCAGAGACATTTTTAAATGAAGGCTGCACATTGACATATATAGCAGTTGACGGAAAATATATAGGAATCATAGCGCTTTCAGATACCTTAAGAGAGGACGCCTCGAATATGACACTGAAGCTTTCCGAGCAGCAGGTTACGCCGGTGCTTCTTACAGGGGACAATGAAAAGGCAGCGAAGACCATGTCGGATAAGCTTAATATTAAGGATATGCATGCAAACTGCCTTCCGGAGGATAAGCTTAATTATATTGATAAATACCAGAAGGACGGAAAGCCTGTCTGCATGATCGGTGACGGAATAAATGACGCTCCGGCTCTTAAAAAGGCCAATGTAGGCATTGCCATGGGCGGCGTAGGAAGCGATATTGCAGTAGATGCGGCAGATATAGCCCTTGTCAATGACGATGTAAAGGAGCTTCCGCATCTCATAGCTTTGTCAAAGCATATGATGACAAAAATAAAGCTGAACCTGGGCTTTTCCATGGGACTTAACTTTGCGGCAATTATACTGGCAATTACAGGCATATTAAATCCTATTGTGGGAGCACTAGTTCACAACGCCGGATCGGTATTTGTCATCATAAACTCAGCCCTTCTTCTTAACTGGAGGAAAAGGTAGTCAGCTTAAGTAAGTATCGGTATCAGGCTCTGTCTTTTATGTAATTGAGAAACTCCATGGAAATACCGGATGGCCTGTATCTGTATATGCAGACAAGATGCACCGTGATTTCAGGCACGATTTTTACCTGCTTAACACCCTCTGCCAGCTTTGCGTTATAAAAGGTTGGAACGCTGATATTACATTTATCGGTGGTAAGGAGCATATTTATAACAAACTGGACACTATTGGACACTACAGCCTTATCCAGTGCCGGCTTAAGCGAAGGCTCGATCATGGAGATTCCGTTTTCAAGAGAAAAGAAATCCTCGCTGTGCCTTACGAAATTCTCCCTTGAAAGACGGTTAAGGGCAATGGTTCTGGTGCCGCAGAGAGAATTGGCAGCGCCGATACCGATTTGAGCCTTCTCTGTTCTGATGGTTTCCATGGAAAGACCGCTGCGATCAAGGCTGTACTGGAATGCCGAAAGCTGTTTTTCGAGTATAAAGGTTATGCCGAGATCACTGTAAAAATGCCTGACATCCTTTACGACCATGTCGGTATCACCTTCACGGACCTTAAGCTGTATGTTTCCGCTTTTCTTTTCATAAAAATCACTGAGCACCTGAGACATGGAGCGGGAATGATTGAAGCTTATTCTTAATGTATTGCCGGAGCGGCTTCTTAAGAGGTTTGAAACAGTAGCCTCTTTAAGAAGCATCTCATGTGCATATTCATAAAGACTCTTTCCGTCAGAGGTAGGCTCTACGCCGCGGCCTCCGCGCTCAAAAAGCTTTATTCCGATTTCTCTTTCAAGTTCATTTATGACCTTGCTTACATTGGGCTGTGAGGTGTACAACACCTCTGCCGCACGGCTGAAACTGCCTTCTTCAACACAGGCAGCAAAAAACTGAAGCTGTTTGAGTTCTATCATCTGTAACCACCATTTCGCGCTTTAGAAATCTTCGAAAATAATCATAAGTCGCACATTTTTTTGAAAAATAGCTCTTTATTCATATTTTTTCGGGGCACAAGCTTAAAATTCCTCATGTAATTAAAATTGCACAGGATATTGAAACTTTTGACCCTGGTGTCATTATATATACAGAGAGAATTTAAGTAAACAGAATAAAGCCTTGTTGAGAGCCTGCGACTTCATTGCTACACATAAGGTTTGTTAACTGTAAAAAATATTTCTCTGTACAAAATGGAATTTATAGTGTATTATGTGTTTAGTCACTAAACACTTATAAAAAGCTAATTATACACTGGTTTGGCAAAAGGAGAGATAACGATGAAAACGCTGCTTTTAAACAATGAGGATGTGGGAAAGCTTATTGACCTTGATGAAATATATGAGGCTGTAAAGGAAGGGTATATTTCTTTTGAGGAAGGCAAGGTTATTCAGCCCGGAATTCAGCATCTTAATAAGCCTGATTCTCACGAAACCTTCGACTTTAAGGCCTGTCTGGATATGGGTTCTGGATTCTTTTCAATGAAATCTTCATCAGGCGGCTTTGATAATAATATAAAGCTTGGTCAGCTTCCGGGCTTTAATCTGGTATATCTTTTTGATGCCGAAACAAGCTCATGCTCCTGCATAATGGAAGCTAATTACATCAGAAACCTGAGGACGGCAGCGGGTG
>CAVBSU010000026.1:0-21266 GCA_963598245.1 Lachnospiraceae bacterium | reverse complement strand
GATCCGATACTATAACTGCCATCCTCTGAAACCTTGTTCCGTGCTCCATGGCAGCAGAAACAAGACTCTTACCGAGGGCCCTTATCTCATCTGTAGGATCCGCAGCCTCAATTATGCTTATTCCTTCCTCAGCTCTAGCTCTTGTCTTTAATCTCAGGTCCCCTGGAACATTCTGCTTTATGCCTGCCTTGGAAGCTGTATCTATAATATCTGCTATCGTTTTCCTGCTGAGCCACCATCTGTCGGTGATGTCATCCTTGCTGCCTGCTTTCCTCGTCTTCGTAAAGCTGTACATAGTTTCATTTTCCGGAATAGTTACAGCAAAGCGTACTCTCTCCGCCTTAGGCATAATCAGGGCAAGAAGCTCAAGCTGCACCGGCGTAAAGCCTGTATATCCGTCAAATACAATGACAGCATTGCTTAAAAGCCGTGAACGCTCGATATATTTCAGCAACAGAACCGGTATCTCCTCGGGTATGACGGCCTTCGCTGCAAGAAGCTGCATAAAGCGCACATATATATTTCTGATATCGGAGAGCTTGCCCTTTAAGAGCTGTGAGGCAGCAACATCTTCCATAGCCTTAAGCTTCTCCGCATCTATCCTGTATTGGTAGAGCTCCGAGAGCAGCGACTTTATCTGCTCGATAAATCCCCTTGCGGACAGCTTCTTGGAATATATCTTCAGCTCATCAGCCTTATTTGCTTCAAGGCACGCCTTCCTTATGAGCAATGCTTTTTCCACATCGTCCAGCACCGGAGGTGCCTCAATACCCAGCTCCTCCAGAACTCTATAGAAAAGCAGCTGAAAAGAAAGCACATCCAGATTGAGCATGCCATGTCTCTCGCTTGTGCTTATGAGCTCCCTCTGCGCTTTAAGCGTATTCTGCTCAGGCACAAAGAGGTAATACTGCTTATCCGGATGTGCTATAGCTTCCTGAGTAAGGTAGCTGTAGATGTATGTAGATTTGCCGGAGCCCGCCGCCCCGAAAATAAAATCATATGCTGCCATAATGCACCTGCTGTTTTCTAAATTGTTTTTCACCCTTTACTTATTATGCCCTATTCTGTCATAACTCTTATCTCAGTAGATTTATCTGCAACGCGGTAGTTCAGACATATTCAATCGGCAATGCTATAAGGTTTTCTCTAAGGTAAGTCTTCCTGTCAATAAGGCACAAGATAATACCGGTTCCGCGCTTTTTTTCTTCGACCCTGTCCAAGATTATATTGGCGGCTGCCATGCTTGCTTTGGGATTGCCTGTCATCTTTATCTCGACAGGGTAGATAGTGCCATTTTCCTCGATAACAAGGTCTATCTCATTTTCCGCACCCGCTGTTTTGTCCTTACCGCGATAGAAATATATGTTGAAGCGATAGTCCATACCGGCATTGGTGTATGATTTCAAAATCTCAGAGACCATAAAGGTCTCAAACATATTTCCCGCGACTGCTGAATTCTTCAGTGCATCGGAGGTGAGCCACCGTGTCAGATAACATGCCAGACCGGTGTCCCTGAAATAAATCTTGGGCGTCTTTATGGCGCGCTTTAGTACACTTGCACTGTATGGCTGCAAAATATATATGATGCCTGTACGCTCAAGTATTGATATCCAATTCTTAATCGTCGGCTCGCTAACGCCGACTTCATTTGCAATATTGGAATAATTGAGCAGCTCGCCGGTTCTTGCCGCCGTAACAGTAAGAAATCTTGTAAATGTAACGCCGTCCGTGTCTATAAGCTCATTGATGTCGCGCTCTATATATGTCGCTACATAGGATGAATAAAAGTCCTGCCACTCTTTGTCAATGTCATAGAGTTCCGGGTAGCTCCCGCGGTGTATTATCTCCCATATGTCATCATAGTGAGTAAGTGTTCTCTCGCGCTCGACAATATACTCATCTGTAGGTACAAAGTGCCTGTTAAATCTCACTCCGTATATCTCACGAAGTGATAGCCCTGCAAGTTCCAGAATCGAGACTCTGCCTGCCAGGGAATCGCTGATATCTCTCATCAGCTCCAATCTCTGCGATCCGGATAATATATACTGTCCGCGCACATCAGAATCATCCAGACGTATCTTAAGATCCTCTAATATCGCCGGTTCCTTTTGAACCTCATCAATAAAAAGAGGCGCAGGATTGTTAAGAAAGAAAAGCTTAGCTTCCTCTCTTGCCTGCATTGCTGCTGCTATCGCTAGTTTACCATATTTTATGTCCCTATTGTAGTACATCGTTTTTGATTACAAGGAATCCTTTATTTATCCGATTTATGGTGGCATTATTCTTCTTTCAGGTCTTATTGTTATAAAAGACGGGAGCATCGTGCAGATGTTCCCGCCTTTGTTATTTCTTTTTCTCTATGGTTTCATATGAGACAGGCTCCGGCTTTTCTCCCCTGTTAAGTGCCGGAAGAAATCTGTCCCAGAAGTCGTTAAACAGTCTGAATATTTCCTTTCGTTTGCCGTAAATAAAGAACAGCGTTACCATTACATAGCCTGCGCTCAGAAGATCCGTGAATGCCCACAAAAGATCCGCTTTCATATTGTAAAAGACAACTGCCGGAATTATAAAATAAATCATATAGACCGGTATCATCTTCTTATTTATTTCAGTATCTCCCAAAGCATAGTTTACTGATTTTGAGCAACTGTAATACATTCCTACAATAGTAGTCCATGCAAAAACAGTTATAGCAAGTGACATCAATATTTTTCCAAAAGAACCATACGCATCACCCCATGATATTGTTGCGAGCTGCGCGCTTGTGACATCAGCGTAATTGATATAAGAGCCTGTAAGTATGATTGAAAGTCCTGTTACCGTACATATAACTATTGTTACAAGAAATACCTCTCCCCATCCCCACGAGGACTGACGCACCGGGTGATCTGTTATAGCTGCCGCATGTGCCACTATGCCGTATCCTGTTCCTGCATCATTGGAATAAAGTCCTCTGGCTATTCCGTAACGCATGGCATCTCTTACCGTTGCTCCTGCAAAGCCGCCTATTCCTGCCATCGGTGTGAATGCGCTTTTAAATATAAGTATGAACGCATCAGGCACTTTATCAATATGCATTATGACAATGCCAAGTCCGCCCAGCACATAGATAAGCGCCATAAACGGAACTACCTTTTCCATTATATCAGCAATTCTCTTAAGTCCTCCGCCGACAGTTACAAAATATGTAACTGCAATAAATATGGCTGATGCTATCGGCGGAATATTAAATGCTTCATAAAGCGAGCTTGTAACAGCCTCTGTTTGCACCGCGTTTGTCCACGGTCCGAAAACAAAGACCAGCACTGCCAAAACTATGGATGCTCCCTTAAATCCGAAAGCATTCTTCATTACAAATGAACGGTCACAAAGATACTCATCCATGGATTTATCGTACTTGACACGATATCTTTGACCCAGGATAATCTCACAGGCCTTAGTTGACATTCCCAGAAGTCCCGAAAACCACATCCAGAAAAGCGCTCCCGGTCCTCCCATGGTTATCGCCGTAGCTACTCCGCCTATACTTCCTACTCCTACCGTATTTGCCATAGCGGTACAGGCAGCGCCAAAGCCAGATACCGTACCTTCACCGTCTCCCTTGCCCTTAAACATCCTTCCGTAGGTATTCTGAAAATGAAACTTGATTTTTGTTATATACCTGAACCTGAACTTAATTGAAAGATAAAGACCTGTTCCGACCAGTGCAACTGCCATCGGTGTGCCCCACAAAAAATCCGATATTGTCTGTATTATTCTCAGTAAAGTTTCCATCTTTATCGCCTTTCCCCCTTAGGTCTGTTTTCAGTCAAATGCCTTAAGTGCCTGCACTATATCATCTATCACATCCTCAGGATCCTCCGCACCGGCAGAAATCCTTATCAGCCCCTCAGTCATGCCCATCTCAAGAAGCTGCTCCGGAGTAAATTCAAATCTGAATGCCGTTGCCGGATGTGCTATTGAGGTTCTGTAGCCGCCAAGAGTTCCCAGATACTCAACGACCTTCAGCCTGTGCATAAAATCATCTACCTTATCCCTGTTATCCTCGACATTAAACGAAAGCATCGGACCGAAACCGTTATGTAATATTTCGCAGGCAAGCTTATGCTGCGGTGCGCTTTCAAGTCCGGGATAGTTTACATTTTTAACATGCGGATCTTTTTCAAGTGCCTTCGCAATCAGTGCGGCATTTTTAATCTGCTTTTCCATACGCATTCCGAAGGTTCTTATGCTTCTCAGTGCCAGCCAGGAACTGTTTGCATCAAGGCAACCGCCCAAAAGCCAGTAAACAGGTGTTATTTTGTCAATGACGCCTTTTCCTGCCGTTATCGAACCTCCGGTAACATCGCTGTGTCCGTTTATAAACTTTGTCAATGAATGGATTACTATATCTGCGCCCATTGTGAGCGGATTTATTATGTATGGAGTGGAAAATGTATTATCTATAATAAGCATTGCCCCTGCTTTACGGGATATTTCCGAAATCTCCCTGATGTCTGCAACAGAAATAAGAGGATTTGCTATGACCTCGGAATATAAAAGCTTTGTATTTGCCTTTACCGCAGACTTTATTTCGTTTATATCCGTAAAATCGACATAGCTTATTTCAACTCCAAAGCCATTTAAAAGTTTATCCATAACCTCGATAGTCTCTCCGTATATGGACTTACTTGCAACAACATGGTCTCCCGATTTAAGAAGCGCAAAAAGTGTTGTGGAAATCGCAGCCATCCCGGATGCACAGATAAGCGTTTTTTCGCCCTTTTCCAGATACGAAATTGCCTCCGCCAGGCTTTCTCTGTTGGGATTTCTGGTACGGTTATAGAAAAATCCTTCCTGTTCGTTGTTTTTTCTGTCATATTCGTGTGTGTCCGAGACCACATACGCCGTTGCCGGATATATTGCCGGCGCCTCCGGAAGAAGTGTATCCCCTTCGATTCTTCCTCCGCAATTTAAGATATCTGTATCAAAATTCATGTCAATGTCTACCTCTTATCATTTTTCGTAATGTCTGTTTTTCGATACATCCTGCAGCAAGCTCGATTGATAAAAAAATGATAAACATTGACCTTGGGGTAAAGTACATATTTAATACCCGCAAAATTTTGGTTTTTTTTTTATAAAAAATGACCGATACGAAAACATGAATTTCCCGTATCGGTCCTATGATTATTGAAGAAGCATCTGAAGCTCGTAGGTCGTATCCAGATATTCAACCAGATTTTCCTCGAATTCATTGGCTATAACCAGCTTTGGCAATGCTTTTTCTTTGAAAAATTCCTTTAAAATTTCCGCATCCCACCCCGGCTTAAGTATTCTTGCCCTGTAGCAGAGGTATTCCCCTGCGGGAAGCTCTATAAGATTGGGCGTATAGAAATCCGGCTTTTCCTTAAGATATATAAAATATTTTATGGGCCAATATGTTCTACTTTGCAGACAGTCACTGTACTCTACAAGCTCCTTAAAGTTCACAGTATAGGCATATTGTCTGAGATATTTCAGATTTTTATTTTCCGGAAGCCCCTTTACCTTTTGAAGATTTACTTCCATATTAGCTATGGGAATCTCGCCCGGATTATGATCCACAGCTATGGCATAGCGTTTATCAAGCTTTATTTTGTACAGCTTTTCGGCATTATGCCCCTTATTCATAAATGTGAAATAATCTATATACCACTGGATTGAATCCAGCCTTTCTATATTCTCCTTTATTTCGGCAAAAAGCATCTTTCTCTGATTTTCAAGCGCAGGAATAAGCTCCTCTACCGAACCTGTTGTAATTATGCGCTTTATTTCGTTAAGGGGAAGTCCCAGTCCCTGAAGATATTTTATTCGGTCTACGATATGAAACTGCTTATAGGAATAATACCTGTATCCTGTTTCCTCGTCTAAACTGTAGGGCTTGAGCAGACCTTCCTTATCATAATATCTCAGCGTTTTGGTTGAAACCCCCAAAAGAGTCGCCGCTTCACCTATGGAGTAGTATTTTTTCATCCTTTACTTTCTTCCGCTGTCATCTATCTGCGTATAATAAATATTTCTGTAAAGCTCGAATTTCCTGTTGAAGTCCTCGTCCTCCCCGGAGTGCAGCCTTCTTACATATTCATGCTCGGAGTCTGCAATAACCGGATCGCAGAAGGAAACTGTATGCACGCCTACATTGGCACACTGATCGGAGATTCTCTCGTAGTTGGTAAGAATGTCCAGAAAACAGTAGCCGTTCATCATGCTGCAATCGCCTCTTTCAATACGCTTGAAGTGATTATTTTTCATGGTATTTACGATATCGTCAATAACTTCCTCTATGGGCTCTATATATGAAGCCGCCTCCATGGTATGCAAATCAAAGGCTTCGGCAGTATGCTGCACAATATCATCTATTGCACTGCTGAGCACTATAAGCTCATGAAGTGCCTCGTCCGTAAAGTGAATGTTTTTCTCTTTCATGGTTTCGGCATTTTCACATATATTCATGGCCAAGTCTCCGATTCGCTCAAACTCATTTGTGCATTTGACATAATAATTAAGCTTTATCGTATCCATGCCCTGACCGCTGACTGTGATGAGCTTGCTCAGATAATCTCCCAGATGGTCTGTGAGATTATCAAGGTCATCCTCTCTTTTCTGAACCTCAAGCATGCTTTTATCATCATAAAACCTGATCATTTTAAAGGCTGCCTTGACATTCATGCCTGCAAGCTTTGACATATAATCCAGAACATTTTTAGCTGCCTGCAGAGCCAGAGCAGGAGAATCAAAAAGGGCCGGTGAAAGAGTTTCTATAAGTCTGTTTGCCTCAGTTTCCGGTGCTTTCTTATCCTTTACAAGCTTTCGGCTCAATTTTTCAAAAACGGTACATATCGGAAGCAGCACTGCTGCCGCAATAAGATTAAAAAGAGTATGCGCATTGGCGATACCGCCGGAACTGATGGCTCCGCTCCATATGCCGTCCAGAAATCCCAGCTTGTGAGCTATTGTTATAAGAGTGAGTATCAGTATGGATTTGCTGATTCCGTAAAGAACATGTATTATACCGGTTCTTTTTGCATCCGGAATGGCACCTATGCTGCACACTATGGCGGCTGTTACACAATCTCCGAGATATATTCCGACTATAATCGAATATATGGAGCCAAAGGTGAGCTGGCCCGTAGATGCCAGTGCCTGTAGAATGCCTATGGTAGCAGAAGAGGACTGAAGCGCAAAGGCTGCCGCAGCTCCCGTAATATAACCCAGAACGGGTTTATCCGCAAAGCTTGTAAAAAGATCTGCAAAGGCTGCCGACTGTGAGAGCGGGCTTACGGCAGCCGTCATATTCATAAGTCCGGTAAAAAGCACTCCAAAACCTAAGAGCACATTTCCTATAAGATTAAACTTCTTGGATTTGGCTGCCATCACAAATATAATTCCTAAAACAGCAGCGACAGGAGCAAGCGTGGATGGCTGAAAAAGCTTCACCCACGCTGCCGCATCTCCGTTAAGGTCTAACAATCTTATTATCTGACCGGTTACGGTTGTTCCAAGGTTTGCACCTATTATGATGCCTATAGACTGATGGAGCGAAATGATTCCCGCGCCTACCAGCCCGGATGTAAGCACAATAGTGGCATGGGAGCTCTGGATTATACCGGTCACCACAAAGCCCAAAAGAAAGCCCATCAGGGGATTCCCCGTAACCATGGCCATGGCCTTTTTAAGTGCTCCGGTAGACCCCTGCTTAAGTGCATCTCCCATGACACGCATTCCGTAAAGAAAGAGTGCCAGACCGCCCATCAAAGATATTACATCAAATATACTCATATACCCTCTCACTGCCGCACAGTGATTTTTCTCATCACTTTGACATCAGATAATCGTCAATGGCCGCAGCCGCGGTCTTTCCTGCCCCCATGGCTGAAATAACGGTAGCAGCACCTGTGACCGCATCACCGCCTGCATAGACTCCCTCTCTTGATGTGAGCCCACACTCGTTTACTACGATTCCGCCCTTTTCATTGACCTCAAGTCCCTTTGTAGTCTTCTTAATAAGCGGATTTGGTGAGGTGCCGATAGCAATAATTACTGTATCTACTGGGATATCAAACTCCGAGCCTTCTATGGCAACAGGTCTTCTTCTTCCCTTTGCATCCGGCTCTCCCAGCTCCATTTTTATACAGCGTATGGCAATGACATCTCCGTTTTTGGGATCACGCTTATCCTCAGGATTATCATATCCGATAATTTCAACCGGATTATTAAGAAGCCTGAACTGAATGCCTTCCTCCTGTGCGTGTTCCACCTCTTCCTTACGCGCAGGAAGCTCGTCCATGGAACGCCTGTAGACAATGTAAACATTGTCCGCACCGAGTCTGAGTGCCGTACGCGCCGCATCCATGGCAACATTTCCGCCGCCCACTACCGCAACATTTCCGCCCTTTTTGACAGGCGTTGTCGGATTGCTGCGATATGCCTTCATGAGATTGCTTCGAGTAAGGAATTCGTTAGCTGAGTATACTCCCTTAAGCGATTCTCCCGGTATGCGCATAAAGTTCGGAAGACCCGCTCCCGAGCCTATATATACAGCTTCATATCCCATATCAAAAATCTCATCAACCGTGAGAGTTTTTCCTATAACCACATCAGTCTTCACATCAACGCCGAGCTTGATAAGCCCGTCAACTTCCTTCTGAACGATAGACTTAGGAAGACGGAATTCGGGAATTCCGTAAACAAGCACTCCGCCTGCCTTATGAAGTGCCTCAAATACTGTTACATCATATCCCTTCTTTGCAAGATCTCCCGCACAGGTAAGTCCTGACGGACCTGAGCCTACAATGGCTACTTTATGTCCGTTTCTTTCAGGCATTTCTGGATCTTCTTTTATATTTTCATTGTGCCAGTCAGCTACAAATCGCTCAAGACGACCGATGCCTACAGGCTCAAACTTTATACCCATGGTACATTTGGACTCGCACTGCGTCTCCTGCGGGCATACACGACCGCAGACAGCCGGAAGTGATGATGTTCTTGTTATTACTTCATAAGCTCCTTCGAAATCTTCATTCTTTATGTGACTGATAAATTCCGGAATGCTTATATTTACCGGACAGGCGGATACACAGGGCTGATTTTTACATTCGAGACATCTTTTTGCCTCCTCAAGTGCTATTTTCGCTGTATAGCCCAATGCCACCTCATCAAAATTATGAGCTCTTACCTCCGGTGCCTGAGAAGGCATTTCATGTTTCCTTTGTTCCATTACGATACACTCCTTCCTTCAGGCATTTTTAAAGAGATTGCAGGTCTCCTCATATGCATGCTTTTCAAAATCGCCATACATTCTGCTTCTCATTATGGCATTGTCAAAATCCACCTCATAGCCGTTAAAATCAGGACCGTCAACGCAGGCAAACTTTGTTACATCCTTTCCGTCCTGATGCAGAGTGAGACGGCAGCCGCCGCACATTCCTGTTCCGTCTATCATAATCGGACTCATGGATACTGTTATAGGTGCATCAAATTCCTTAGCTGCAAGAACCGTGAACTTCATCATGATAAGCGGACCGATGCAGACTATCATGTCGAATTTTTCCTTTGCGAGAAGCTCCTTTAAAGGAACCGTACAGTTGCCCTCTCTTCCGTAGGAACCGTCGTCTGTCATGACTACCAGTCTGTCTGAGCAGGCTTTAAACTCATCCTCCAGAATAACAAGGTCCTTATTTCTGAAGCCTATGATGGAAGTAACATCAGCTCCTACCCTGTGGAATTCCTCAGCCACCGGGAGAGCTATGGCACAGCCTACGCCGCCTCCGACAATGCAGACCTTCTTAAGCCCCTCTGTCTCGGTAGCATTGCCCAGAGGACCTACAAAATCCTGTATATATCCGCCTTCCGGAACATGATTAAGTCTGGTTGTGGTTGCGCCTACGACCTGAAAAATAACCTTGACCGTGCCCTCTTCCTTATTTACTCCGGCAACGGTAAGCGGAATTCTCTCACCGTCCTCATCCACTCTGAGAATAATAAACTGCCCGGGCTTTGCCTTGTTTGCAACCAGCGGTGCCTCGACCTCTATCTGTGTGACGGTAGGCTTCAAGGACTTTCTGTGTGCGATTTTAAACATTTTTACACTCCTTACCAAAGTTATCTATTTGCAACCATATAAGAATATACAATGATGCTGCCGTGAAACACTAAATCACATAATCCGTTCTTTTGCACGGATTATTGAGTATTTGACAGTATTCAAAAATTATATATCATCGCCGTATGAAAAGGCAATAATGATTCTAATTAAGCGGTGTTAATGACAATGCTGTCTCTGCTGCCTCCATTATGAAAAATATAAACACCCATATATTTATAAGGCATTTTTCAGTGCCGGGTTTTCCTGTATTCTCTCTGATAAAACTCTTTATATCTGCTTTATGTACTATGATAAGCGCTGTCATGACTATGACGCTCACCAACAGGAAAAATAAAAGAATTATTCCCTGCCACATTTCAGACATTGCTTTCTGCAGGGCAAGCATCCCGAAGGAAAGACCGCCGTTATTTATGATATGAACAAGCGTAGATGCAATTACAGAATACTCCGATGCCACATATCCGAGAAATATTCCGCATAAAAAGGCAAAGGGTATCTGTTCGAGGTTGCCGTGCATCAGTGAGAAAAATACGGACGAAACAATTATTGCAAAGATTTTTCCGTACGGCTTGAGTCCGTTCATCAAAAAGCCCCTGTACACAAGCTCTTCCGCAAAAGGTCCGAGAAACGCAATATAAAGAGCCATGGGTATACTTACCGTAACATCAAAGCTTTCCTCATCCATGGCAGTGCTGAAGCCAAACCCGTTGAAAACATGCTCTATGGCTGCACCTGTCACCCGACTTATAATCTGACAGCATATGGCGTAACAAAGACCTATAAAAAGTATGCGCACGGTTATGCGCATACCTTTTCTGAAAACACTTCCTCCAAGACTATCAAAGCATTGAACCCTGCACTCTGCCTCCGGAGTCTTTTCTTCTTCTCCCGCCGTGCAGTGTATAAAGCTTCTGAGATTAAACAACCCGTGTTTTTTCTGCATAACGGAAAAATAAATCCATAATACCAGACAGCCGGTGAATACCGCACAAAGCATCATAACTCCGTCATCTATGCTTTCTCCTGTTTTCAGCCATGACGGGATATTGTCAATGTGTTCACTTCCGACCATTATGGCCATGACTACTGCCTGAAGTATGGCAGTATAAAGCACAATTCCGAAAAAAACTCTGGATGTATTCTTTTTATCCTCTTTTGTGAACATTATTCTTCAATGCCGCAGGCCTTCATAATAGCGGAATAAAGCTCATCATAGCTTTCGCATGCAGGAAGATCAGGTCTTTCCGCTCTAAGCTTTGGAGCCGCATTTATAAGAAATCCTGCCTTGGAGGCATCAATCATTCCAACATCATTAAAGCTGTCACCGCTTGCTATTGTTTCAAATCCTATGGACTGAAGTGCCTTTACGGTTGAATATTTGGATTTTTCAACTCTCATTTTATATCCTGTTATCTCACCGTCTGCGGAAACCTCAAGAGTATTGCAGAAAATGGTGGGATATCCCAGCTTTTTCATAAGCGGCATGGCGAACTGCTCAAAGGTATCGCTTAGGATTATAACCTGAACCTTTTCTCTGAGCTTATCCAGGAATTCCTTTGCGCCGGGGAGCGGATCTAATGTTGCTATAACATCCTGTATTTCCTTAAGCCCCAGTCCATGTTCCTTAAGAATACCTATGCGAAACTTCATAAGCTTGTCATAATCCGGCTCGTCACGGGTTGTTTTCTTAAGCTCCGGTATTCCTGTTGCCTCTGCAAAGGCAATCCATATCTCAGGTTCCAGTACACCTTCCATATCCAAACAAACTAAATTCATTTTATATATTCCTCCTGATATTTATAATGTCAAAATTGAGATTGTTTGTCTCCTGCCAATTTTTCAAGACTCAGAAGCTTCTCATCCATTCCGGACGAAGCTTGAGCTTTCCTTCAAGTGCTGCGTCAATCTTATTAAGCATTGCCTGCCTGTCATCATTAAGCGTGCCTGCAAGCGTCAGATAATTGGATGCATGATTCATTCTGAATACACATCCCGGGCAGTCCATGCGCGCTATAAGCTCTCTTGTTTCCATGAGAACCTCTGAGGAATCAAGAAGCTCAAAGGCACCCTCGCTTACCCATTTTTCAAGCGGTGTGCCGTCATGTATTTCAAGCGTCAGAACCCCCACATAATCAGGATTCATTTGTGACAAAGCCTTTGCCGTGCCCTCAACATGACTCTGCGAAAGCTTCTTTCCTCCCAGACCTGCTATAGCTGTTACTGAAAGCTGCATTCCCGCCTTCTTTGCCTTAAGACCTCCCTCTACGATCTGCGCAGATGTAAATCCCTTTGTCATGAGCTTTAAAACCTCATCACTTCCGGATTCAAGTCCGAGATAAACCATGGTAAGGCCGTGCTCCCTAAGCTTTTTAAGCTCTTCCTCGCTTTTAAGCAGCAGACTTTGCGGCGAAGCATATGTCGTGACTTTTTCACATACCGGATAAAGCTCATAGCAGGCATCCAGAATTGTTATAAGATCATCTGTCTTTCTTATGAGCGCATCTCCGTCAGCAAGAAAAATCCTCTTTGCCTTATGTGAATATCCCGATGCTGCTACCTCTCTGAGGTCCTTAAGAACATCCTCCAGCTTTCTGTTTAAGAATTTTTTTTCTTTATACATGGTGCAGAATGCACAGGTATTATGACTGCACCCCAATGTAACCTGAATTATAAGGCTGTAAGCCTCACTGGGCGGTCTGTATACATCTCCGTAGTATTGCATAAATTCTCCTTTGAATGCGTTTTCATAAACTATATCATAAATTTCAACATATATACCATGTTATTTATCCTGAGACTTGTTTTCAGGCTGTCCGTAGGTGCCGAATTCTTTAAATACCTTTGTCATTTCCGTTTCAGGAATAAGCTGTGCCTTTCCGACAGACATTGCAAGATACTGAAGCTTTGCTATGTATTCCATATTCATTGCAAGCGAAAATGCCGAGGCAATGTCCTTATCACAGCAGACTATGCCGTGATTAGCCAAAAGCACTGCCTTACTTTTTCCGCAGTATTCTGCCGCGCCTTCGGCAAGCTCCTTTGAGCCGAAAAGCGCATAAGGGGCACAGGGAATTTCAGCTGCGCCTGCACTGCCTATGGCGAAATGTACTGCCTTAAGCGGCATGTTTAATACTGCAAAAGCCGTACAGTAGTCAGAATGCGTATGCACCACTGCACCGATTTCCGGCTTTTTTTTATAAAACTCGGTATGAAGTGCCCATTCACTTGACGGCTTTCTGCTGCCGTCTGCGATATTTGCCTCAAGATCCATAACCACAACATCCTCAGGCTTTGTTTCATAATAATCCATGCCCGACGGACTTATGGCCATATATCCCAAGGCAGCATCCAAAATACTCAAATTTCCGCTGGTGCCGGGGCAAAGTCCTGCCTCTCTGAGCTTTATGCCATATTCAACCACAAGCTCCCGCTCGTATTTCATTTTCATTATGTCGCTTTCCTTTTCTTTGAATCCCTCTGACTTATTTGATCGTTATCGCCTGATAAATTTCCGCCGCCATATGCGTAGGTTACTGCTAAAAACAGCACCCGTTTGGGGTGCTGTAAGCGCGCAATTTTGTATTTAAGTTAATTTGAATAAAAAACGAATAATTGTTGATGGTTTTACTTACGAATGCCAAGCTTTTTAATAAGCTCTCTGTATCCGTCGAGATCCTTCTTCATGAGGTACTGAAGTAAGCTTCTTCTCTTACCAACCATCATGAGAAGTCCCTTTCTCGAGTGGTGATCCTTTGGATTCTCCTTAAGATGAGCCGTAAGCTCATTGATTCTCTCGGTAAGGATAGCTACCTGAACCTCCGGCGAGCCAGTGTCGCCTTCTGTACGACCGTAAGCTGCGATAAGTTCCTGCTTCTTCTCTTTTGAAATCATATTTTTCTCCTTTCAATTTTTTACCGGCCACAATGCCGGCTCTACTTACCGTAAACAAAGTTTCCGCCAAGGAGTGCGAAAAACTGTGCCGCGGCGTCAAGCTTAAAGATAATAGCACACATCGGCCTTGTTTTCAAGGTCATTTTAACAAACCCGTTTCCCCGTATTTTTCAAAAAAGCTCTCTGCCTCAGGAATGTCTGTCTTTATTACCTGTTCCTTAAGCTCCTTCATGTCTGCGAATTTTTTTTCGGGCCTTATAAAATAGCAAAGTTCTATTTTTGCGTATTTACCGTAGCAGTCGCCTACATCCTCAAATACATGGGCTTCAAGTCTCAGCTGCATGTCTTTTTCACATTCTTCCTCTGTCACCGTCGGCGCGTATCCAAGATTGGCTATGCCCTTTCTGGTTCTTACGATCTTTCCCTTTTTATCGTCAAAGATGTGTACTATGGCAGCATAGACTCCGTTTGGCGGAAGTATCAGTTCCTTCTTTACCTCTATATTCAGGGTAGGCGTCTCAAGCCTTTCTGTGCCTATGTGTTTTCCGTGAATTATAAGTCCGCTGAGCGAGTAATGTGTACCTAAAAGCCTTGCAACATGAAGCATATCACCCTTCACAAGCTCTTTTCGTAAAAGCGTAGAGCTTATAACCGCAGTCTCTTCCGTCCCATCCTCTTTTCTTTTATCCTCCGCATCGCCGTCGAAGCTTTTCAAATCTATTGTAAGCTTTTTTATAAGCTTAAGCTCATAGCCATATTCGTCTGCATGTGCCTTAAGAAATTCAGCATTGCCCTCTCTGCCCTTTCCGAAGCTTACATCATCTCCCGCAACTATTGCCTTCATATTGAATTTGCCAATCAATATATTCTTAAGAAAATCCTTGGCTGTTGTGTTTTTTATCTTCTCCGTAAACTCGATTTCCATGCAGTAATCAATGCCGAGCTCATGCATTTTCATTTTTCTGTCAATGTCTGACAGCACGGTGTCCCGTCCGAATTTAAAGATAATAACACAGGTTCGAAGCTTACTTTTATCCGCAAGCTTCTTAAGCTCCTTTAAAAGTGCCTGATGACCTATGTGTGTTCCGTCAAACTTTCCTATTGCAACTGCCGTCGGTGCCTCCACACTGAGCTTTCCGTCCAGACCTCCGTCACGCACCAGCTCTTCTATCTCACTTATTTTTATGGCACTGTCAATATCAAAGCGCCCCACACGATTTCTTACAAGGCTTTCCATGCATGCCCCGCAGCCAAGCCTTTCGCCGATGTCATGGCACAGTGTTCTTATATATGTCCCCTGTGAACATTTTACGGTAAACACAACATGCGGAAGCCTTATTTCCTCTATCCTTATATCAAAAATTTCTACATGCTTTCTTTTTCTCTCTACCTCTATGCCTTTTCTGGCATACTCATAGAGCTTTTTTCCGTTTACCTTACGCGCCGAATACATCGGAGTAAGCTGATCATATTCTCTTGTAAAGGACATAATGGCTTCTCTCACCTTTGTTTCATCCGGAAGCTCTTCGGCCTTTTCTGAAATTGACAGCACCCTTCCCGTGATATCCTCGGTATCTGTAACGAGTCCCAGAAGCATCCCGGCCCTGTATTCTTTTATTTCATGACCGACTTTATCTACATCTTTTGTAGCTTTTCCGACCGCAATCGGAAGAACTCCCTCTGCCATCGGATCCAATGTGCCTGCATGACCTATGCGCCTTACCTGCAGGATGCCTTTAAGCTTTGCGCATACATCCATTGAAGTCCAGCCGGTTTCCTTATATACATTTAAAAAACCATTATATCTATAAAATGACATTTAAAATAAAACCCTTATACTACAGCCGCCTTAAGCTGTCTTCCAAACTCAGCGCATATGTCATCCATATCCTTTTCAAAGTCTCCGGACATAAAACAGCCTGCTGCTCTTTTGTGCCCGCCTCCGCCGAAAAGCGACGCAATCCTGCTCACATCAATAATATCTGAATTTGACCTCATGCTGGCCTTCACTCTGCCGTCCAAAGTCTCATACAGATATACTGCCGCAAGCGCGCCTGTGGTTGTGCGCATATTGTCAATCATGCCGTCCATATCCATTTTTTCGGCGCCCATCGACTTTCTGGTCTTCATATCCACGCAGCCGTACACAAGCTTTCCGTCAAAGCGGCTCTGCATGTTGTAAAGAATATATCCCAGCATTCTTTTTTGCTCAAAGGTCATGGCAAAAAACGAATCATCTATGATGCGTCCGAAATTTATGCCGTATTCCATGCACTCGGCAGCTGTTTCCATAGTGCTCCTATGGGTTGAATTGTGCTTGAAAACCCCGGTATCGTGGATAATTCCGGTATAAATACACTCCGCAACAGAAGCATTGACATAAGCCTTATCAAACAGCGTGTATACTACCTCAGATGCAGAGGAAGCCTCGCCGCGGACAAGCGCATAATCTGCAAACCCGGTATTGGTATGATGGTGATCCACCAAGATCGTATGTGAAGCCGTTTCATAGTAAGCAGCATATTTGCCCATACGGTCAATGCCTGCGCAGTCCAGAACTATCGCAAGCTCATAGCTTGAATCATCCCGACCGTTTGCAATATCAAAAGCCCCCTCAAGATAATCAAATTTATGATTTATCTCCTCAAGATAGGGCTGAATCCTCTTTTCTCTGCACTCAGGGATATTTTTTATGTAATTATATACGCCGAGAACGGAGCCTATACAGTCTCCGTCCGGGCTTATGTGTCCGAGAATGCATATGGATTCTGCGTCCCGGACAGCTTTATTAAATATTTCCTTTGTAAGCAATTCTGCCATCGTTTTAACTTCTCCGCTTTCTCCGTTGAAGTTTTTATATACCGCCCTCTTTTGCAAGCTGCTCTATCTTCATGGACATTTCCATCGCATATTCCATGCTCCTGTCCGGAACAAACTGCAATATCGGAGTCTTTCTTAAATTTACGGTATGGGCAAGCTCTCTTCTTATGAAGCCCTCTGCATTCTTAAGCCCCTCTATGCTTTCCTTAAGCATATCTTCAGAGCCTAGTGTGGACACATGAACCTTGCAAAACTGCAAATCCGGCGTAACCTCAACTCTCGTCACAGTAAGCAGAGGATCTATCCTCGGATCCTTTACCTCATCCCTTATTATAACGGAGAGCTCCTTTAAGACCTCTCCGTTTATTCTGTTATTTTTAATGCTTCCTTTTTTCATATTACCTCTGTGTACAGTCTGTAAGCATGTGATTAGCTTCTCGGTACCTGCACAAGCTTATAGATCTCCATGGTATCATCCACTGCAATATCAGTGAAGTCCTCTAAAACTATACCGCATTCAAAGCCTGTCTTTACTTCCTTTACCTCATCCTTGAAGCGCTTAAGCGAAGCTATATCACCGTCAAATATCATCTTATCGCCGCGGAAGAGTCTTACCTTTGAGCCTCTCTCCACAATACCGTCAGTGACATAAGAGCCTGCTATAATACCTACTCCCGAGGACTTGAATATCTGTCTTACGACAGCGCGTCCCGTATTCTGAGGCTCATATACCGGAGCCAGCATTCCTGTAAGAGCTGCCTCGAGATCTTCTATGGCTTGGTAGATGACCTTGTAAAGGCGCATATCTATCTTTTCCTGCTCAGCCTTCGACTTTGCGGTAGCATCAGGCTTTACATTAAATCCGATGATAATGGCATTGGCAGCTGACGCAAGATTAACATCAGATTCATTGATATTTCCGGCTGCAGCATGAATAACCTTAACCGCAACCTCTTCATTGGAAAGCTTTCCGAGACTCTGCTTAACAGCCTCAACGGAGCCCTGAACATCAGCCTTTACGATAATAGGAAGCTCCTTGATATTGCCCGCCTTTATCTCATCGAAGAGATCATCAAGGTTCATCTTCTTCTTGGTTTCCTCAAGCATATGCTTCTTCTGCTCTGCTATAAAGGTTTCGGCAATACTTCTTGCCTCCTTTTCATCCTTGCATACCATGAATACTTCTCCGGCATTAGGAACATCATTAAGCCCCAGTATCTCGGCTGGATATGACGGCGGAACCTTCTTTACGCCGACATGCTTATCGTCGAGCATGGCGCGAACCTTACCGTAGCAGGCTCCTGCAACCACATTATCGCCGACATTCAGCGTTCCCTTTTGAACCAGAACTGTGGCCACCGGTCCTCTTCCCTTATCCAGCTGTGCCTCGATAACAAGTCCTCTGGCATTTCTGTTCGGATTTGCCTTAAGCTCAAGCACATCTGCCTCAAGAAGTATCATGTCCAGAAGCTCAGGGATGCCCTCGCCGGTCTTTGCAGATACCGGAACCATAGGCGTAGACCCGCCCCAGTCCTCTGAAATAAGACCATATTCCGAAAGCTCATTTCTTACCATGTCAGGATTTGCCGCAGGCTTATCCATCTTATTTATGGCAACTATAACCTCAACGCCTGCCGCCTTTGCATGGTTGATAGCCTCAACAGTCTGCGGCTTTACTCCGTCATCGGCTGCCACAACCAGAACAGCAATATCCGTAGACTGTGCGCCTCTTAAACGCATCGCGGTAAAGGCCTCATGTCCCGGTGTGTCAAGGAATGTAATGCATCTGTCTCCTGCCCTTACGACAGAAGCACCGATATGCTGGGTAATGCCTCCTGCCTCGCGGCTTGTGACATTGGTATTTCTTATGGCATCCAGAAGTGAGGTCTTACCATGGTCTACATGTCCCATTACACAGACAACAGGGTTTCTTGTCTTAAGCTTATCAGGATCCTCATCATCCTCCCTGAGGATTTCGGCAATAACATCTACCTCTTCCTCCTTTTCACAGAGAATGTCATACTCCATAGCTATTTCTTCAGCTTCCTCGTAGGCAAGATCCGTATTTGGCGTTACCATCTTTCCTGCAAGGAAAAGCTTCTTGACAATAACACTGGGCTGCAGTCTCAGCTTATCTGCAAGCTCCTTAATGGTAAGTGTCTCCGGAATGGTGATTACCTTTATCTCGTCCTCAGGCTTTTCTGCCTTTGGCTCCGGCTTAATAAATGCACCCTTACCGGTCTTTGTCTTTCCTGCAACAGAAAGATCATCAACATACTTATCCTTTCTGTCGCTGCGCTTATCCCTGCTGCCGTAGCTGTTCCGCGCATTTCTGCCGTTCTGATTTTTGGATGAGCCGTCAAATGAAGCTCCTCCCTGCGCCATGCGTCCGCCCTGAGTGCCTGCTCCCTGTCCCGGGCGTGCTCCGCCTCTGTTTGGTGCTGCACCTCTCTGACCGGGGGCTGCATTTCCTCTTGAGACAAAGGTACGGCCTCCTGTCTTCTGTCCGTCCGCCTGAGCCTGACGATTTCCCTGCGTTCCTGCTCCCTGTGCTCCGTTCGGGCGAGGTCTTCTCTGAGCCTGTCCGAACTGTCCGCCGCTTCTGCCGCCCTGATTCTGCTGGCTTCTTTCCTGTCTGGCCTGTCTTGAGGCCTCGGCAATAACAGCTGCAGCATCATAGTTGGCATAGGACTTTACTATTTTTACTCTGGGAACTACAGTATCTGTAAGCCCTGCCGTCTTCGGACTGCCGTTTGCATCTTTCTTTTCTGCAGCAGCTGCGTCCTTTTCACCCGTTTTATCCGACTTTTCTGCCGCACTTTCCTGACCCTTGACAGAATCTGCATCCTTGCCTGTTTCTTCCGGTGCAGTATCAGCGGCATCGGCAATCTTTTCTTTTACTGCCTCAACCACAGAGTCAGCTGCAGCAGCTTTTTCTGTTTCAGGTGTTTTGGCTGCGCTTATGCTTTCTGCCTCCGATTTCTGTGCTTTAGCCTCGCCCGGCTCCGCTTTTGCTGCCTCGGCTTTAGCTTCCTTTATTTTAATTTCCTCTGCCTTTATTTCCTCAGTCTTTTCCTGAGGCTTTTCAGACTGTATCTCTGCCTTTATGCTTTGCATGGCGGGCTTTACCGGCTTTGTTCCTGCCGGAAGCGGTCTCGGTCTTCTCTGAGCATTTGAGCCTTCAGCTCCTGTCTCAGTCTTTGTTCTTGTGTTTGAACCGTCAGCCGCCGACTTAAGCCTCTTTGGGAGTTCCTTTATACTTGTAGAATTCTGCTTTCTGAATACTACATTAAGCTTTCTCTTAGGAGCAGACTGTCCGCCGTGAGTTCCCTCTGACGGTGCCTTTATATCCTTTTCATTCTTATCATTTGCCACAGGCATTACCTCCCTCTATTTTACCAAGTATGTGATTTGCAAATCCCTCGTCCTCTACGGAAACCGAGGACCTTTCGTCTCGTCCTATGCTGTGCCCCAGCTCGTCCTTACTTAAACCTGTCTCCATGCATCTTATGTCTCTGTAGCTGCATATATCTCTTATGTGCTTTTTTGCCGTTTCCGATGCATCCTCAGCCAAAAGACACAGCTTTGATTTCTTCTTTTTTATTGATTCCTCGACCTGAAACTCGCCCGATTTGATTTTCCCGGCTCTCTGTGCCAGTCCCAAAAGTCCTCTGTAATCATTTTTTTCTGTCAATGTCAAAGACCTCTTGTTATTCGTCAGCCGTTTCCGCTATGCCTGAAGCCTCATCTTCCGAAGCCTCATTTTCCAAAACTTCATCCTCGTAAGCTTCGTTCTCTTCGCTTACCTCGCCGTTTGTAAACTCACCGTCATCATCATTGACATACTCATAATTCTCGCCGGACTCATCATACTCCGCGCCATCTTCGTATTCAGCGCCTTCATTATATTCCGTGTCTTCCTCATATTCTCCGGCTTCCATGCCAAGCTCCTCGAGAAGACCGGACTCCTCGGCCTGTGTCTCTGACTTGATATCTATCTTATATCCCGTAAGCTTTGCTGCAAGGCGGGCATTCTGTCCTTCCTTACCGATGGCAAGTGAAAGCTGATAATCCGGAACAATGACAACGGCTCCCTTGGAATCCTCATCGGCAACTACGCAGATAACCTTTGCCGGGCTAAGCGCATTTTCTATAAGGAAAGCCGGGTTTTCATCCCAGTTAATAATGTCAATCTTTTCTCCGCCCAGCTCGTCGACAATAGAATTAACTCTGGCGCCATTTACTCCGACGCAGGCGCCCACGGGATCGACATTCTCATCATGAGAAATAACAGCCATTTTAGTACGCGAGCCTGCCTCTCTGGCAATCTCCATGATTTCAACAACGCCCTCTTTTATTTCCGATACCTCATCGGCAAAAAGACATCTTACAAGATCCGGATGCGTTCTGGAAACAGAAATTCTGGGAC
>CAVBSU010000025.1:11788-21431 GCA_963598245.1 Lachnospiraceae bacterium | reverse complement strand
AGTATATATGAAATTAGGTATCGTAGGACTTCCCAATGTGGGGAAATCTACACTTTTTAATTCTATTACAAAGGCCGGAGCTGAGTCAGCAAACTACCCTTTCTGTACGATTGACCCCAATGTGGGAGTTGTGGCAGTTCCGGATGAGAGACTGGATAAGCTTACTGCGCTTTATAACTCGGAGAAAACGACACCTGCAGTAATTGAGTTCGTTGACATTGCAGGACTTGTAAAGGGAGCCTCAAAGGGAGAGGGTCTGGGCAACCAGTTTCTTGCAAATATCCGTGAGTGTGACGCTATCGTCCATGTTGTAAGATGCTTTGAAGATCCGAATGTAATACATGTAGAGGGAACAGTTGATCCGATAAGAGACATTGAGACCATAAATCTTGAACTGATATTTGCGGATATTGATACACTTGATAAGCGCATTTCAAAGACCGCCAAGCTTGCAAATAATGTAAAGGAAGCTAAAGCAGAGCTTGAGATTCTTAAGAGGCTTAAGACCCTTTTAGAGGAAGGAAAGATGGCAAGTGCCTATAAGACTGATGATGAGGAAGAGTCCAGATTCGTAGACTCACTTTATCTTCTTACCTCCAAGCCCGTGATTTTTGCTGCCAATGTCTCAGAGGACGATCTTGCAGACGACGGGGCTTCAAATCCTTTCGTACAGAGGGTCAGAGAATATGCAGCAGAAAACGGAAACGGTGTATTTGTTATTTCGGCAAGAATAGAAGAGGAAATAGCCGCTCTCGATGAAGACGAAAAGGCGGAATATCTTGAAACACTGGGGCTTACGAAATCAGGACTTGATAAGCTTATAACGGCAAGCTATGACATTTTGGGACTTATGAGCTTCCTTACGGCAGGTGAAAAGGAAACCCGTGCATGGACTATTAAAAAGGGAACAAAGGCACCGCAGGCGGCAGGAAAGATACACTCTGATTTTGAAAGAGGATTTATAAGGGCCGAGGTAATAAATTATCAGGATTTACTTGACTGCGGTTCACTTGCGGCAGCCAGAGAAAAGGGACTTGTTCGTTCAGAAGGAAAGGAATACATTGTCAGGGACGGAGACACTATCCTCTTCCGTTTCAATGTTTAAGTTTAAGAGGCTTTTGTTTCAGTTTAACAAAAAGCTCCGCCGGGCATGCTTATCGCATGGACATTGGCGGAGCTTCCTTTAATTACAGATCCTTTCCTGTCAGCATCTTATACGCCTGAAGGTATTTTGCCTGAGTTTTTTTAACAATCTCTTCAGGAAGAGTATCATTGTTATCAGGATTAGCCTTGAGCCAGTCTCTTGCAAACTGCTTATCAAAGGAGGGCTGGCTGTGCCCTTTTTCATATCCTTCTGCGGGCCAGAAGCGGGAGCTGTCGGGAGTGAGCATTTCATCACCAATCAGCATATTTCCATTCTCATCAAGACCAAATTCAAACTTGGTATCGGCAATGATAATACCCCTTGAAAGCGCATAGTCGGCACATTTCTTATAGAGGGCAATGGTATTGTCACGAAGCTTCCCGGCATATTCGCGACCCTTTCCCGGGAAATGCTTTTCAAGGTAGCTGACACTTTCCTCAAAGGAAATATTTTCATCGTGGTCACCTATTTCAGCCTTGGTAGACGGCGTATAAATAGGCTCGGGAAGCTTTTCAGACTCTTCAAGCCCATCCGGAAGCTTAAGACCGCAGACCGTACCGTCCTTTTTATAATTAGCCCAGCCGCTTCCCGTGATATAGCCTCTTACAATACATTCTATCGGAAGCATGGTAAGCTTTCTGCAAAGCATGGATTTTCCCTCAAATTCAGGAGTCCTGAATGCCTCAGGCATATCGGAGGTATCAACGGAAATCATATGGTTCGGAAGAATGTCCTTAGTAAGATCGAACCAGAACTTACTCATCTGTGTAAGCACTGCACCCTTCTCAGGAACCGTATTGTGAAGTATAACATCAAAGCAGCTTATGCGGTCTGTGGCAACCATGATTAGATTCTCACCGCAATCATAGATTTCACGCACTTTACCTTCTTTAACGGGTTTTAAATTACTCATGCTCAAATCCTTTCCGGCGCTGTCATTTGAAAAATGAACAGACTGTGAATATTTTTGAAGCAATTATATCAGAAACGGACATGCATGAAAATGCTGAAATTTTTCCGTAAACCTTGAGAGAAAGAGGCATTGATATGCTATAATTACCAGATAACAAAGGAATGTGAGTTATTTGCACGGGAATTTCCCGGCAGCAGGATAAATCCTTTTAACCACAGCACTTATATAACGCAGCAGGGGGTTACCACATGAAAAGCTATACTGAACTTATGGATGAAGCAAGAAAAAATGTCGGCACGCTGTGTCATGCCTGTTCGATATGCAACGGAAAGGCTTGCGGAACGAATATGCCGGGTCCGGGAGCAAGGGGAGATAATGCGATAAGAAATTTTGACGCATGGAATGAAATAAGAGTGAATATGGACACCATAGCTGAAAATGTAAAGCCTGACACAAGCTTTGACTTTTTCGGTTATAAAATGAAGTATCCGATTTTTGCAGGTCCTGTAGGAGCCATGAACATGCATTATGGCGATAAGTATGATGATCTTCAATATAATGACATTCTTTTAGACAGATGTGCAGCCGAAGGTATCATGGCATTTACCGGAGACGGACTTTATCCGCAGATAGTCATTTCAGCCACAAAGGCTATAAAAATGCACGGAGGAAAGGGAATTCCCACAATAAAGCCGTGGGACAGCGATACTCTAAAGGAAAAATTTGCTCTTGTGGAGGAATCGGGTGCCTTTGCAGTAGCTATGGACATAGATGCAGCAGGACTTCCTTTCCTGCAGAACATGGAAAAGCCAGCAGGCTCTAAGACAGTAGAGGAGCTTGCCGAAATCATAAAGGCGGCAGGAAAGCCGTTTATAGTAAAGGGCATAATGACTGTAAAGGGAGCACTTAAGGCAAAAAAGGCAGGAGCTTCAGCAATAGTCGTTTCCAATCACGGAGGCCGTGTATGCAATTCCTGTCCGGCAACAGCAGAGGTACTGCCTGAAATAGCAGCCGCTGCAGGAGGAGATATGATGGTGCTTGTAGACGGCGGAATAAGAACAGGTACGGACATATTCAAGGCACTTGCACTGGGAGCAGATGCAGTTCTTATCGCAAGACCGTATGTAACGGCAGTATACGGTGATGCCGAGGACGGAGTACACATTCTTACCGAAAAGCTCGGAAAGGAGCTTTCGGAAACCATGAAGATGTGCGGCTGCACCTCGCTTCAGGATATAGATGACGAAAAAATATGGTAATGTAAAAGCAAGGGATTAAAAATGCTTATTGAAAGAAAAGAAACCATAGCGGTAGCAATAGACTATCAGGAAAAGCTTGTCCCCGCCATCCACAACAGGGATGAGCTTGTAAAAAATTCCTGCATACTTCTGGAGGGATTAAAGCTTCTTGAAGTGCCGATTTATATCACGCAGCAATATACCCGCGGTTTAGGCATGACCGTGAGTGAAATAGCAGATGCCGCAGGGACAGAGGATTATATAGAAAAAATAAGCTTTGGCGCGACAGAAGAGCTTATAAAGGTAATACCGCCTGCCGCAGAAAAACCGAATGTAATAGTTTTCGGTATAGAGAGCCATATATGTGTAATGCAAACTCTTTTGGGACTTAAAAGAGAAGGATATCATCCGATACTTGTGGCTGACTGTATCAGCAGCAGAAAAAAAGGGGACTATGATATAGCACTTGAAAGAGCCAAACAGGAGGGCATACTTTTGACAACCTATGAGGCTGTACTTTTCGAACTTCTGAACAGAGCGGGAAGCGACACCTTCAAACAGATAAGCAGACTTGTAAAGTAGAAGGAGGAATGCAATGGAAGAGCTTTTTACAACAGATAAATATTTCGGATTCGGGCTTATGAGGCTGCCTCTTCTGGATGCCTCAGATGAGGGAAGCATAGACATTGACCAGATGAAAAAAATGGTCGACATGTTTATAGAAAACGGCTTTACCTATTTTGATACGGCATATATGTACTGCAAGTTTCAAAGTGAAAAGGCGGTTAAGGAGGCACTCACTTCAAGATATCCGAGGGACAGATATACACTTACGACCAAGCTGCATGCGGGCTTTATTGAGACAAAAGAAGACCGTGATAAGATTTTTAATGAACAGCTTGAAAAGACGGGAGTGGAGTATTTTGACTACTACCTGATACATAATATCGGCCGTGACCACTATGAAAAATTTACCAGGCTGGACTGCTTTGAGTGGCTTAAGGATAAAAAGGAAAAAGGACTTGTAAAGCATATCGGCTTTTCCTTCCATGACTCCGCTGATATTCTGGACAAGGTGCTTTCGGAGCATCCGGAGATGGAATTTGTGCAGATACAGCTTAATTACATAGACTGGGATTCGCTCAGCATTCAGTCGGAAAAATGTCTTGAGGTCTGCCGTAAATACAAAAAGCCGGTAATCGTCATGGAGCCGTTAAAGGGCGGAGTGCTCGTTAAAAATGTTCCTGAAAATGCAAAGGCACTGTTCAAAAGGGTTCGTCCGGATATGGGTCTTGCGTCATGGGGATATCGTTTTGCCGCAAGCCAGGAGGGCGTCAGGCTGGTTTTAAGCGGCATGAGCAGTCTGGAACAGATGGAAGAAAACTTAAGCTTCATGAAAAACTTTGAGCCGCTTAACGAGCTTGAAAGAAAAACAGTAGCCGAGGCGGTCGAGATGGTCAATGCCTCAATAACCATACCCTGCACCGGCTGTTCATACTGCACTCCCGGCTGTCCGATGAATATCGCAATTCCAAAGTATTTCTCGCTTTACAATGCAGAGCTTATGGAGCTTGAGGAAAAGAACTGGACAGCACAGCAGCAGTTTTATGAAAGGCTTATAAATGATTTCGGAAAAGCGGGAGACTGCATTGGCTGCGGACAGTGCGAGAGCATATGCCCTCAGCACATTCATATAATAGAAGAGCTTAAAAAGGTGTCAAAATGCTTTGACTGATCAGCAATCCGTATAAGCTGTTTTAACCGCTTATCCCGGACAGAAAAAAAGAGGAAGGGGATTATAGTCCCTTCCTCTTGTGCATTTTTTATGAGTGCGGCTTTAAGCCATATCTTACATTAGCCGAAGTATCTCTTTAAAAGACCCGCAAAAGCCTTTCCGTGGCGAGCCTCATCTCTTGCCATTTCATGAACTGTATCATGGATTGCATCAAGATTAGCTGCCTTCGCACGCTTTGCAAGGTCAACCTTTCCTGCGGTAGCACCGTTTTCAGCGGCCACTCTGGCTTCAAGATTTGCCTTTGTGGAATCTGTAAGCACCTCACCCAAAAGCTCGGCAAACTTGGCTGCATGCTCTGCCTCCTCAAAGGCTGCCGTCTTATAGTAATCTCCGATCTCCGGATAACCCTCTCTGTATGCAACTCTGGACATGGCAAGATACATGCCTACCTCAGAGCACTCACCGTTAAAGTTATCTCTGAGGTCGTCAATGATATCCTGAGAAACTCCCTTTGCAACTCCAAGCTCATGCTCAGCTGCCCAGGTCAACTCCCCCGACTGCTCCTTAAACTTATCTGCACCAACCTTACAGATGGGGCACTGTGCCGGAGGGTTCTCGCCCTCATATACATATCCGCAAACTGTACATACCCATGTTTTCATGTGAATAATCCTCCTTAAAATATAATGCCGCTTTTCTGCGGCGAATGTTTTATGCTGCAAATAAAAATTCGCTTCAGATATTTAGAATTATAACAAATTTAAAACAAGTGTCAATATTTTTCGGTGAGAAACTGTTCATTTTGTGCTATGATAAAAAGCGCATCCGCCGGAGCTGTTTAACCGGCGGTTACCGGTATGAAAAGTTTCGGGGCAGTTTGCTGAAAATAAAAATCGGGAGAGATTTATGATTATAACCAGAACGCCGTTCAGGATGTCCTTTTTCGGCGGCGGAACAGATTTTGAAGAATATTATAAGGAAAATGGCGGAGCAGTCATTTCAACGACCTTTGATAAATATTGCTATGTCAGCGTACGGCATTTGCCGAGATTTTTTGAATACAGAAATGAGATAATATATTCAAAAATAGAGCGGGTAAAAACCACCGAGGAGATAATTCACCCGGCGGTGCGAAATGCCATGCTCATGAGAGACATGCACGAGCTGAGGCTGACATATGATGCAGACCTTCCCGCAAGGTCAGGACTCGGAACATCATCTTCTTTTGCTGTCGGCATGCTTAATGCTTTCAGTGCGCTTAAGGGGAAAAAGCCTTCAAAAAGAGAACTGGCAGATCAGGCAATATATCTTGAAAGAGTGCTTTGTGCGGAAAAAGGCGGCGTGCAGGATCAGATAGCGGCAGCCTTCGGAGGGCTTAATCTTATAGAATTCGGAGCTTTCGGATATAAGGTAAAGCCGGTAAGCATAAGCGATGAAAGGAAAGATGAGCTTAACAAAAGGCTTTTGCTTTTCTTTACGGGGCAATCAAGATTTTCCTCGGATATACAGAAGAAAACGGTAAAAAGCCTGAGCGAAAAAAAGTCTGAGCTTAAGGAAATGACAGAGCTTGTCTACAGGTCAAAGGAGCTTCTGGAAGATGAAGGCTCGGATTTGAACGAATTCGGGCATATGCTCAATGATACATGGAAGCTTAAAAGAGGCATGGCAGCAGGAATTTCCACAGACAGCATAGATTATATGTATGAAGCAGGGCTTAAGGCCGGAGCACTCGGCGGAAAGCTTCTGGGAGCAGGAGGCGGAGGCTTCATAGTTTTCTTTGCTGAGCCGGAAAAGCAGGAGGCGGTAAAAAAAGCTATGGAAAGCCTTTTATATATACCGTTCAAATTTGAAAGTGAAGGAACAGCCGTCATACATGATGAGTGGGAGGAGTTTGAAAAAGAATGAAGATTGCTATCGGAAATGATCATGCAGCAGTTGAGATGAAAAATGTGATAAAGGCTTATCTTGAAGAAAAGGGAATTGAGGTCATCAACCTCGGAACCGATACGAATGAGAGCGTGGATTATCCCTTATACGGAGAGAAGGTGGGCAATGCCGTAATGAGCGGAGAGGCTGAACTTGGCATAGCTATTTGCGGAACCGGAGTCGGCATAAGCATTGCCTGCAATAAGATAAAGGGCATTCGTGCGGTCTGCTGCTCAGAGCCGTACAGTGCGAAGCTTTCAAGAATTCACAATAACTCAAATGTGCTTTGCTTCGGAGCCAGAGTCATAGGCACAGAGCTTGCAAAAATGATAGTTGACGAGTGGCTGGAGGCTGAATTTATCGGCGGAAGGCATCAGAAAAGAGTCGATATTATCAGCGAAATTGAAAAGCGCAGCCGATAAGCCGCAACGAAAAATAACAGATACAATCTGGTGTATAAAGATCCCGGAAAAGTGCACCGGACAGCCGCAGCATGACAGAGCAAACAAGCGTGCCGTCCGGCTGTGATATCAGAGTGAGAGCGCATTAAGCTTTTTAAGCTGCAGAAGTATTTCCTTACGCTTAAGAACAGAAATAAGTATATTGCCCAATATTCCGATACTGATGATTTCGCCTGTACATACCGTTAAGAACATAAAATAGAGGGCGTCATCATATTGATAGGCAAATTTAAGCACAAGAGGAACTATAATAGTGTTGCTTAAGATGGGAGGAAGCACTGTCGCAAGACGAAAATAGTATCCGGCATGAAAGCTTTCAGAAGCACAGGCACTGCTTATTATCCGTGCAGAAAAGCCCCTGGTGAGAAGGTGCGTAAGAACGGCACCTGTAAGGGTGGCAAGAGTCCCGAATATTATGTCAGGGAGTATTGCACCTCCAAGGATATTGGTTATAAGGCAGCCTATGGTCACTCCGGGGATGGCAGCGGGTATAAAGGCGGGAAGTACAGTCAGCATCTCGCTTATACGGCACTGTATCGGGCCGAAGCTTATGGGCATGAATAAAAGGCTTAAGGCTGTGTAGACTGCGGCAATAAGCGCAGCCTGACAAATAGATTGAGTTGAAAATTTCATTTTGTTTTTCTCCGTAGTTTTGTTTTCGTTCATAAACGATAACCCTGAAGCAAAAGCCTCCGGGTTATAGGTGAGGATGGTCACGAACTCACCGCTCCGGGATCTTTTCCGAAACGCGTTATAGCTTAACATTGAAGCATCATCCGGTCAAGTTATTTTAAAGAGGTAGTATTCATGACAGAATTGGCATATAAGCAGGACAATGGGCAATATCATATTCATCTCAAAAAGGGAGATGTCGGACGATATGTAATACTTCCGGGAGATCCGGGACGCTGTGAGCTTATAGCAAAGTATTTTGAAAATCCCAGATTTATCTCACAGAACAGAGAATACCGTACATATACCGGAACGATTGACAACATTCCGGTAAGTGTTGTCTCTACAGGTATAGGAGGCGCCTCTGCTTCTATTGCCATGGAGGAACTTATACATGTGGGAGCGGACACATTTATAAGAGTGGGAACGGCAGGAGGAATAAGAGAGGATATTCTGGGGGGAGATCTGTGTATTGCAACGGGAGCTGTAAGATTTGAGGGAACCTCCAAAGAATATGCCCCGATAGAATGGCCTGCAGTTCCGGACTTTTCTGTCACCGAGGCACTTAAAAATGCGGCAGAAAGCCTGGGATTAAGACACCATATGGGTGTTGTACAGTGTAAGGACAGCTTTTACGGACAGCATGATCCGGATTCCATGTCAGTAAGCGCAGAGCTTAAGTACAAATGGGAGGCATGGAAAAGGCTCGGAGCAACCTGCTCAGAGATGGAATCTGCGGCACTTTTCACCGTGGCAGCTGCAAGGAAGGTTCGCTGCGGCTCGGTGATGCTGGTCGTTGCAAACCAGACAAGAAGAGAGCTGGGACTTGAGGATTCACAGGTCTATGATACGGATTTTGCGATAAAGACGGCCATTGAGGCTATACGGCTTATTATAAAAAAGGATGCAGTTCTTATATGAATGAAATAAAAAGAGTTTTTTTAATAGTTGTTGACAGCATGGGCTGCGGAGCAGGACCGGATGCTGATAAATTCGGGGATACAGGAGCATGCACACTTTTCAGCATAAGGAAATCACCGAAGTGGCATTGCCCCAATCTGGAAAGACTCGGGATATTTAATATAACCGGCTTCAGGTCGGGACAAAGGTATTTTTACAGTCCGTACTGCGAGTGCGGTATTCTGGATGAGATGTCGGATGATGGTGATGAAGATATAAACAAACTCATGGGAGCTTACGGAAGACTTAAGGAAAGGTCTGCAGGAAAGGATACTACGGCAGGCCACTGGGAGATAGCGGGACTGGTTACACCGTACAGGTTTCCGACATTTCCGGAAGGCTTTCCTGATGAAATAATAAGGGAATTTGAAAAGCAGACCGGAAGAGGCGTTCTGTGCAACAGGCCCTATTCGGGAACAGATGTGATAAGAGATTACGGAGAAGAGCATTTAAAAACGGGAAAGCTTATAGTTTACACCTCGGCTGATTCCGTATTTCAGATTGCAGCCAATGAGGATATCGTGCCGCCGGAAGAGCTTTATGATATCTGCCGTACGGCAAGACGGCTCCTTTGCGGTGATAAATACGGCGTGG
>CAVBSU010000025.1:0-11778 GCA_963598245.1 Lachnospiraceae bacterium | reverse complement strand
GGCGTGGGGCGTGTTATTGCAAGACCGTTTACAGGGAAAACTCCGGATACATTTGAACGCGTAAATGCCCACAGACACGATTTTTCACTTGTTCCGCATGCAGATACAATGTTGGATAAGCTGCAGCAGGCAGGCTTAAACAGCATCGGCATAGGAAAGATAAGAGACATCTTCGCGGGAAAAGGACTTGATGAGAAATATACAGGCCCCACGGTTTCAAACAGGGACGGAATGGAAAAAACCATCGCCATGCTTAAAGAGGATTTCACGGGGCTTTGCTTTACAAATCTTGTGGAAACTGACAGTGTTTACGGGCACAGGCGCGACACAGACGGATATGCCGAGGCAGTAAGTGACTTTGATGAGCAGCTTGGCATATTCATATCCGAAATGAAAGAAACGGATATAGTAATTATTACAGCAGATCACGGCTGCGATCCGGGCTTTAGGGGGACAGATCATACCAGGGAGTATATACCGTTTTTAGCTTACGGAAAGTCGATAAAAAAAGACATTGACATAGGCACAAGAGACTGCTACGGAGATATTGGTGCGACGATACTTGACATTTTCGGCATTTCACAGCAAAATATCGACGGCGAAAGCTTTAAGAAGCTGATTATCCGCTGAAGAGACAGTCCGGATATTTGACTGCGGGAGAAATAATTGAACAGGACAGATCCGAGTGTGACAGATACGACTGTCATAATACCTAATTATAACGGTCTTAAGTTTATGGACAGGTGCATGGCTGCGCTTGAAAGGCAGACATACACCTCGTTTTGTGTACTCATAGTAGATAACGGTTCGACGGACGGCTCGGCAGAGTACATAAAAGAACTTGAGAAGAAACAGCCCTGTAAATTTAAGGTAACAGCCAGACTGCTTTCAGAAAATACCGGCTTTTCAGGAGCTGTCAATGCAGGCATAGCCGAGGCAGATACGGAGTATGTAGTTCTGCTAAATAATGATACCGAGGCAAGGGAGAATTATCTCAGGGAACTTATAGCAGGCTTTGACAGAAAAGAAAATGGATGTATAGCTGCCGTGTCGCCGAAGATGATACAGCTTTATCATAAGGAGCTTCTGGATGATGCCGGAGACGGATATAATCTTTTGGGCTGGGCATTTCAAAGAGGTGTAGGTCAGCCTGTCACAGCTTCTAAATTTAATGAAAGAAAGCAGATATTTTCTGCCTGCGCAGGAGCGGCAGCCTACAGAAAAGATGTGCTGGAGGAGATCAAGCTCGGAGAAGGGATTTATTTTGACCCGCTGCATTTTGCATATCTTGAGGATCTGGATATTTCCTTCAGAATGCGCATACACGGATATAGTATAATATATGAGCCTGAGGCAGAGATATATCATGTGGGAAGCGGAACCTCAGGTTCAAAGTATAATTCCTTTAAGGTGAGGCTTGCCGCAAGAAATAACATATATCTTAATTATAAAAACATGCCGTTGTTCATGCTGCTTATAAACCTTCCGGGCATCCTTTTGGGGATATTTATTAAAAGCCTGTTTTTTATCAGAATAGGCTTTGGAAAAGATTATATCGCAGGGCTTAGGGAAGGAATTTCGACCTTGAGTAAGTGCAGGGAGCATAAAACCTTTTTTAAAGGCTCAAGGCTTCTTATCTATATCAGGCTTGAGCTTATGATGTTAGCTGATACACTTTCATATTTGCAGGATTTTCTGTTCAGGCGATTAAAAAAGCTTGCAGATAAATCCGGGAGATAAAAATGAGATACAGAGTTGATTCGATGAGCTTAAGGGACGGTACTCTTGTGATAGAGGGCTGGTGTATCCCTTCAAGGACAGAAAAAATAGAATATTCGGTTAAAGATATAAAGGGAAGGCCGATGAAATGCACGGCTGTAGCAAGGGATCGGATAGATGTGGCACAGCAGTTTAATGCAGACCGCATGAGCGGTTTTACGGTTGCACTGCCCTTTGAGCGTGATGCAGACGCATATCTTGTAATGAAGGACGGGAATGAAACAAGAAGGGTGCGTATAAATTATGCCATCGTAGAAAAAAGAAATTCCATAAAGGCTAAGCGCGCAGAAAAGCTACTTGCGCTGGTACATATGGAAACGCTGGTCGTCTCCTTTGATTTTATCAGAGAAAACGGCTTCAGGGCTTTTATGAAAAAAGCAATACATAAAATACAGAAAATAGACGAGGACTATGATTACCCTGAGTGGCAGTTAAAGACAGCCGTAAGCACTGAGGAGATAGAGCGGCAGAAAAAAGCCTGGAAAAATCTCATATATCCGAACGGAAAGGCTCCCCTTATAAGTATAGTAATACCGGCATATAATACTCCGGAAAAATACCTCACCATGCTTCTGGGCAGTATTGCATCGCAGACCTATCCCAAATTTGAGGTTATTGTCGCAGACGGCTCTGAGGCGGGCAATGCTTCTGTGAGCGATACGATAAAGAAATACTCTTTAGCGGATGACAGATTTAAATATATTTCGCTTGAAAAAAATCTGGGCATATCGGGAAATACCAACGCGGGCTTAAGAAAAGCCTCCGGGGATTTTATAGCCCTGTGCGATCACGACGACGAGCTTCCGCCATGGGCTCTTTACAAGGTCGCAGAGGCTATAGCCGATAATCCAAAAGCACAATTCATATATACGGATGAGGACAAGATAGATTTTGACGGCAAGGCACTTTTTGAGCCGCATTTCAAGTCTGATATGAATATGGATCTTCTGTGTGCCGTAAATTATATCTGCCATTTGAGTGTTATAAGAAGAGACCTTCTGGAAAGGGTCGGAGGCTTCAGAGAGGAATTCGACGGTGCACAGGATCATGATTTCTTTTTAAGATGTCTCGAGGAGGCAACCGCAGAGGAAAGAAAAGCCCTTTGCGAATATGCCGATGCCTGCATATATGACGAAGCCTCAGAGGCTGTTACATATAGAACCGGAAAAGCAACAGATACACTCAGCAAAAGGGCTCTTGAAGAGCTTAAGGAGGGGCGCTTTGTTTCGGAAAGAGTTATACATATCCCTGAGGTCTGCTATCACTGGCGTTATCACAAGGGATCAACTGCTTCAAATCCGGAATCAAAAATGTATGCCTACGATGCAGGAAAAAGAGCGATAAAGGCTCATTATGATCGCATGGGATATCCTTATCTGGATGTTGAACAGGGAGTGACCTACGGATATTATCATACGGTCTTCAAAAGTCCGTCCGGGGAGGACAGAGAGCTTCCGCAGGTATCGGTCATCATACCCAATAAGGATCACATAGAGGATCTGGATAAGTGCATTCGTTCAGTTACAGAAAGGTCAGAGTACAGAAGGCTGGAATTTATAATAGTCGAGAATAATTCTGTATCGCCTGAAACCTTTGCATATTATAAATTCATAGATAACTATGGCGGTGCGGACAGAACAGATGCCTTTGACATTGCCCGTAAAAAACTCAATCCGGAAAATGAGCAAAAGTCGGCGGATATACTTAAAGATGCAGCAGAAATTATAGAAAGTACATATAAGCCGCTTAAAGATGACATTGCGGTACGGGTTGTTTACTGGGACAGGGAATTTAATTATTCGGCCATCAATAATTTCGGGGCAAAATGTGCAAATGGCGGAATACTGCTGTTTCTTAACAATGATGTCGAGCTTATTTCACCGTCCTCAATAACGGAAATGGTAAATCTCACGCTGCGTGAGAGCACAGGGATAGTAGGAGCACGCCTTATGTACGGCGATGATACCATACAGCATGCCGGTGTTATAGTGGGACTCGGGGGCATTGCCGGGGCTGCTTTTGTAGGACTTCATGAAAAGGAAAATTCTTATATGCATCGCATGATGTGCTTGCAGGAATTGAGCGCCGTTACGGCGGCCTGTCTCATGATAAGAAAAGATATTTTTGAAAAGGTCGGCGGATTCAGGGAAGCACTCAGGGTCGCATTTAATGACATTGATCTGTGCATGAAGGTAAGAGCTCTGGGAAAGCTTGTTATTTACGATCCCTATGTGACATTCCACCACTATGAATCCAAATCGAGGGGACTTGAGGATACGCCGGAGAAGGTGCAGAGATTTAATAATGAAATAGCGACCTTTGCTCATTACTGGAACGGTATCCTGGAGCACGGAGATCCTTACTATAATAAAAATCTTACGCTCAGAAAGGCGAATTTTGCCCTGAAGGATCTTATGAAGGAAAAGCCCGGAGAGCCTTACAGGCTTGAACTGGATGTGGAAAAGCAGCTGAAAACCGTTTTAAGAGAAAAGGAAAGGCGCGGCATAAGCTGAAAATTTTTTCAAATTTAAGAAAAAAAAAATAGATATTACACACTACTGGGGTATAATACAGAGATTAGTGTGTTGAAAGCTTATTTATGAATGATAAAAAATAATCAGACAAAACTGAATTATTCACATCTTATACTGGATGCTTTGGTGATTATCGCATCATATGCGGCAGCTTTTTATTCGGTTATCGGCACCCATGTAGGGGTTGACGGTGTGCAGAGAGCACTTCCGGCAAATATATATTTCAGCGCTCTTTATGTTATAGTTCCGCTTTATATCATTCTGTACGGCATGTTTGATCTGTACATGCCAAAGCGCATACAATCGAGACGCAGGGAGCTTGCAAATATCTGCAAGGCGAATGTAACAGGTCTTATGATCATCACATTCTGCCTTTTCGCAGGACGAAACATGCAGACTCTTGGTCCGTATCTCAGGAACTTTTCCACAAGGATGATTGTGGCATTCTTCGGATTCAATATAGTTCTGGAGACGCTTTTCAGAAATATCCTGAGGATTTTCCTGAGGGATCTCAGGGCAAAGGGCTTTAACCAGAAGCATGTGCTGATGGTGGGATATTCGGCAGCTGCGACAGGCTTTATTGAGCGAAACGAGGATAATCCCGAGTGGGGATACCACATTATGGGGCTTATTGACGATGAGCTTGAAAAGGGAAGTGAAAGAGAAGGAGTAAAGGTACTCGGAGATCTTTCGGATTTAAGAAATATACTGGCAAATAATGACATTGACGAAATACTGGTCACACTGCCTCTTGATAAATACGAATACTTAAAGCCGGTAGTTAATATATGTGAAAAGTCCGGAGCTCATACCATGTTTGTGCCGGATTACCAGAATATAATACCCACAACACCGTATACGGAGGACCTTGAGGGACTTCCGGTGGTGCATATCAGACATGTACCGCTTACAAGTCCGATAAATGCGTTTATAAAGCGTGTTATAGACATTACGGGAGCGGTCACGGCGATGATTATATTCAGCCCCGTCATGCTGATAACCATACTTTTGATAAAGCTTACGAGCCCGGGTCCTGTCATATATTCGCAGAAAAGAGTGGGCTTACATAACAAGCCCTTTAATATGTACAAATTCAGGTCAATGTATGTACAAAGACCGGAGGAGGAGCTTTCGAGATGGACAACCAAGGGAGATCCGAGAGTTACGCCTGTCGGACGCGTTATAAGACGGCTTAATATAGATGAAATGCCGCAGTTTGTCAATGTTTTAAAAGGCGATATGAGTCTTATCGGACCGAGACCCGAAAGGCCTCAGTTTGTGGAAAAATTCAAGGAGGAAATTCCCCGCTATATGATAAAGCATCAGGTAAGACCGGGTCTTACCGGCTGGGCTCAGGTTAACGGATACAGGGGAGATACCTCGATTCAGAAGCGTATAGAATATGATCTTTATTATATCGAGAACTGGACTCTGGGGCTGGATGTAAAGATACTGATTATGACCATTTTTAAAGGATTCAAGAATGCATACTGATGACGACATCTTTGAAAGTTTGGATATAGACAGCGGCCAGGATTCGGGGCGTGAGGACACTGTTGTTTTTGAAGATCTCAACATGGAGGATCAGATATTAAGCTCCGCCTTAAATGACAGGCACGGAGAAGAAAAAAGCAGCAGGCGCATGCAGTATCCGGAACCGGAGAAAAAGCGCACCAGAAGAGAGCTTAATACCGAAGATACCAGCGTTGACAGAAAAAAATTCAACAGGGAAAATGAAAAAAGAAAGAAAAGCCGGATAAAAAAGATTATCATTGCGGCTGTGGTTGAGCTTTTTACGCTCATAGCCATTTTCGGCTACGGGTATTTTCTGAGAAACTGGAATCTCATACAAAGACCCGATATAAATGCTCAGGCTATCGAAAATAACAATATCTCTGTCGAGAAAAAAGAAGAAATGGAAAAGGGATACTGGACGATTGCCATATTCGGTGTAGACAGCCGCAATGACAACCTCGTGGAAAGGGGCTTAAACTCGGATGTAATAATCATTGCCAATATCAACAGGGAAAACGGCGATATAAAGCTGGTATCGGTATTCAGAGATACTTATCTTAATGTTTCGGAAAAAAATCTCTACAATAAGATAAATTCAGCCTATGCCATGGGTGGTCCGGAGCAGGCGCTGGCAGCGCTTAACAAGAATCTGGATTTGAATATTTCAAATTATATATGCTTTAACTGGAAGGCCGTTGCGGACGGAATAAATATTCTGGGAGGCGTTGACGGAATAAGCATATCAAAGGCAGAGCTTTATTATATCAATGCCTATATAACCGAGACAGTAAAAGTAACAAAAATCGGTTCAGTGCAGCTTAAAAACACAGGTGAACAGCATCTGGACGGTGTTCAGGCTGTAGCCTACGCAAGACTGCGCTATATGGATAATGACTTTGCACGAACAGAAAGACAGAGAAATGTTATAAAGGCCTGCTTTCAAAAGGCAAAGACAGCTGATTTCTCAGTCTTAAACAATATAATGGTCACCTGTTTTCCGCAGGTCGCTACCAATATTAACTTTAATGATATTGTGGGAATGGCTCAGAATATCGCAAAGTATAATATTGCAGACACCGCAGGTTTTCCGTGGTCTAGAGGCGATGCTGTTATAAAGAGCAGAGGTGACTGTGTAATTCCGACAACTCTGGAATCCAATGTCATAAAGCTTCACGAATTTTTATTTGATGATTCCTCATATACACCGTCGGATGCAGTGCTTAAAATAAGCGCAAAGATAAAGGAGGATTCAAGTCTCTATAAGGAAGGAAAGTTTATAGATTCGGTGGCTACCGACGGAGGCGTTATCCAGAAGCCGAAAACACCGGCCACAGTAGCGGGAACAGAAGAAGAAAACGGCACGACCGGCTCCAGGAAGAATACGAAAGAGACCATAGGTATAGATGAAAACGGTAATTATGTTTATCCTACGGATGCTGACGGTAATTTTATAATTCCGACAAATGCCGACGGAGACATTATCTATCCTACAGATGCCGACGGCAATGTTATAAAAGAATCCAGAAGCCAGAGACCGACGGATGCCGAAAATCTCGATCCTTTTGAGTCAGATACGGATGAAAGACCTATAGACGAATCAACAGGTCAGAGCGGAAGCTCGTCCGCTGCAGGCGAATCGGTAAATGGTCCTGGTGAAACGACAAGGACACATGAAAGCTCAACCGGAGCAAATGAAGGACCGACACCGGCGGAGACGACTACGGCAGCACAAAACAGCGCAGAGCCCGGCGGAGGAATTATAAGCGATGGAGGTCCCGGCTCACTTACGCCTACAAGCTCATACGGACCCGGATCTGAGGAAAATACAGTAAATAACACAACCGGACCGACATCAGGCAGTGCAACCATAGGCGATGCACCGATGTAATTTTAAAACGGTATAAATGGGGGATAAATATGTCCCCGGCAAATGAAAGGACAGTACGAAAGGCTGTCCTTTTTATTGTAAGTGCGGATTCACAAAAATAACACAGAATAATTAGCACTCACCTCTTGACAGTGCTAACAAAAGTGATATAATGAACGATGTAAACAAAAAGAGGTCATGAAAGAAGAAGCTTTCAGAACTCTGAAGAGGTTTACAAATAATAAAACAATACATTTTCTATAATAAGGAGGATTTAAGATATGTTTATGCCGGCAATTTTCGGAACAAAGGGGTTTGACGATTTTATGGATTTTTCATTTCCTGATGTAAATAAGGAGCTTTACGGAAAGAGAGCACCTCAGATGATGAAGACAGATGTAAAGGAGGTAGGAGACAGCTACGAGGTTGATATCGACCTTCCGGGATTCAAAAAGGACGAAATAGACATAAGGCTTGAAAAAGGAAATCTTACCATTTCGGCTTCAAAGGGAATTGAAAAAGAGGAAAACGATAAGAACGGCAAATATGTAAGACGCGAGCGTTATACAGGCGCCATGAGCAGAAGCTTCTATATCGGAGACGGAATAACCGTAAAGGATATAAAGGCAAAGTACGAGAATGGTATTCTTTCACTTACTGTTCCCAAGGAGGCTCGTCCTGAGATAGAGGAAAACATAAAAGTAGCTATCGAGGGCTGAGCAGACTGACTTAACGGCTATCCATTGCAGTTTCCCTTCTGTATTAAAGGTATAAAAAAAGACCGGCGGGTACTTACACCTGACCGGCCTTTTTGTGTATATAAAAGACACAAAATCTGTGAATCTTGGACACAATTTGAACATATAAATATATACAATAGTAGCTGTAGGAAAAAAGAAAATATCTTTCTTTATTATTTAAGGAGGTTTACATATGAAAAAGGTAGCTGCGGTTATTTTGTCCGCATTATTATTCGGCGCTGTGGCAGGAGGCACCATGTACGGCGTGACCCGTTTAAGCCGCGTCACGGAGCAGTCTCAGACAGCTGAACCTGAATCGGAGTCGGCAAATGAGGAGACTTCAGAGAAAAAGGAGGTCAGCACAAATATAGCTAAAAGCTCTGACAATACAGGCGCAAGCGGAGACTACAGGCTGGATGTCTCGGATATAGTCGAGGAGGCGATGCCGAGTGTTGTAAGCATTACCAATACCGTGGTAGTAGAGCAGCAGGGATACAGCAGCCTTTTTGATTATCTTTACGGCAATGCTCAAAAACAGGAGTATGAAATTCCCGCCTCAGGCTCCGGCGTAATTCTTGCAAAAACAGATGATGAGCTTTTAATTGTCACAAATAATCATGTTATCGAGGATTCAAAAGAGCTTACGGTCACATTCATAGACGGAACAAATATTGACGCAAATATAAAGGGTTATGACTCAACACTGGATCTGGCAGTTGTTGCAGTTCCGCTTTCATCTATTTCCGATGAAACATTAAGCTCAATAAAGGTGGCAACTTATCATGATGACGATGACCTGAAAGTCGGTCAGGGTGTTATTGCCATAGGAAATGCACTCGGCTACGGACAGACGGTCACAGTGGGATATATTTCGGCCCTTGACAGAGAAATAACGGCTGAGGATACGACTTATTCAAATCTTATTCAGACAGATGCAGCCATAAATCCGGGAAATTCCGGCGGTGCACTCATCAATATGAACGGCGAGGTAATAGGAATCAATGTTGCCAAGCTTTCAAGCACTCAGGTAGAAGGATTCGGCTACAGCATACCTATTTATAAGGTGATGGATGTAATCGAAAATCTTTCAACGGCAAAAACAAAGGTAGAGCTCACAGAGGAAGAGCGCGGTCGTCTCGGCATTTACATGAACACGATTTCCAAGGAAAATGCTACTGCATTAGGAATTCCGTCCGGTGTTATTATAAAGGGATTTTCAGATGAGTATGTTGCATCCTACGGACTTGATTCAGTACAGGAATCCCCGGCTAAAAAGGCAGGGCTCTTAAGAAACGATATAATAACAAAGTTTGACGGACAGGGAATAAGCAGTGCCGAGGACTTGTCAAAGCTGGTTGCCTACTATGAAAAAGGGTCTACAGTAACCATAACCTATGAGAGACTCGAAAACGGAAGCTACGCAGAGCATACCGTAGATGTAACGCTGGGAAGCCGCAATGATCCTACGATACAGCCGTCAAACCCTGAAGAGGTTCCGGCGAATGCAGGAAGACAGGATAATAACGGAAGACCACAGGACAGGCAGCAGCCGAATGCCGGAGGAAATAACGGCACAGAGCCTCTTGCACCTGATGACAGGCAGCCTGATAACGGAGCAGGCAGCAATCAGGGAAATAACGGCGGTGCGGAAAATAACGGAGGAAATGCCGGAAAAGGAGACGGATATAACGGCGGACAGGGAAGCGGAAGCAATGAAGATATGTATGAGCTCTTCAAGGAGTTTCTGGAACAGTACCAATAAAATAATACCGTAATCAGCCGCTTTTTAAGAAAGCAGCCCTCTATGCAGCCCATGTCACGAAAGTCCGGGCTGTACAGAGGGCTTTTATTATTCGGGAATGTGTTATATACTTTTGTTGCATCATGGCAGAGAGGATATTACGGATGTTAAATCAATTTTCAAGGACACAGCTTCTGCTCGGACAGCCCGCAATGAAGAAGCTTTCGGAATGCAGGGTGGCTGTGTTCGGAATAGGCGGCGTAGGAGGCTTTGCCTGCGAGGCATTGGCAAGAAGCGGTGTAGGAGCCTTCGATATTATAGATGATGACAAAGTCTGTCTGACCAATATAAACAGGCAGATAATTGCTACTCATTCCAGCATAGGCAAATACAAGGCGGATGTCATGCGTGAGAGAATGCTGGACATAAATCCCGATATAAAGATAAGAGAATGGAAGACCTTTTTTCTTCCGGAAAATGCAGATGAGTTTCCGTTTGATGAATATGATTATATTATAGATGCGGTTGACACAGTAACGGCAAAGGTTCAGCTGGTGCTTAAGGCCAATGAGCATAAGGTGCCTGTAATAAGCTGCATGGGTGCCGGAAACAAGCTTGATCCCACACAGTTCAAGGTGTCGGATATCTATAAAACAAAATATTGCCCGTTAGCAAAGGTGATGCGGCATGAAATGAAAAAAAGAGGCGTAAAAAAGCTCAAGGTTGTATATTCCGAAGAGAAGGCTTTAAGACCTATAGAGGACATGTCCGTAAGCTGCCGAAATCACTGCGTATGCCCTCCGGGAACGGCACATAAATGCACAGAAAGAAGAGATATTCCGGGAAGCACGGCATTTGTGCCGAGTGTAGCCGGACTTATCATAGCCGGGGAGGTTATAAAGGACCTTACGAAGAAGGAATTTGAAGAAGCACACAGCAGCATCAAACAGGCATAAGGAGTATGGGGAAATTATGGGAATAAATGTGACGCGTTCTTCAATGCCTGACTTTGAGGAATACTGCAACGAGATAAGAGAGCTTTGGGGCAGTCACTGGCTTACAAACATGGGTTCAAAGCATATCGAATTGGAAAAGAGACTGAAGGAGTATCTTTCGGTGCCGTATCTGACGCTTTTTACAAACGGTCACATGGCGTTAGAGGAGCTGATAGCGTCCTTTAATTTTGAAAAAGGCTCGGAGATTATAACAACGGCATTCACATTTGCATCGACAACACATGCAATCGTAAGAAACGGCCTGATTCCGGTATTTTGCGATATAGATGCCGCAGATTATACGATAGATGATACAAAAATAGAAAAGCTAATCACGGAAAAAACGGCTGCAATACTTCCTGTGCATGTTTACGGGCATATGTGCCATGCAGAACGAATACAGGAGATTGCAGACAGGCATGGGCTAAAGGTCATATATGATGCGGCGCATACCTTCGGAGTGCGTTATAAGGGGCGTTCTGCGGCAGATTACGGGGATGCCGCCATACTGAGCTTTCATGCAACAAAGGTTTATAATACCATAGAGGGCGGCGCTGCCATCTATCATGATAAAGAAAGGACAGCCGTACTGGATGATCTGAAAAAC
>CAVBSU010000024.1:1663-22474 GCA_963598245.1 Lachnospiraceae bacterium | reverse complement strand
ATATTATGCTTCGGATCGTTTCAGCGCAGATGTTCCGATAGTAGTGGTAGTAAACGGAAGCTCTGCATCTGCATCGGAGATATTCGCAGGGACATTAAAGGATTACGGGTATCAGGTAGTCGGAACCAGGACCTTCGGAAAGGGCATAGTGCAGACACTTTATAATCTGAGCGACGGTTCGGCAGTGAAGTTTACTACAGAGCAGTACAGACTTGCAGGCGGAGAGCTTATCCACGGAAAGGGCATAACGCCTACTATCGAGGTTGCGTTTGAAGATTATGACAATGTCACGGAAAAGACAGTAAATTCTGCTGATGGTGAGATTCAGCCGGATTTGATGAAGGATAAGCAAATTTCGGCAGCCGTAAAGGAGCTTGAACGGCAGATTTACGAGGCGTTTCAAAGGCAGTAAAAAGCCGGTCAGGCATGATATGGACTTAAAAGCGCAAGTCTGATATCATAACTGTGATAAAAAGTCAAAAGCTGCAAAACTACGATGTAAGCACGCTTGCGGGAGGAATGATGGCATTTAATAAAAAGCCTGTAACGGGCATGAGGGATATACTCCCTCTTGAGATGGATGTAAGAATAAAGCTTCAGGGCATTATAAGAGATACATATTCACGCTATGGCTTTACCGAGATAGAAACACCGCTTGTGGAGCACATAGAAAATCTTACCTCAAAGCAGGGAGGTGAGAATGAAAAGCTTATATTCAAGATACTGAAAAGGGGTGATAATCTTAAGCGCGGCACAGAAAAGCTTAAAGCGGGCGAGCTGTCCGAGGAGGAGAGCTTTGATGCGCTTACCGAGGAGGGCTTGAGATACGACCTTACACTTCCTCTTTCAAGATATTATTCGGCAAATCAGGCTTCGCTTCCGCAGCCGTTCAAGGCATTGCAGATGGGTTCGGTATTCAGGGCAGACAGACCTCAGAAAGGCCGTTTCAGACAGTTTACGCAGTGTGACATTGACATACTCGGAGATGCTACAAATCTTGCAGAAAAGGAGCTGGTGCTTGCCACCAGTGAGGCACTTGAAAGGATAGGCTTCTCCAAATATAACTTCTACATCGTTATAAACGACAGGAGATTTCTTTTTGAGCTTATAAAGTATGCCGGCATGCCGGAGGAAAACGCGGAGGATATTCTTATCACACTGGATAAGGCTGATAAAATCGGTGCAGAGGGTGTGGATAATGAGCTTAAGTCCATGGGCTACAGTGATGAGCAGACGGCCAGGCTGAGAGAGATACTGGACAGCTTTAAGCCTGATGCCGCAGGAGTAAGAGCCTTTGCAGAAAAGATAGGAACCGATGCTGCAACAGCTGCGGGTGAAAATGTGGCTGATATCATGGAATCCATAGCCAATGCAAAGGAACGCAATATCCGCATGAGCTTTAATCCGACGCTGGTACGAGGTATGGGATATTATACCGGGACGATTTTCGAAATAAAAACAGAGGCATTTTCTTCGTCGGTAGGAGGCGGAGGCCGTTATGATAAAATGGTCGGGAAATTCACTGGACAGGATGTTCCGGCTGTGGGATTTTCCATAGGATTTGAGCGTATCATGACGGTGCTCATGGAAGATGGTCTTGAGAATTTTATTTCTGAGGGCGAAAAGTGCGCATGGCTTATAGAAAAAGGAATGCCGGCAAAGCGTCTCGGGGAAATATTTGACGAAGCGATAAGACAAAGAGCTGCCGGGAAGAAGATACTTACGGTCTGGATGGCGAAAAATAAAAAATTCCAGAAGGATAATCTTACGGCGCAGGGGTATAGGGAATTTAAGGACTTCTACAAAGAAGAGCTGAAGCATTGAGACCCAGAGCAAAACAAAGATAAAGCTAAGGAGAGTTTAAAGTCATGGCAGAGAGCATGCAGGGACTTAAGAGAACAAAAAGATGCGCAGAGTTTTCTGCGGCGGATATAGGCAGTACAGTTACGGTTATGGGCTGGGTGCAGAAATCCAGAAATAAGGGCGGACTTGTTTTTACGGATGTCAGAGACAGAAGCGGAATTATTCAGGTCATATTCGAAGAAGAGGTCTGCGGGAGCGAGGTATTTGCAAAGGCCGGTTCACTTCACAATGAGTACTGCATCGCAGTAGCGGGAAATATCAGAAGCCGCGGAACTGATGCAAATGCAAATATCGCCACCGGTGCCATTGAGGTAGAGGCTAAGGAGCTTCGCATACTCAGTGAGTCGGCAACTCTGCCTTTCCAGATAGAGGATGAGACCAATACCCGTGAGGAGCTCAGATTAAAGTACAGATACCTGGATCTAAGAAGAGGCCCGCTGCAGAGAAACATTGCCTTAAGATCCAGGATCACAACCTGTGTCAGAAATTATATGGCAGATAACGGCTTTCTTGAAATAGAAACGCCTACCTTTATCAAGTCCACACCGGAAGGCGCAAGAGATTATCTTGTACCGTCAAGAGTTCATCCGGGTGAGTTCTATGCGCTTCCGCAGTCACCGCAGCTGCTTAAGCAGCTTCTCATGGTTTCGGGTTTTGACCGTTACTTTCAGATTGCGCGCTGCTACAGAGATGAGGATTTGAGAGCAGACAGACAACCGGAGTTCACACAGATAGACATGGAGCTTTCATTTGCCGATGTTGATACTGTCATCGGAGTCAATGAAGGGCTTATCAAGACGCTTTTCAGGGATGTTCTGGATGTGGAAGTAGAGCTTCCCATCAGGCGCATGACATGGCAGGAGGCCATGGATGTGTACGGCTCAGATAAGCCTGATCTCCGCTTTGGGCTTCCGATTCAGGATGTATCTGAAATCGTAAAGAATACAGAATTCGGAGTATTTAAATCAGCCCTTGAGTCAGGCGGTGTTGTAAGAGCCATCAGAGTCCCCGGACAGGGTCATATGCCGAGGAAAAAGATAGATGCTCTCGTTGATGTCGCAAAGCTTTTCGGAGGAAAGGGGCTTGCATATCTTTGCGTAAATTCTGCAGAGGACGGAACACATAAGTGTTCATTTGCAAAGTTTATGTCGCAGGAGGAGCTGGACGGATTGGCAGAGGCGGTCGGAGCTGAAAAAGGCGACCTGATTGTTTTTGCAGCCGATAAGCTTAATATAGTAAGAAATGTTCTGGGCAATGTAAGACTGGAGCTTGGAAAGAGCCTGGAGCTTATAGATAAGGATGCATGGAAATTCCTGTGGGTGACAGAATTTCCGCTTTTGGAATGGAGCGAGGAAGAGGGAAGATTTACAGCCATGCACCATCCGTTTACGGCACCTATGGATGAGGACTGGCAGTATATTGACTCGGATCCGGGAAGAGTAAGAGCAAAGGCTTATGATATTGTACTTAACGGTACGGAGCTTGGCGGAGGCTCAGTGAGAATACATCAGGCGGATATTCAGGAAAAAATGCTTGAAGTGCTCGGCTTCACACCGGAAAGAGCAAATGAACAGTTCGGCTTTCTTCTCGAGGCGTTCAGGTACGGAGTGCCGCCTCACGCAGGGCTTGCATACGGACTCGACAGGGTTGCCATGTGGATGGCAGGAGCAGACAGCATCAGAGATGTAATGGCATTCCCCAAGCTTAAGGATGCCTCTGATGCAATGATGGGTGCTCCGTCAGCCGTAGATAGTCAGCAATTAAAGGATCTGTCCATTGCAGTGAATATCGAAGAAAAGTAATTGTAGATTAAAGAAAACCAAAAAGACGAATGAATAAAAGAGAATTTCTCCAAAAGCTCAGAGAATATCTTTCCTATGAGCTTCCGGCCAGATATATTGAAAAAAATATAAGATATTATGACGAGTATATAGATGGTGAGACTGGACTCGGAAGGTCTGCTGCGGAGGTTATTGAGGAGCTGGGAGATCCACAGCTGATAGCAAAATCAATAATAGACTCCATAAAATCAGGTGCTGACGGTATTCCGAATTCCGAGGATGATGTGGATTTTACGGAAGAAATATATGAAAACGGCGGACCTGAGGCAAACCAGAGAGCCTCACGATATAAAGGCGGCTCACATTATGATGATGGCGGACAGTTTGCATCAGAAAGCAGATTTGGCTCTGACGGCACGAACGAACAGGCTGATATCAATAATCCCTTCGGCGGCTGGCATATTTACAGCGCGGGCGGCGGAGGATGCATGTTTTTAACTATCCTGACATGCCTGATTATATTCAGCCTTTTCAGTCTGCTCGGAGCAGTTTTGGGAGCCATAAGTCCGATACTGGCACCGATATTCATGGTGCTTTTGATTTTATGGCTTTTGGGAAGGCGCCGTTAGTATATTGCGCTGTGTCGGAAAAGTTTAAAGGAAACGGAGTAAGCTCATGAAATACCTTATAGCCTCAGATATACATGGTTCTGAGTTCTGGTGTGATAAAATGCTTAAGGCCTTTGAAGAAGAAAAGGCAGAAAAATTCATATTTTTAGGCGACATACTTTATCATGGCCCGCGCAATGACCTTCCGGAAAACTATCTTCCCAAAAAGGTGATCGCAGACCTGAATTCACTTAAAGATAAAATATATGTATGCATGAGAGGAAACTGCGATGCTGAGGTGGACGAGATGGTGCTGGATTTTCCGCTTGTCCCGGGCTGCAAGCGAATCACCTTAAATGATAAGTTTTTCTATATGACCCACGGTCATAAGGTCAATGCCTCAGGTGACGGTGAGCATCTTCCTGCGGGGATTGATAATGACGGCATACTTTTGCACGGCCACACACACATTCCGGCGGCTGAAAGAGTAAATGTTGCAGGAAAGAGCCTTTATCTTCTGAATCCGGGCTCAACGAGCATTCCGAAGGGCGGGTTTAAAAACAGCTATGCAGTCTTTGATGATGAGCTTAAATTCACAGTAAAGAATTTTGAAGGCGGAATCATAAAAGAAATAAGCCTTTGCTGAAAGGAAAAGCATTGCAGATGGCAGATATGTTTGAACTTATAGCTCCCTGTCACTTCGGGCTGGAGGCATGTACAAAAAAAGAAGTAATGAGACTCGGATATGATATCACCGAGGTATCGGACGGCAAGGTCTCATTCAGAGGAGACGCGGCATCTGTGTGCCGCGCCAATATTTTCATGCGCACCACCGAAAGGATACTTTTAAAGGCCTGTGAGTTTAAAGCCTGCACCTGGGATGAACTGTTTGAAGCTGTATATGCAGTGGAATGGGAAAGATATATCCCATGGAACGGACGAATATGGGTCGCAAAGGCAGCGAGCGTGAAATCAAAGCTTTTTTCTCCGAGGGACTTTCAGACAATTATACAGAAGGCAATAATAAAGAGACTCCAAAAGGCATACGGACGCGGAGAAGAACGGCTGCCCATGGACGGAAATGATTATGCATTGAGAGTTTCATCCTATAAGGATGTCGTAACCATAGGTATTGACACCAGCGGAGAAAGCCTGCATAAAAGAGGCTACCGCAGGCTTACAGCAAGGGCTCCGATAACAGAAACATTGGCAGCAGCCCTGATAATGCTGACACCGTTTAAAAATGACCGTATTCTTGTGGACCCTTTCTGCGGCTCCGGAACCTTCTGCATAGAAGCAGCCATGCTGGCAGCCGATATTGCACCCGGCATGGAGAGGAATTTCGCGGCAACAAGGTGGTCTAATATCATGGAAAAAAGGCTTTGGTACGATGCCTATGATGAGGCGAGAGAGCTGAAGGCTGAGGGATTAAATAAGCTTGGAGAGCATACGGACATACAGGGATATGACATTGACCCGCAGATAATTTATGCGGCAAGAGAAAATGCAAAGCTTGCGGGCGTTTCTGAGCTTATACATTTCCAGCAAAGAGATGCGGCACTTTTAAGTCATCCGAAGAAATACGGGATTATTGTGACAAACCCGCCCTACGGAGAAAGACTCGAAGAAAAGGAAAATCTTCCGGAGCTTTATAAGACATTGGGTGAACGGTTTAATGAGCTTAGTGACTGGAGCATGTATGTTATTTCCGCATGGGAGGAAGCGGAAAAATATCTTGGCAGGAAGGCCGATAAAAACCGCAAGATTTATAACGGCATGATGAAAACATATTTTTATTCGTATCTCGGGGCAAAACCGCCGGCAAAAAGGCCGGATTAGCTTATGTGCGAACTTTGTATTCCGAGCTGTGCGGGATTTATACTTTACAGTTTTTTTACGGAAACTATAGACGAAATTGATTTTTAGCGGTATGGTTTAAGGGGCTGTACTGACGGTCTGAGGATATATTTATCAGAAAAAATGAAAATAGTTTTTGCTACCGGCAATGCCGGAAAAATAAGGGAAATAAAAGATATATTAAATGATGTGGATGCAGAAGTTTTCTCACTCAAGGAGCTTGGGCTTAAGTCTGAAGCGGAAGAAAACGGCGAAAGTTTCGGCGATAATGCATTCATAAAGGCAAATGAGATATATGAAAGGCTCAGTGCCGAGGGGAAAATGAAGGATACGATTGTCATGGCAGATGACAGCGGTTTATGTATAGATTATCTGGGCGGAGAGCCGGGAGTGCATTCAGCCAGATTTATGGGACATGATACTCCGTACAGCATAAAAAATGCAGTGATACTTGAAAAGCTTGAAGGCGTACCCGATGAAAAAAGGGGCGCACAGTTTGTGTGCCATATTTGTGCCATAGGTGAGGACGGCGTGCGCTTTGACGCAGAGGACGAAATGCCCGGCATGATAGCTCATGAATCGAGGGGCGCCGAGGGCTTCGGGTATGATCCGATATTTTACCTGCCGGAAAAGAAAAAAACCTCGGGAGAGCTTTCGGAAGAGGAAAAAAACGAGATCTCGCACCGTGGGAAGGTCTTAAGAAGCATGAAGAAGCTGCTTTGCAGCAAAAGAAGGCTGAAACTGAAATAAAAACCAAAATATAGCGTAATAAGAGCGTTATGAAAGGAAACCAAAAATGTGTAAGCTTAATCAGAAGACCATTGATGATATCAATGTCCGGGGCAGAAGGATCCTGGTCAGATGTGACTTCAATGTGCCCATGAAGGATGGAGTTATCGCAGATGATAACCGCATCACAGCCGCTGTTCCGACTATCAAAAAGCTTTTAAGCAACGGTGGAAGGGTGATTCTTTGTTCACATATGGGAAAGCCCAAGGGAAAGGTAGTTCCCGAGCTTTCGCTCGCTCCTGTGGCAAGAAGGCTTTCCGAGCTTTTAGAGCAGGATGTGGAATTTGTTCCGGATATAGAGGTGACAGGTCCCAGAGCAAAGACGGCTGCTGACAAAATGAAAGACGGAGATGCTATTTTACTCGAGAACACACGCTTTAGGCCGGAGGAAGAGAAAAACGACCCGAATTTTTCAAAGGAGCTGGCAGAGCTTTGTGATATCTATGTAAATGACGCCTTTGGAACAGCCCACAGGGCACACTGCTCTACAGTAGGTGTGGCTGAATATGTGGAAGAATCAGCCATAGGATATCTCATGAAAAAGGAGATAGAATATCTCGGCAATGCCGTAGAAGAACCGAAGAGACCCTTTGTAGCCATATTGGGCGGTGCCAAGGTGGCTGAAAAGCTGGGAGTAATTTCGACACTCCTGGAGGAATGCGATACACTTATTATCGGCGGAGGCATGGCCTATACTTTTTTTAAGGCACAGGGCTACGGTGTAGGAAATTCTCTTCTGGATGAATCCAAGGTCGAGTACTGCAGACAGATGATGGAAAAGGCGGAAAAGCTCGGAAAGAGGCTGGTGCTTCCCGTTGATGCTGCTGTTGCGGATGAATTTCCGAATCCTGTTGATGTGAAAATCAACATTGATTATGTAGACAGCCATAAAATTCCCTACGGAAAGATGGGACTTGATATCGGACCTAAATCCATGGAGCTTTTTGCCGATGCCGTAAAGCACGCAAAGACAGTCCTCTGGAACGGGCCTATGGGAGTATTCGAAAATCCTCAGCTTGCAGCCGGAACACTTGCTGTAGCAAAGGCTCTTACCGAAACAGATGCTGTTACAATAGTCGGCGGCGGAGATTCTGTTTCGGCAGTAAAATCTCTCGGCTTTGATGATAAGATGTCACATGTTTCAACCGGCGGCGGAGCCTCTCTGGAATTTCTTGAAAACAGAACTCTTCCGGGAATAGAAGCAGTAAGGATAAAGTGATTATGAGAAAAAAAATCGTAGCAGGGAACTGGAAAATGAATATGACACCTTCAAAGGCAGTTTTGCTTGCCGAAGAGCTCTGCGAGGCTGTTGCAGACTCGGATAAGGAGGTAATATTCTGCGTCCCTGCTATTGATATAGTTCCGGTTGCGGCAGTTGCATACGGAAGCTGCGTGTCAGTGGGAGCGGAAAATATGTATTTTGAAGAAAATGGTGCATATACCGGTGAAATTTCCGCCGCCATGATAAAGGATGCAGGGGCAGAATATGTCATAGTGGGGCATTCGGAAAGGCGTCAGCTTTTCGGGGAAAGTGATGATGATGTAAATAAAAAGCTCAAGAAAGCATTTGAGCATCAGCTTATTCCGATAATGTGCTGCGGTGAGACTCTTTGCCAGAGACAGGATGGTCTTACACTTAAACATATAAAAACCCAGATAGAGCAGGGATTTAAGGGTGTAAGTGCGGAACAGGCCGGGACATCAGTTATAGCCTATGAACCCATTTGGGCTATCGGAACCGGTGAAACAGCCACAAAGGAACAGGCAGAGGAGGTCTGTGCAGCTATAAGAGCTTACATGGAAAAGCTTTATGATAAGGATACGGCAGATACTATTCGCATTCTTTACGGCGGCTCGGTCAATGCCAAAAATGCCCATGAGCTTTTCAATATGCCCAATATAGACGGAGGGCTTGTAGGAGGTGCATCCTTAAAGACAGAGTTTGCAGATATAGTCCATACACCAATTATAAAAGCGGATTTGTAAAAAAGTGTGATGTGTGCTAAAATCAGGAGGCGCGGGCAGTTTTCTTAAAGTAAAAGCATCCTGTCAGTGCTATGCCCTGCCTGTTCTCATGGTGTAACGGATAACACGATAGCCTCCGGAGCTGTAAATAGCGGTTCGATTCCGCTTGGGAACATTTTAAGATATGAATGTGAGGGCGCTGCTCTCACATTTTTAGTATAAACTTATAAGGTTTACAAGGTATACGGAGGAACGACCGGCATCATGACTTTTATCATAGGTGTGACGGCATTTTTTTTGTCAGCCGCCGCAATATTCCTCATACGAAGCGACTGGGAAAGACGGCAGCTTCGTGCAGAGCACTATACTGTAGCGGACAGAACAAAAAAAACAAAATTGCGAATTGCCTTTCTTTCTGATGTGCATGACAGACTTGAGGAAAAAAACCTCTCGGAAATAGTTACGGCAGTAAGCAGAGAAAAGCCGGATGCTGTCATATTTGGCGGTGATATTTTTACATATTCTCACTATAAATCAACAGCTGCCGCTAAAGAGCTTGTTTTTGGCTTTATAAAGGAGCTTTCTGCCATATGCCCTGTCTTCTACGGAGAAGGAAATCATGAACAGAAGCTGAAAGAAGTAAATCCCTCAGAGTATGAAAAATATGTTTCAGGCTGTGAGAAGTCTGGAGCTTTATATATTACAGACAATCATATAATCTTCGGAGATGCGGCATTCTACTTTGTAACGCTTTGCAGCATATTTTATAAAAAAAGATTCCCCAGTCATAAGGATAAGAAAGAAATGCCGCGGGATTATCTCATAAAGAAATTGGGACTGCCGCAAAAAGACATGATGAATATCCTCGTCATGCACAGCCCCATGTATCTGGAGGAAGCCGCGGACTGGGGAGCGGACCTGGTGCTTTCCGGTCATTTTCACGGAGGAACGATAAGGCTGCCGTTTTTCGGAGGGCTTATGACTCCGCAGTTTCAGCTTTTTGTAAAGGAATGCTCCGGACTTCACAGAGCTAAAGGCGCACAAATGATAGTGACAAGGGGTATAGGAACACACAGTGTAAATATAAGACTGAATGATTTACCTGAAATAAGCATAATAGATATCACAGATTAAAGAATATATTGATAAAAGAAAAGCAGCGGGTAAAGTACACAATGCTCATACTGAAATGACAGAACCTACATACAAGCTTGAAAATTTAAACTTTGACGGACCGCTTGATCTGCTTTTACAGCTGATAGAAAAAAACAAGGTCGACATCTATGATATTCCAATAGCTGAAATCACAAGGCAGTATCTGGAATATGTTCAGAGTATTGCGGGAGCAGATCTGGAGCTTATCTCAGACTTTCTTGTTATGGCAACCACACTTCTTGACATAAAGGCAAGAATGCTTTTGCCAAAGGAAGAGACTGAGGAGGATGAGGAAACAGATCCAAGAGAGGAGCTTGTGAAGAGACTTCTTGAATATAAGCGCTATAAGTATATCTCGGGAGAGCTCAGAGTATATGAGGATTATGCCGAGCAATATCTTTACAAGGAAGCTGAACTTCCGGAGGAATTAAAGAGCTATGTACCGCCGGTGGACTTGGATGAGCTTCTTACAGGCATTGATACAGATGTGCTTGAAAGTGTTTACGAGAGAGTGATAAAGCGCATGAACAGTGCCGTAAATACAGCCGTGAAGGGCTTTGGAGTAATAAAAAGGGAAAGAATCTCGCTTGTAAAGTGCATAGAGGGCTTAAGAAACTATGCCAGGGGACACAGACATTTTTCTTTTCGGCAGATGCTTAAAAGCGGCGCAGATAAAACTGAGGTAGTGGTATCGTTTCTGGCTGTTTTGGAACTTATGAAGCTTGGCAAGATAGTCGTGATACAGGAAAGACCTGATGCAGAGCTTGAGGTAGCCGTAAATGAAGGAGCCGATCTTGATGATATTGATTTGAGCAATATCGTGGATGAATAATCAAAAAAAAGAAAGAACAGTATTTTGCGGAGGATGACAATATATGGCTGAAATGCCTGCTGATAATAAATATGCCGTAGGTGATGAGCCGGAGCAGCTTTGTCTTAATATAGGCGGTATAGCACTTGAGCCTCATCCTGAAAAAACAAGAGAGCAAAAGGTTATGGAGGCAGTTCTGTTTACGCTTTCAAGACCCGTGAGCACCTCAGAGCTTGCAAAAGCCTGCGGAACAGACATCGGAGCTGCCGAAAAGGAAATAAAGCAGCTTAAGAAGCTTTTGGAGGAGGAGAAGAGCCCGCTTATCATAAAGGATGTGGACGGAAGATACCAGATGTGCACAGATCCGGAATATTTTGAGAATCTTGTAAGAGTGGTTTCATCACCTAAAAAGCCGGAGCTTACGGATGTCATGATGGAGACATTGGCCATTATTGCAATCAAGAATCCTTCGACTAAAGCAGAAATAGAGAAAATAAGAGGTGTAAAGAGCGACTTTGCCGTAAATAAACTTATAGAATATGGGCTTATTGAAGAAAAAGGACGGCTGAATGCCCCCGGAAAGCCTATGCTGTTCGGACCGACAGATGAATTTTACAGACGCTTCGGTGTTGATAAGGAACATAAGATTCCGGGTGTAAGCAGGGAAGTTGAAAACAGAATAAACGAAGAAGTGCAGGTTGAGCTTAAGGATCTTCTTGGAGAGGAATAAAATGGAAAGAATTGCAAAATTTGAAAAGGTCTCAGAGGAGAGGTTCATAAGCGATCTTGAGAAATGCTTTCCGGAGAGAAACATTGACAGGAAAAAGGCGGAAGAAATCTACGAGAGCATAAGACTTCCGAAAAGAGCTACGCAGGGCTCGGCAGGATACGATATCTGCATTCCGGTAGATATAAGCCTAAAGCCCGGTGAAAGCGTAAAGATACCGACGGGTATAAGAGTAAGAATGAGAGAGGATTACTGCCTTTTCATCATGCCGCGCAGCGGACTGGGCTCGAAATTCCGTTTTCAGCTTAATAATACAACCGGCGTTATAGACAGCGATTATTATTACAGTGATAATGAAGGACATATTTTTGTGCCGATGATAAACGACAGTCGCGAGGAAAAAACAGTAAGGCTTGAGGCCGGAACGGCTTTTGTTCAGAGTATATTCTGCCGGTTTGGGATTACCGAGGATGATGACACGGTGACAGCGCGAAACGGTGGGTTTGGAAGCACGGACAGATGAAGAAATTTTTTAACAGCAGACAGTATACGGATATTTTGAGCAGAAAGCATGAATCGGGGGATAAGCCTAATCATGTCAATGTCGAGTGCAGTTTACAATCGGCAGGCCGCATGATACTTGCGACGGCGATGTTTTGCCTGACGATGATTAGCCTTACGGCATGCGGCGGAGCTGATAAGTACGAACTCAGGGAGTCGGCAGTCGCACTTTATGATGCGGGAGATTATAAGGGCGCACTGGAAGGATTCAATGCTGCTCTTACGGCATCCGACGGACAGGTATCAGAGCTTCAGTTTGACATGCTTAAGTATAAGGCAGAATGTCAGCTCAGACTCGGAGAGTATGCAGATGCGAAAAAATCCTACGAGGCACTGCTTCAGCTTGATGAGGTAAAGGAAAACGAAAACAGCTATAATGACATTATCAAACAGCTTGATGCCCTGGAAAAAATAAGCTCGGCAAAAAAGCTTTTTGATTCGGGAAGCTTCCGGGAAGCTATGGAAATTCTTAAGGATTATGCCTCACTGGAGGATGGTAATCTCTGCGGAAGCATTGCCTGGTATAATATGGCTGTATGCGAAGAATATCTCGGAGATTATGAGTCGGCTTCCGAGCATTTTTCACGGTATCTGAAAATATATCCTGAGGATGAGCCGGCGGGAAAGGAATACCGTTTTTCATCTACGCGAGCTGAAAGCAGAGAATAAAAGACTTAAATCAACGGCTATCTGCAAATCGCTATCACCACAATATATAGTAGAAAAACAAAAATAAACAGAATAGATATTGTATTTAAAGCTGCAAGCATATATAATTACATGTGCTCGCAGCTTTTACTGTAATTAAATTGAAAAATGTTTATAAATATCCATGTATAAAATGCGGAGGAGATGTAATGATAAGTGTAATTAAGAGAGACGGACATAAGGTAGACTTTGATCTTAATAAAATCGCAGAGGCGATGAAGAAGGCCTTTAAGGCTACCGGCAAAGAGTATAATAATGATATTATGGAGCTTCTGGCACTCCGCGTAACGGCTGATTTTCAGGGCAAGCTGCAGGACGGAGCCATCGGAGTGGAGGCCATACAGGATTCTGTAGAGCATGTGCTGGAGCAGGCAGGATATACGGAGGTTGCAAAGGCATATATCCTTTACAGAAAACAGCATGAGTCTATAAGAAATATTTCGGAAACATTTCTGGATTATAAAAAGGTAGTTGATAACTATCTTAAGATAAATGACTGGAGAGTAAAGGAAAATTCTACGGTTACATATTCGGTAGGCGGCCTGATACTTTCAAATTCGGGTGCTATCACGGCTAATTACTGGCTTTCGGAGGTTTATGATAATGCAATAGGGGAGGCACACAGAAATGCAGATATACATCTGCATGATCTCAGCATGCTTACAGGCTACTGCGCAGGCTGGTCTCTCAAACAGCTTTTGACAGATGGACTCGGAGGAATACCGGGAAAGATAACCTCAGCACCGGCAAAACACCTTTCCACACTCTGCAATCAGATGGTAAATTTCCTCGGCATCATGCAGAACGAATGGGCGGGCGCACAGGCATTTTCTTCCTTCGACACATATCTGGCACCGTTTATAAAGGCAGACAACCTGAACTATAAGGAAGTAAAACAATGCATACAGTCATTCGTCTACGGAGTTAATACACCGTCCCGCTGGGGAACTCAGTCACCTTTCACAAATGTAACGCTCGACTGGACAGTACCGGCGGACATGGCAGAGCTTAATTGCATAGTCGGAGGAAAAGAGGTCGACTTTAAATATAAGGACTGCAAGGCAGAAATGGATATGATAAACAAGGCATTCATCGAAATTATGGTAGAGGGTGATGCCAACGGAAGAGGCTTCCAGTATCCTATTCCAACTTACAGCATAACAAAGGATTTTGACTGGTCAGACACGGAAAATAACAGACTTCTTTTTGAGATGACCGCAAAATACGGTACACCATACTTTTCCAATTATATCAATTCAGATATGGAGCCGTCGGATGTGCGCTCCATGTGCTGCAGGCTGAGGCTTGATTTAAGAGAACTCAGAAAGAAATCGGGAGGATTCTTCGGTTCAGGAGAGTCAACAGGCTCAGTCGGGGTTGTAACGATAAATCTGCCTCGTATTGCTTATATGGCAAAGGATGAGCAGGACTTCTATAAAAAGCTGGATCATATGATGGACATAGCAGCCCGTTCTCTTAAGGTAAAGAGAGAGGTTATAACAAGACTGCTTGAAAGAGGATTATATCCGTATACAAAGAGATATCTCGGAACCTTTAACAATCATTTCTCCACTATCGGTCTTGTAGGTATGAATGAGGCAGGTCTTAATGCTTCATGGCTCAAAAAGGATCTTACACATAAGGAGACGCAGGATTTTGCAGTGGATGTGCTGAACCACATGAGAAAAAGACTTTCCGACTATCAGGAGGAATACGGAGATCTTTACAATCTTGAGGCTACACCGGCTGAGTCTACGGCATACAGGCTTGCAAAGCATGACAAGGAAAAATTCCCTGATATCATTACCGCAAACGATCAGAGCGGCGTGCCGTACTATACAAATTCCTCCCACCTTCCGGTAGGCTACACAGAGGATGTTTTTGAAGCACTGGATATTCAGGACAGACTTCAGACTCTTTATACCTCGGGAACCGTGTTCCATACATTTTTGGGAGAGAAGCTTCCCGACTGGAAGGCAGCAGCCAAGCTTGTACGCACCATTGCCGAAAACTACAGACTGCCTTACTATACAATGAGCCCTACATATTCAATCTGCGCGGATCACGGATATTTGAGCGGTGAACAGAAGACCTGCCCCATATGCGGAAAGAAAACAGAGGTATACAGCCGCATAACCGGTTACTATCGTCCGGTACAAAACTGGAATGACGGAAAAACTCAGGAATTCAAGGACAGATTGGAGTATAATGTTGAACAGTCCTATTCGAACAAGCATGATGCAGTAAAGATAGCTGACGGAATCGCAGATGAGAAGACCGGAAAAGCATGCACTTCCGATGTACATGAGGCGGCATCAGGCAGTGCGGAGCTTTGCGACGGACTTTATCTGATAACTACTACGACCTGTCCGAATTGTGCAGTGGCAAAGGAGATACTTGCAGATGCTAAAATAGAGTACACACTGGTCAATGCAGATAATGAGCCTAAGCTTGCAAGAAAATTCAAGGTTATGCAGGCACCTACACTTATCAACATCACAGGCGGAGAAAAGATAAAAGCTCAGGGCGTATCGGAGATTATAAAATTTATAGAAGAAAACAGATAATTACCGAACTAAACGGAAAAGCAGGAGAGTGCAAAAATGAGAAGAAAAGACAGAGAGGTCACTGATTTTGCCAGCATGATTAAAATCGTGGAGGACTGCGATTGCTGCAGATTGGGTCTTATAGACGAAAAAGGTGCATATATAGTCCCTCTTAATTTCGGCTATGAGGCGAAAGGCGAAAAGCTTATTTTGTATTTTCACGGTGCACCTGCCGGGAAGAAATATGAGCTTGTAAAAAAGCAACATACGGCATCCTTTGAAATGGACTGCAAACATGAACTTAAGGAAACGGGAGAGGGATGCAATTATACTTATGACTTCCTTTCGGTGATGGGAAACGGAGAGATTAAGCTTGTGGATGAGTATGAGGAAAAACGGCATGCCTTTGATTTAATATTCAGGCATTATACAAAGCGGGACAATATGCCCATGAATGAGGCGGCAGTAAGAGCCGTAGCAGTATTCAGGCTGACAGTTGAAGAATGGTCGGCAAAGGAACATAAGTGATATATTATTGATGCCGGGGTAAAAGGTGCTTGCCCCGGCATCTGCAGGATACATAGGATGTGCGGCAGGATTTACTGTGCTTGAAAATTGTGTTCTGATATTGTATAGTAAACTGATGTGCAGCCGGATGGCTGTATCACTGCAAATACAGGAATTTAAGAAAAGGAGTGTGAACATATTTGGATTCCGGCGACGCGACGCGATTATTTATTCTGGTAATACTGCTGGGTTTATCGGCATTATTCTCAGCATCTGAGACCGCAATCACGGCAGTAAACAAGATTCGTATAAAGACTCTTGCAAATGAAGGCGACAAAAGGGCACAGAAGGTAGAAAAGCTTTTGTCTCAACAGACGCGTCTGATAAGTGCGCTGCTTATCGGAAATAATATAGTGAATACCGGGCTTACGGCTCTGGCTACGGTTATGGTGACGAATGCCTTCGGGAGTATATATGTGGGCCTGGCCACAGGCGTACTGACGATACTCATACTTATTTTTGGTGAAATAACTCCCAAAAACTGTGCGGCAAAATCAGCCGAGAGGATCGCACTTTCAGTCGGCGGCATTGTCTATGCATGGATGATTATTATAACGCCTGTAAGCATTGTCCTTAATACCGTGGTAAGAGGTATTATGAAGCTTCTCGGCGTGGATCCGAATCAAAGGGATACATATACAGAAAATGAAATCAGAACCATAGTGGATGTCAGCCATGAGGACGGGGAGATAGAAACCGAGGAAAAAGAAATGATAAACAATGTTTTCGACCTCGGCGAGAGTACAGCCCGCGATGTCATGGTGCCGAGAGTTGATATGGTATTTCTTAATGTTGACGCGACTCACGATGACATAATCAATACATACAGAGAACATAAGTATACAAGAATGCCTGTATACGAGGGTGATACAGATAATATCATAGGACTTTTTAATATAAAGGATCTTTTGCTTTATCAGGAAAAGGATCATTTTGATATAAGAGATATTATCCGCGAAGCATACTTCACACATGAATACAAAAAAACCTCGGAGCTGATGCAGGAGATGCTGAAAAACAGTATCTCTCTTTCTATTGTGCTGGATGAATACGGCGATACCGTAGGATTAGTCACAATAGAGGATCTTGTTGAGGAAATAGTCGGAGATATCCGTGATGAATATGACTATGAAGAGGATAATGAAATAGAGGATGTAGGACCGGGAGAATATATCGTGGATGGCTCGGCAAAGCTGGATGATTTAAATGAACGCATACCCGGTCTGGAGCTTAAAAGTAAGGAATACGACTCAATAGGAGGCGTTATTATAGGTCTTTTGGACAGACTTCCGGATGAGGGGGATGAGGTTATTACTGAGGACGGTATAAAGCTTGAAACGGTTTCTCTGGAACATAACCACATCGATAAGGTGCGTATCACTGTGCCAGAGGCCGAGGCAGAGCCTTAAAAAGATTATTAGGGAAAAAAGCATTATGATACTAGCAATAGATATGGGCAATTCCAACATAAAGATGGGAATTGTCCGGGACATTGACCATATAATAGAGGAACGAGTTACTACGGCATATGATAAGACCAGCCTTGAATATGCCAGTGATATCATGTCAGTGCTGGCTTTTCATGATATTTACAAGGAAGATATAACAGGGGCGATTATTTCATCCGTGGTTCCGCCGCTTACGGGTATTGTGAGAACCGCAGTGAGAAAGGTGCTTGGCTTAGAGGCGATTGTTGTCACAAGCAGCCTTAAAATGGATATTAAGCTAAGTAAGTTCAAGTACCCGAAGGGTGTGGGAGCAGACCTTATTGTGGGAGCGCAGGCAGCATACCAGAACTATAACATGCCCTGCGCCATAGTAAATATGGGAACAGCCACCACAATCACTGTTGTAGATGAGGACGGAGAGTTTCTGGGCGGTTCCATTATGCCCGGCATGAAGCAAAGTGCGAACTGCCTGTCTACCAGTACGGCAATGCTGCCCGAGATAGACCTGGATAAGCCGGGAAGGGTTATCTCAAGAGATACAACGCAGTGTATGAAAAGCGGAGTGGTTTATGGTATAGCCGGAGGCATTGACGCTATTTTAGACAGAATAGAGGAGGAGCTCGGGAAAAAAACGCAGATGGTTGCATGCGGAGGCATGGCAAGATTTGCCGTACCGTATTGCAGGCATGAAATAGTGATGGATGAAAAGCTGCTCATGAAGGGGCTTCTGAGGATTTACGAGCTGAATAAAGACAGTATGAGAACTAAGAAACAGGCATAATATGGCAAATAACGATCAGCTGAAAAAAGAAATAGAAAAACGCCGTACCTTTGCGATAATATCACATCCTGACGCGGGAAAAACGACACTTACTGAAAAGTTTCTGCTCTACGGCGGAGCCATAAATCTGGCAGGTACCGTAAAGGGAAGAAAGGCTGCAAAGCACGCGGTGTCAGATTGGATGGAGATAGAGAAGGAAAGAGGTATATCGGTAACCTCATCTGCCATGCAGTTTGAGTACGGAGGAAAGGTTATAAATATACTGGATACTCCCGGACATCAGGATTTCTCAGAGGACACATATCGCACACTCATGGCGGCAGATTCTGCCGTCATGGTTATTGATGGATCAAAGGGTGTGGAGGCACAGACTATAAAGCTTTTCAAGGTCTGTGTTATGAGAGAAATACCGATATTTACATTCATAAATAAATTTGACCGTGAAGCAAGAGATCCGTTTGAGCTCCTCTCGGAAATAGAGGAGGTACTGGGTATTCATACCTGCCCTGTAAACTGGCCCATAGGCTGCGGGAAAAATTTCAAGGGTGTCTATGAGAGGGAAACAAAGACAGTAATCACCTTTAAAGCCGAGATGGGCGGAGCAAAGGAGCTTGAAACCCACAATTATGACATAGCCGCACCTGAGGTGAAAGACATTATAGGCTTTATGAATTACGATAAGCTTATGGAGGACATGGAGCTTATTGACGGTGCGGCAGATGAACTGGATCTTGATAAGGTTCTCAAAGGAAAGCTCAGCCCCGTTTTTTTTGGTTCTGCTCTTACAAATTTTGGAGTGGAGCCGTTTCTTAACAGCTTTCTCAAAATGACAACGCCGCCGCTCCCTCGTGTGAGCGATCAGGGCATGATAGATCCGGTTGAAGAGGGCTTTTCCGCCTTTGTATTTAAGATTCAGGCAAACATGAACAAGGCTCACAGAGACAGAGTTGCGTTTATGAGGATTTGTTCTGGAAAATATGATGCCGGAATGGAAGTAAACCATGTTCAGGGCGGAAGAAAAATAAGACTCACTATGCCTACGCAGATGATGGCAGATGAGAGACAGATAATAAAAGATGCCTACGCGGGAGATATCATAGGCGTTTTTGATCCCGGGATTTATTCAATAGGAGATACGCTCTGCATCTCGCCCGGGAAATTCAAGTATGAAGGTATACCGACCTTTGCGCCTGAACACTTCGCAAGGGTTCGCCAGATTGATACCATGAAGAGAAAGCAGTTCCTGAAGGGTGTCATGCAAATAGCTCAGGAGGGAGCTATCCAGATATTTCAGGAGATAAACTCCGGCATGGAGGAAATTATAGTAGGAGTCGTCGGAGTACTTCAGTTCGAGGTTCTTATTTACAGACTGAAAAATGAGTATAATGTCGAGGTTGGCCTGGAACAGCTGCCCTACGAGTATGTTCGCTGGATTGACGATGCGGCTAATGTCAATGTTGATAAAATTCAGGGTACAAGCGACATGAAGAAGGTTCAGGATCTTAAGGGAAATCCGCTTTTACTGTTTGCTCATGAGTGGAGCGTAAAGATGGTACTTGAAAGAAACGAAGGACTTAAGCTCTCTGAATTCGGTGCTGCGAGAGATTAAAGATATATAAGGGAGGCGAAGGGCATGGCTCAGATATCTGCAAAGGATTTGGACGGAGGCAGACAAGAGGTTGATGATGCCTATGTGAAATATATACAGAAGCACAATGATAGTTCACTGAAAACAGACATCAGGACTATCATAGGAGTTACTTTAGGTTCACTTCTGAGTGCCTTTAATCTGGCGGTGTTTGTAAATGCTGCAAATCTTGTGCCGGGAGGTTTTAACGGAGCCAGCCTTCTCATACAGAGAATTGTGCTCAAATTCTTCGGAATAAGCATTCCCTTTGCACCGCTGTCACTTTTATTTAATATTATTCCGGCAGCCTTTGCTTTCAGGATAATAGGTAAGAAGTATACGCTTTTTTCCTTTTACAGCATATTGATAGTATCCTTTGCTACAGATATAATTCCGCAGATATATGTGACGGATAATTACCTGCTTCTGGCTGTTTTCGGAGGTATTTTAGGCGGAACCGCCAGTGCATTGGTGCTTAATTCAGGAGCCAGTCAGGGCGGAACTGATTTTATAGCAATGTGCTTTTCTGTAAAGAAGGGCATAAATACATTCAACTATGTGATGGTAGCCAATATTATAATGCTTACCATATCAGGCATCATATTCGGCATGGAATCAGCATTATATACGATTATTTATCAGTTTGTGGCGACACAAATGCTGAATTATCTTTACAGACGATATGAGAAGAAAACTCTCTTTATAATAACTGTGCATCCAAATGAAATAGCAGAGGAGATAAGACGCGTTTCAAATCACAGCTGCACCATACTCAGGGGAGAGGGCGGTTATTCCGGACAGGCGATGGAGATGGTTTATACCATAATAAGCACAGAACAGCTCAGCCTTGTAAAAAGACATATCGTAAATATAGATAAGAATGCTTTTATCAATGTTATAAATTCGGCAAACATAGAGGGCCGTTTTTATATGAGACCATTTCACTGAAAAACATCGGAATCGGACAATGGTCAGCAAACCGCAAAAGGTCATATGAAGTTGCGCGCTGGCTGCACT
>CAVBSU010000024.1:0-1653 GCA_963598245.1 Lachnospiraceae bacterium | reverse complement strand
GCACTATATCGTCAAATCTCCTGTCGGGTCTTAAGCTTTATCAGTTATAACTTATAAACTCGTGATTTCACCATTGGGGTTCACCTGTAAGTGTGCTATACTATAGTCAGCCACGGAAAGGGGGCAAAGCCTTATGATCAAACGCGAACTGTATATGAGCCGTATCCGTCCTTTTATCGGAACAGAGCTGATTAAAGTCATGACTGGTATCCGCCGCTGCGGGAAGTCGGTCATGCTTGAGCTGATCAAGCAGGAACTTACGGAATCCGGTGTCAGCCCGACGCAGTTTGTCTCCATCAATTTTGAAGATATGAGCTATTCCCACCTGCAAACTGCACAGGCTCTGCATGATGAGATCACCGCAAGAGCCGCAGGAATAGAGGGCAAGGTCTATTTGTTCTTTGATGAAATACAGGAGGTCAAGGACTGGGAAAAGTGCATCAACTCTTTTCGCGTTTCGCTGGATTGTGACATCTACATCACCGGTTCCAATGCAAAACTACTGTCCGGTGAGCTTGCAACTTATTTGGGCGGAAGGTATGTGGAGTTTGTGATCTATCCGTTTTCTTTCGGAGAGTTCATGGAGCTGTACAGTTCGATTGCTCCCGATGTGCCCATCCAGCAGTGTTTCCAAAAGTACCTGCTTGCCGGAGGCATGCCCTACCTTGCGAACCTCAGCTATGCGGATGCGCCGTCCAAGCAATATCTTCATGATCTGTTCAACTCGGTTCAGCTAAAAGACATCGTGAAGCGGAATAAAATCCGGGATGTTGACTTGCTGGAACGGATTATTGCTTATGTGATTGCCAATGTGGGTACGGCCTTCTCGGCGACTTCTCTTGCGAAGTTCCTGAAAAACGAACAGCGCACCGTTGCCCCGGAAACAATCCTGAACTATATCAAATACTGCTGCGAGGCGTACCTGTTCTATCAGGTGAAGCGGGAAGATTTGCAGGGCAAGCAGATTCTTGCCTCCAACGAGAAGTATTATATTGCCGATCACGGCATCCGCGAGGCGGTCTTTGGCGGCAATATGCGGGACATCAATCTCATCTTGGAGAATATCGTGTATCTGGAATTGCTGCGCCGGGGCTATGAAGTGACTGTTGGCAGAACAGGTGATAAGGAAATTGATTTTGTATGCGACAGGCGCGGCGAGAAGCTGTATGTTCAGGTTACTTACCTGCTGGCATCGGAAGAAACGGTCAACCGTGAGTTTGGCGCGTATGATAACATTCGAGACAACTTCCCGAAGTATGTTGTTTCTCTCGATGAGTTCGATATGAGTCGAAATGGGATTAAGCACCGGAATATCCGCGATTTCCTCTTAGCTGAGGAATGGAACTAAGTACTAAGCCCGGCATCATGTAAAACAGTGTGACGCCGGTTTTTTTGTGCATGAAGAGTTTTTTTACGCAACGGCTTGAAAAAAGGCATTATATGCTATAACTTATATGTGGCAGTGTGTCATTTTTGCAGGCGCGGAAAGGATACAACCAATGGGTAAGAATCTGAAAGGCAGAGAATATGGTAAAGATAGCAGCCAAAACGCCGAACACTGAGATTCTTTGAAAATCAAGTAAAATCTAAGGAGAAGAAGTATATATGAAATTAGGTATCGTAGGACTTCCCAATGTGGGGAAATCTACACTT
>CAVBSU010000023.1:2532-22837 GCA_963598245.1 Lachnospiraceae bacterium | reverse complement strand
GGGGAGTCGAACCCCTGTCCGAAAATCAATTCCTCGTTCTTCTACTATCATAGTTTGTCATCTTTATTCATTTCCATATAAGCTGACAAACAAGCTGATATGAAAACTAAGCTTCATAATGCGTCCATATACTCAAAGCTTTGTATATGAAGTTTCCTGTCTGATCGACGCCTCTGACCCTGAAAGACAGGTACATCAGGAGAGACGAGCAGCGCTTAGGCTGCTAATGCAAAATTATCTTCTGCGTTTATATTTAAGTTTGAGATTTAACGCATCGTCCTGCGGATAGCTTCACCGACTGCATGATCCCCGTCGAAACCGGTACTAGCCCGTGTCCTGCTGAAAGTATTATACAATACCAATAAAAATTATCCAATAACAAAGATATATTCATTTCATTACAATATTCTTTCATGGCGATTCTGTAAATACTGAAAATCTCTGAAAATATAAAAACATACTTGAAAATATATCATGATTTTATTAAAGTAGTGTGGTGAAAAGGAGTGCTGTTTATGAACGGATGTATTAACGCTTTATTTTTATATCAGGTATACGGAGCAAGAGATTTTGAGCCGGATAAATATCGTATGATTGCAGATTTTCTTTATGAGGAGGATGCAAAAGCTTATGTGGAGTATCTTAAGAAGAACCCTCATGACGGTCTGATCAAATTTTATATTAAAGACTGCGGAAAATAAAAAAATAAGTTGACTTTAGCGAATTGGCGTGATAGTATTTGATAAACCGTTGAGGAAGAGTAAGTAGGCTGCTTCCCTTTCATATGAGAGAGCTGCGGATGGTGAGATCGCAGTATGAAATATTCAGCTGAATGGACTTCCGAGGGCGACCAGAAATGATTTTTCAGAGTATGCGAGACGGGTGATGTTCCCCGTAAAAAGAACGGGCATATGATTGTATGTGCAGAGTGGATGTTTTACATCAAGCCGGGTGGCACCGCAGGTTTATTCCTGTCCCAGCAGTAATGCAGGGACAGTTTTTTGTGCTTAAAATCTTCCCTGCCGCATATCACACTCACCTAAAAGAAACGGAGGAAACAAAAATGAAAAAATTTCTTAGTGTAGTAATGGCAGCAAGTATTGCAGCAAGTCTTACCGCATGTTCTTCAGCTTCTACGGAAACAACTTCCGCAGCTGATTCAAAATCAGAGGAAACTGAAGCTGTGGCAGACGCAGAGAAGTCAGAAAGTGAAGCTGAGACAGGAGACAGCGCAGAGCCTGTATCAGGCGCAGAGACATTCAAGATCGGTATATGCAACTATGTGGACGATGCCTCTCTTAATCAGATTTATGAGAACATAGAGGCACAGCTCAAAAAGCTCGGGGAGGCAGAGGGTGTTACATATGAAATTTCATATGACAACTGCCAGGCTGATTCCAATGTACTTAATCAGATAATAACCAATTTTCAGGATGCAGAGAAGGTGGACCTTATGGTCGGCATAGCAACTCCTGTAGCTATGGCTATGCAGTCGGCTACAGAGGACAGTCAGATACCGGTTGTGTTTTCAGCAGTATCTGATCCCATATCGGCACAGCTTGTAGATTCGCTTGAAGCTCCGGGGGCAAATGTCACAGGTACATCAGACTACCTCAATACAAATGCCATCATGGATCTTATCTTTGCGCAGAATCCGGATACTGCAAAGGTCGGACTTCTCTATGATGTCGGACAGGATTCCTCAGAGGCAGCTATAAAGGATGCGAAGGCTTACCTCGATGCCAAGGGCGTTGAGTATGTTGAGGCAAACGGAACTACGGTTGATGAGGTAATGCTTGCGGCTGATTCACTTATAGCGGACGGAGTTGATGCAGTATTTACTCCTACAGACAACACAATTATGACTGCAGAGCTTTCTATTTATGAAAAGTTTGCAGGAGCAGGTATTCCGCATTATACCGGAGCAGATTCCTTTGCACTTAACGGAGCATTCCTGGGATTTGGCGTTGACTATGCAAATATCGGCGTAGAGACAGCCAACATGATTAACGAAATTCTTGTAAACGGCGCAGAGCCTGCAACAACACCGGTAATGACTTTTGACAACGGCATAGCTTCAATCAATACTGAAATATGTGAGGAGCTCGGATACGATCTTGATACCGTAAAGGCTAAATTTGAGCCTTACTGCACATCTATCGTAGAGCTTCAGACAGCTGAATCCTTCTAAATTTCAAACTACGGAGTTTTTATGGATTTTTCTTCAATTTTAAGCCTGTGTCAAACCTCGGTAGAGCTGGGTCTTGTAAGTGGTCTTACCGTACTGGCATTATTCCTAAGCTATACCATGCTCAATGTCTGCGATCTTTCCACTGACGGCTGCTTTACGCTGGGAGCCTCTGTGGGAGCAGTTGTAGCTATTGCAGGTCATCCCTTTTTATCAATACCGGCAGCAATGTTTGCCGGCATTGTTTCGGGGCTTGTAACCGGACTTTTGCAGACGAAGATGGGCATAGACAGCCTGCTTTCGGGAATCATAGTGAATACGGGATTATATTCTATAAATATTGCCATAATGGGAAATTCCTCGCTGCTTAACTTAAATAAGACGGTCACGGTCTTTACAATGCTTAAGACAGGTCTTCAGGAATCAGATTTTTCAGGACTTTATAAGATGATCATCGCGCTGATCGCAGTGATTGCAGTAGTAATTTTCCTTTCGCTGTTTTTAACCACCAGACTGGGACTGGCTATCAGAGCTACCGGAAATAATCCTGACATGGTGAGCTCTTCATCCATAAATCCGTTCGTGACAACGCTGGTTGGGCTTTGTATTGCAAATTCCTTTACGGCACTTTCGGGCTGCATGCTGGGACAATTACAAAAGAGCGTGAATATTGATATAGGAACGGGGATGGTGACAATGGCACTGGCGTCGCTGCTTATAGGACGCGCCTTTATGGGACGCGGAAAAATAAGCGTAAGAGCCGCAGGCGCGGTGCTGGGGGCTATTATTTTCAGAATTGTATATATGATCGCCCTGAGATTTAATATGCCTGCATTCATGCTTAAGCTGGTGTCTTCAGTTATAGTTATCATTGCCATTTCCGGTCCTTACATAAAGTCGCAGATTCCGGTCATAAAGCGAAGATTTGAAGCTAAGGGGAGGGGGTTATAATGCTTCTTATAGATAAGATTACCAAAACATTTAATCCCGGAACTATTAACGAAAAGCAGGCGCTAAAGGGCTTGTCTCTTCTGGTCAATGACGCAGATTTTATAACTATCATCGGGGCGAACGGTGCCGGAAAATCCACGCTGTTCAATGCAATAAGAGGAAAATTCCTTACCGACAGCGGAAGTATTGTACTGGACGGCGAAGATATTACGCTTAAGCCGGATTATATAAGGGCGAGAAGCATCGGAATGCTTTTTCAGGATCCCATGCTTGGTACGGCACCCGGTATGTCCATAGAGGAAAATCTGGCGCTGGCTGCAGGAAGAGGCGGCTGGCTCGGCAGAATAACAAAAGCAGACAGAGATTTTTTCAAAGAAAAACTTTTGCCTCTTAATATGGGGCTTGAAAATCGCATGAATCATCCGGTAGGCTCCCTTTCCGGAGGCCAGAGGCAGGCACTTACTTTAATGATGGCAACCATCAATAAGCCCAGGCTGCTGTTACTGGATGAGCATACGGCAGCATTGGATCCTGCCACTGCGGAAAAGGTTCTGGAGCTTACCGAAAGCATAGTAAAGGAAAATTCCATCACCTGTCTTATGGTTACGCATAACATGCAGTCTGCACTGGAACTCGGAAATCGTACTATAATGATGGATCAGGGAGATATAATATTTGATACCAGCGGAGAGGAAAGAGCACACTTAACAGTTGCAGACTTTCTTGAAAAGTTCAGGGAATCAGCCGGAAAAGCTCTGGACAGCGACAGAATGCTTTTGGAAAGATAAAGGCTGTTCGGCTGTACACAGGTCAATATTACTATGAGCTTAATTTTTTGTTAAAGAAAAATTATGTAATATTTCTGCTGACAACAGGCTTTTAAAGTGATAGTATATAACACAATTAAATATTGCATATTAAGGATAGAGGCGCAGTACCAAAGAGTATTTGATATGTGATAGGCTTTCGCAGAGCCGTTATATCAGAAAAAGGTGTTACTGCCGAAGGATCTGCAGGCGGACAGTTCCTGGGCAAACGGATAATATTCGTTTGACTGTCGCGGAAGCGGAGAGCTATGTATTAAGTATGTAAGTATTTTAATCTTATTTTTTATTTGATTGAAATTCATTACCTGACCGATGCATGGCATTGGTCATTTTTATTCTATCCGAAATGCATGGCAGGCTTCTTACATGCAGCTTCTGTTGCCTTAAAGGGCGGCAGGTATGTTTATCTCAGCAAAGGAGGAATTAAATTATGAACAAGACTATTTTCAAAGGCGCAGCAACGGCACTTATTACGCCTACTACAGAAAGCGGAATAGACTTTGAGGCATACGGACGACTTATTGACTGGCAGATATCCGAGGGAATAAACGGTCTTTGCGTAGCCGTAACAACAGGAGAAAGTGCTACTCTTACAGATGAAGAGCATAAAAGAATTATAGACTTTGCGGTAGAGAAGGTTGCAGGAAGGGTTCCTGTTATAGCAGGAACAGGCTCCAACAATACGCAGCATGCCGTGGAGCTGTCAAGATATGCATCCAAAGCAGGCGTAGACGGAATCCTGGTAGTGACGCCATATTATAATAAATGTACTCAGGGAGGCCTTATAAAGGTATTTGAAACAATAGCAGAGGCATCTGAAAAACCGCTTATTCTTTATAATGTGCCATCAAGAACCGGAGTAAATATCGCGCCTGAAACATATGCGGCATTGGCCGACCATGAGAATATCTCAGGAATCAAGGAGGCAAACGGAGACATTTCCTCTGTGGCCACTACCAAGAGCCTTGTGGGTGATAAGCTTAATATATATTCGGGTAATGATGATCAGATAGTGCCCATACTTTCTCTGGGCGGAATAGGCGTGATTTCGGTGCTTGCAAATGTGGTTCCAAATGCTACAGTCAGATTATGCAACAGCTTTTTTGAAGGAAATACGGCAGAAAGCCTCAGTCTGCAGCTTAAATATCTGCCGTTAACGCATGCTCTTTTCAGCGAGGTAAATCCTATCCCGGTAAAGGCTGCAATGTCAGAAATGGGCTACTGTGAGAATTTCCTGAGGCTGCCTCTTACGAAGATGACAGAAGGAAAATTCGAAACTCTTAAGGGTATCATGAAGTCTCTCGGACTTATTTAAAAAAGGAATAATGTCAATGAAAATCATAATATATGGTGCATCGGGGCGCATGGGGCAGAATGTCTCTGCGCTCTGTGAAAAGAATTTTTGCGGTGCAGAGGCTGCAGCTTTTGTGGGCAGGCACTATGAAACAGACGAGACGAAAAAACAATACAGTCTGATATCAGATTTTAAGGGCAATGCCGATGTGGTCATAGATTTTTCAAATCATAGTGCCACAAAGGAGCTTTTGGATTACTGTACGGAAAGAAAGCTTCCGGTTGTCATAGCCACTACCGGACATACAGCGGAAGAAAAGGAGCTTATAGCCGAGGCCGCAAAAAGCATACCGGTTTTCTTATCCGCCAATATGTCCGTAGGTGTGGCAGTGCTTGCGGATCTTTGCAAAAAGGCTGTGGCTGCATTCCCGGCTGCTGATATTGAAATAGTAGAAAAGCACCACAATCAAAAGCTTGATGTTCCCAGCGGTACGGCGTTTCTCATAGCAAATGCAATTAAAGAAGTCAGGCCGGATGCCGTACTCAATATCGGCCGCCATGAAAACGGAAAGCGTGATGCAAATGAAATCGGAGTGCATTCACTCCGCTACGGCAGTGAGGTTGGAACTCATGAAATTATCATATCTGCCGGCACTGAAACAATAACACTTAAGCATGAGGCAGAAAACCGCATATTATTTGCGGAGGGTGCCATAAAGGCAGCCGGGTTTCTTATTGAAAAACCGGCAGGACTTTATACAATGAAGAATATGCTTTGAGATTAAAGAGGAAATATGGACGCACAGGAAATCATACAATATATTGCCGATTCACAGAAGAAGACCCCGGTCAAGCTTTATATTAAGGAACGTGAACCAATAAACTACGGCGCAGCACATGTTTTCGGAGAAAAGGATAAAATCGTTTTCGGAGACTGGGCGGAGCTTTCTGAAATCATAGAAGCAAATGCGGAGAAAATTGATGACATTGTCATAGAAAATGACAGGAGAAACAGCGGTGTGCCGCTTTTGGATATGAAGTGCGTCCCGGCCAGAATAGAACCGGGAGCAATTATCAGAGAAAAGGTTGAGATCGGTAAAAATGCTGTTATTATGATGGGAGCCATCATCAATATAGGAGCAGTTATCGGAGACGGAACCATGATAGACATGGGAGCTGTTCTGGGCGGGCGTGCCACAGTCGGAAAAAACTGCCATATAGGAGCAGGAGCTGTTTTGGCCGGTGTTATAGAGCCGGCATCAGCCACACCCGTTATCATCGAAGACGGGGTTCTTGTAGGTGCAAATGCAGTCGTTATTGAGGGCGTGCATGTCGGTAAAAATGCAGTAGTTGCAGCAGGAGCAGTTGTTATTGAGGATGTTCCTGAAAATGCCGTGGTTGCGGGATGTCCTGCAAGACTGATAAAGATGAAGGATGAAAAAACCAGCATGAAGACCGCCCTTGAGGACGCATTAAGAAAAATCTGAGATAAGGTATGATTTCAAATGACTGATATATTACCATTTAGTTTAAGTGATGCAAAAAGATGGAATAATATTTATCCCACACCATTTTACATTTATGATGAAGAAGGAATAAAAAACTGTGTCACAGAGCTTTACAGGGCTTTTTCATGGAATAAGGGCTTTAAGGAGTATTTCGCGGTCAAAGCCACTCCCACACCGGGTATTCTAAGACTTTTACATTCTTTAGGCTGCGGCGCTGACTGCGCATCAGTTACGGAGCTTATGCTTGCGGAACGCTGCGGAATGACCGGACATGATATCATGTTCAGCTCCAATGAGACATTGGATGAGGAATATAAAGCCTGCATAAAGCTGGGAGGCATTGTAAATCTGGATGACTTTACGCAGATAGAAAACCTTAAAAATGCAGCCGGTATTCCGGAGACTGTATGCTGCAGATATAATCCCGGCGAGTTTTGTATCACAAATGACATAATCGGACATCTTCATGACTCCAAGTTCGGTATGACAAAGAAACAGCTTTTTAAGGCCTACAGTGAGCTTAAAAGGCTTGGAGTAAAGCATTTCGGACTTCACGCCATGCTTGCAAGCTGTTCCATAGATAATGATTATTATCCCGGCCTTGCAGAAGAGATGTTTAATCTTATTCTGGAGATAAAAGAGCAGCTTGGGGTTGATATCGAATTTGCCGATATGTCAGGCGGCATAGGCATCCCGTACAGACCGGAGGATAAGGCTATTGATATCGCCAGGGTCGGAGACGGCGTACACAGAGTCTATGATGAAATACTCGGAAAAAGAGGCATTGACATAAAAATCTTTACCGAGATGGGAAGATATATTACGGGTCCGTACGGATATCTTGTAACAAAGGCTGTAGGCTTCAAGCATATATATAAGGAGTATGTCGGCGTGGACGCGACCGCCTGCGACCTTATGCGACCGGCCATGTATGGGGCATATCATCATATAACGGTACTCGGAAAGGAGTCTGCCGCAAAGAATAAGACTTATGATATTGTCGGCTCTCTCTGTGAAAACAACGATAAATTTGCCGTGGACAGAAGTCTGCCGGAAATTGAAAAGGGAGATTTGCTGGTGATACAGGATTGCGGTGCTCACGGGCATTCGATGGGATATAATTACAACGGAAAACTTAAATGTGCCGAGCTTATGATGGACAATAAGAAAGATGTTACACTGATAAGACGCGCAGAGACGGCCTGGGATTATTTTTCAACACTGGATGTGGACGAGGCATTTATGAGTGCCGGGAGTATACTCTGACAGGGGGATTGTTATGCAAAAATATGTTGCTAAATTCGGAGGAAGCTCACTTGCTGACGACGGACAGTTTAAAAAGGTAAAGAATATAATAAAGGAAATGCCATGCCGCAGATATATCGTTGCATCTGCACCGGGCAAAAGAAACAGGGATGACATAAAGGTCACTGATATGCTTTATTCCTGCTATGAAAAGGCAGTTGCCGGAGAGGATTATACGGAAAGCCTTAATGATATAAAGCTCAGGTTTTCCGAAATAATGGATGCACTTTCCATTGACATGGATCTGGATGGCGAAATAGCAAAGATTTCAGAGCACCTTTCCGGAAATCCTTCAAGAGATTATATGGCAAGCCGCGGGGAATATCTTAACTCAAGGCTTTTAGCTGCTTATCTGGGATTTAAGTTCGTGGATGCGGCAGACTGCATTTTCTTTGATGAGAACGGCAGGCTGGACAATGATAAGACAGATGACGGAATATATACTGCGCTTAAGGGTGTGGAATATGCTGTTGTGCCGGGATTTTACGGCTCGATGCCGGACGGAAGCATACATACATTTTCAAGAGGCGGTTCCGATATAACAGGCTCGCTTGTGGCAAGAGCAATGCGCGCTGATATGTATGAAAACTGGACTGATGTCTCGGGAATGCTTTCGGCTGATCCTAGAATAGTGGAAAATCCGGAGCCCATAGAGGCCATTACCTACAGAGAATTGAGAGAACTCTCCTACATGGGTGCATCAGTAATGCACGAGGCAGCGGTATTCCCGGTAAGAAAAGCAAACATTTCAATGAATATCCGTAATACAAACAGGCCTGACGATAAGGGAACTTTTATCTCCTCAGAGCTTCCGAGAGTGCCGAGAAAGCATAAGGTAGCGGGAATTGCCGGGAAAAAGGGATTTTCGGCAGTGCTTGTAGAAACTCCGTCAATGAACGAACAGATAGGGTTCGGGGCTCATCTTCTTAATATTTTTGCAAAGCATAATATCTCTTTTGAGCATCTTCCGACAGGAATTGATACAATGTCGGTGGTGGTACATAATGAAGAGCTTAAAAAGGCAGAAAACGAGCTTTTGGAGGACATCAGAAATGAGCTTGAGCCAGAGAGCCTTTATGTAGAAGATGGTATTGCGCTTATTGCAATAGTAGGGCTTGGAATGGCGTATTCGAGAGGCACGGCGGCAAGAGTTATGCGTGCGCTTGCGGATTCAAGAGTGAATATAAAGATGATAGATCAGGGCTCTACAGAAATAAATATAATTATAGGCGTTGACGAGGCGGATTATGAAACGGCTATAAGAAGTATATATAATGTATTATTTGTAAATGACTGATTTAAAAGCCGGAGCTTGAAACTCCGGTTTTTTTATAAATCTGTAAAGCAGATATATAAGACAGAAGCAAAACAGACAGCATCTTTTTTTACATGAATTTGTATTCATGTGGTATCATAGACAGTATGGGTGGATATATGGGACACAATACAATAAGAGAAATGCTTGAAGCAAAGGAGGAACTATATTTAAGTCCCTTTGCTGCATTGTCTGTCCGTTCTAAGGGGCGTAAAAGAGAAGAAGAACCTGATGACATAAGACCTGTATACCAGCGCGACAGAGACAGAATCCTGCACAGCAAGGCCTTTCGCAGGCTGAAGCATAAGACTCAGGTTTTTCTGGCTCCCGAAGGGGATCATTACAGAACAAGACTTACTCATACACTGGAAGTTTCTCAAATAGCCCGCACTATATCAAAGGCGCTGTGCCTCAACGAGGATCTTACGGAGGCTATTGCGCTGGGACATGATCTGGGGCATACTCCGTTCGGACACAGCGGAGAAGCCGTACTAAACAGGCTGTGCTCCGAGGGCTTTGTGCACAGTGAGCAGTCGGTGAGAATTGTTGATGTCATAGAAAAATCAGGAAAGGGTCTTAATCTTACATGGGAGGTAAGAGACGGCATAAAAAACCATCAGACCTCAGGAGACCCGGCAACGCTTGAAGGTCATGTTGTGAGACTTTCAGACAAGATTGCATATCTTAATCACGATGTGGATGACGCCATAAGAGCGGGGCTTCTTACCGAGGATGATATTCCGACGGAATACACGGATGTGCTGGGACATAATGTTCATGACAGGCTTAATTCACTTATTCATGATGTAATAAAAAACAGTGTCAATTCAGAAAAGATAAAAATGAGCCATGACTACGAGGAAGCCATGCAGAAGCTGCGCAAATGGATGTTTGCCAATGTATATGTGGGAGGCAAGGCAAAAGAGGAAGAAGGCAAGGCTCAGGAGATGATAGCACTTCTTTTTAACTATTATATGAATCATCCCGGTGAGCTTACAAGAGAGTATATAGAGCTCATGGAAAGAGGAACAAATAAAGAAAGAGCCGTGTGTGATTATATTTCGGGCATGACTGATACATATGCCATAGAGAAATTCGAGGAGTTATTTGTACCAAAGGGCTGGAAGTTTTAATTTTAGATGAGATATGACGAACAGATAATTGAACAGGTCAGAAATGCCAATGATATCGTGGATGTCATAGGACAGCATGTAAGGCTTACCAGAAAGGGGGCATATTATTTCGGTTTATGTCCGTTTCACGGAGAGAAAACGGCATCTTTTTCGGTAAGTCCGGGAAAACAGATATTTCATTGCTTCGGCTGCGGAGCGGGAGGAAATGTCATAAGCTTTCTGATGCAATATGAAAATTATTCTTTTCAGGAAGCACTTAAAGCATTGGCTGACAGAGCACATATCTCTTTGCCGGAGACCTCTTTTGGCGAGGATAAGGGAAAAAAAGAGCTGAAAGCTTCTCTTTTACAGATAAATAAGGAATCTGCTGTTTTTTACAACAGTGTGCTTAAAAGCACCGATGGCAAAACCGGGCTTGAATATCTGAAAAAAAGAGCATTAAGCGATAAAACGATTACACACTTCGGTTTGGGCTTTTCTCCAAAAGCCCCTGATGCACTTTACAGATATTTAAAGGAAAAGAGTTATACCGACGATATCATAAAGGAGTCTGGGCTTGTTGTTTACAGCGAAAAAGGAGCCAGGGACAGGTTCTGGAACCGGGTCATTTTTCCCATAATGGATACAAACAACCGGGTGATTGCATTCGGAGGAAGAGTCCTTGGAGACGGACTTCCAAAGTATTTGAATTCTCCCGAAACACTCATTTTTGATAAGTCAGCCACACTTTACGGGCTAAACTTTGCAAAAAAAAGCAAACGCAAATTTCTTCTTTTATGTGAGGGATATATGGATGTCATAGCCTTGCATCAGGCAGGCTTTGACAATGCGGTTGCGAGCCTCGGAACCGCATTTAATGAAAAGCATGCGAGGCTTCTTAAGCGATATACGGATACCGTAATACTTACACAGGACTCCGACACAGCCGGCACAAATGCCAAAATCAAGGCATTTCCGATATTGTACAGTGCAGGACTTAATGTCAAGGTGCTCGAGATAGAAGGAGCAAAGGATCCTGATGAGCTTATAAGGCTAAAGGGAGCCGATGCGTATGAGAAGTTTATTTCAGAGGCGAAAAACGGCTTTCTTTTCATGATAGAGGTGCTGAAGCGAGGATATAATCTAAGTGATCCGGCAGAAAAAACAGCCTTTTACAATGCTGTTTCCGAAAGATTATGTATGTTTAAGGAAAGTCTGGAGAGAGCTAATTACACGGACTCTGTCAGTACAAACTTCATGATCGATCATGATGAACTTAAGAGAATGGTAGAAAGACGCTTTGAGCTGGGAGGCACGGCAGCTTCCGGAATTATCCCGGCAGACAGACCTGTAAGCAGCGAAAGAAGAAAGGCGTCCGAACAGCAGACTGAAGATAATAACAGGCTTAAATATGAAATGCTACTCATTTCCTGGCTTTGCGAACGGCCGGAGCTTGGCGGTGCAGTGTTTAAGTATATTGAGCCGGAGCAGTTTAATACACCTGTTTTAAAAGAACTTGCCGTAATGCTCAAAAATAAAGAAATAATAGATGAGGCAGGATTTCTGGATGAGATGCATTCTGATGAATCAGGGATGAAGCTTGCAGCAGAAGTATTCTCATTGGGTGAGTCAAAGGACGGTATCGGAAGCCTTTCCAAAGCTGATATAGAAAAGGGACTTACCGAAGCAGTGAGAGCGGTAAAGCTCGCAGACATTGACAGAAGAAAAAAGGAAACAGGCGGTGATCTTCAGAAGCTGGGGCAGCTGATTAAGGAAAAAAATGAGCTTTTAAAGCTTTATGTGAGGATAGAGGATGAGGCTGTCAAAGAGACTTAACAAGGTTTTGGAGATTATGCAGAGCGGCAGACTGCTTGTTGATATAGGCTGTGATCACGGATATGTCTGTATTGAAGCGATAAAACAGAAAAAAGCTGTAAATGCGATTGCAGCTGATACGGCCGGGGGACCTGTTCTGAGGGCAAAGCAGAATATAGAAAGTGCAGGGCTTTCGGACAGAATTGAAACGGTGCTTTCCGACGGATTTAAGGCCTTTGAAAGTAATATACTGCCTGACTGCGTAAATATCACAGGCATGGGCGGAAGGCTTATTGTAAAAATCTTAAGTGAAGGTGCTGAGAAGGGAATAGGAATTTCAGATATAAAGCAGCTTATATTGGGACCTCAATCCGAAGCCGATATTTTAAGACATTATCTTATAGACGAGCTCGGGATGCATATAGAAAAAGAGCATTGTGTTTTTGATGAAGGAAAATACTACATGCTGCTTGATGTAAGAGGCTGTAAAAACTCAAAGAAGGAGCTTTATTCAGAGGCTGATTATCTGTACGGAAAAAATATAGATATTAACTCTGAAAAGGATTTCAGCGCTTATCTTAAGGTGCAGGAAGACAAGCTTGAGCTTGCATTAAACAAAGCTTGCGAAGGAAACGATACAAAGGAAAACAGGCTTAAAAGGAGTGAGCTTGGTAATAAGCTCGGTCTTTTGCGGACAAGGATATGAAAATGGGTTATTTGTTAAGTGAAATCATAGAAAAAATTGAGGAAAAGTATCCGCGCCATCTTGCACTGGATTGGGATAATCCGGGGCTTATATGCGGGCATCACGATAAAATAATAAATTCTGTCATGCTGGCGCTGGATGCTGACAATAGAGTCATAGAAAAGGCTGTGAAAGAGGGTGTTGATCTTATTTTGACACATCATCCAATGATTTTCGGATCATTAAAAAAGGTAAACGATGAAAATGCTTTAGGAAGAAAGCTTTTATGTCTTATAGAAAACAGAATTGCCTGCTATGCCATGCATACAAATTTTGATATTGCAAAAAACGGTATGGGAGACGGAGTTGCAAAAAGATTAAATATAAAGTTCTCAGAACCTCTTGAAGTCACAGGCGTTTCAGAAAATGAGCATGTAGGGATAGGCTTTGTGGGAGAAATTGATAATACCGAAGGAATAAGCACAAAAGAGCTTGCAGAAAATGTGAAAAAATGCTTCGGGCTGGATACTGTCTGGTACTATGATGCAGGAACCCCCATACGACGCATCGCAGTATGCCCGGGCTCGGGAAAGGGCATGATGAGGGAAGTTATGGCAGCGAAAGCTGATGTATTCATAACCGGAGATACCGGACATCATGACGGTCTGGATTACATTGATGAAAATATTTCCCTTATAGATGGCGGTCATTTCGGACTGGAGCATATTTTTGCTGATATTATGGCTGAATTTTTCATGAAAAATTTGCCGAAAGTTAAAGTGATAAAGGAGGCTGCCGATGCGCGTAAATTTATTTGAGAAAGAAACCTGGACAAGAAATTATGCCAGAACGGCAATCCTTATAATGCTTAAGTCTTTTTATGATGTTCTGGGACCTGAAAGCATTGACAAAATCACAGTGGAATTTACCATAGGACCGCATGTTTATATAAGACCCAGGCTTAAGACAGAGCTTACAAACAGGATATATTCCGAAGTTTGGACAAGGATGCATGATTATATCGAGAAAAATCTGCCGATAAAAAAGGATACACTTAAGGTTGCGGATGTATATAAGCACTGTATGGAGGATAATAAATTTGATGCGGCGGCTTTTTTGCATTTCAGAAGAAATTCCCGGATTACGGTGAGCAATTTTGAGGGCTTCAGAGTATATTTTTACGGCTCTGTTTTTAAAACTTCAGGGCAGCTTAGGGCTTTTGATCTCATGCCTTATAAACAGGGCTTCTTTCTCATGCTTCCCGACAGTCCGGATACCATCGATGAGATAGCTCATTTTGATGTGCCGGAAAAATTTTTTGAGGCTTATAATGAATCGTATATGATTGCACATGTTCTGGGAACTGATAATGTTACCGAGATAAATAAAGAAATCTGTCGCGAGAGATCTACGGAGCTTATTCTTACCTGCGAGTCATTTTTCGACAATCGTCTGGCTCTGACTGCGCAAAAAATCATAAGCAGCAACAAAAAGTTTGTATTTCTGGCAGGTCCTTCAAGCTCGGGAAAAACCAGCACCGCCAACAGATTGTCATATTCTCTTAAAAGCTATGGCGTAAAGCCGAAAATAATCTCTCTTGATAAATTATTATCTGGACAGAACAGGATTCGGCAAAAACATGGATATTGAATCCGTAAACGCACTTGATACAGAGCAGTTTTCAAAAGATATGAGAGAGCTGCTGGACGGAAAAGAGGTGGAGCTTCCGCACTTTAATTTTCTGACAGAAAAAAGAGAATATCTGGGAACAAAGATAAGTCTGGGAGAAAAAGATATTGTCATAATTGAGGGCATACACGGGCTTAACGGAAAATTCACCGAAAGTTTGCCTGAGGAGCTTATTTTCAGGATGTATGTGTCGGCTCTTTCTCAGTTTAACATAGATGAGCATAATCGAATTCCAAGCTCGGATTTAAGGCTTTTAAGGCGCATAGTAAGAGATCATCGCACACGCGGATATAATGCGGTGCAGACGATACAGATGTGGCCGTCAGTACGGGAAGGAGAGAAAAAAAACATATTCCCTTATCAGGACACTGCAGATGCCATCATAAATACTTCCATGGTTTACGAGCTTGCAGCCATAAAGCCTTATGCAGAGAGAATACTGTTTTGCGTACCGAGAGACACCCCGGAATTTACAAAGGCAAAGGAGCTTTTAAAATTCCTCGACTTTGTCGTGCCGCTTTCAACGGATGAAATACCTCCGGCATCTATTATAAGAGAGTTCATCGGCGGTTCCTGTCTTAATGTGGGGTAATTCAGAGCATGGGTCTTTATACATACGATGACAATAAGCTCCTGAGACTCATCATCAGGATACTGGTATATTTTGTTGTCATAATATCAACAGCATGGTTTCTTGTTTACGCCTTTATGGGACAGACCATAATCAGCGGACAGTCCATGTCACCGGTGCTTAATGCCGAAGATGTCTGTCTTGTGGACAGACTCAAGGTGGATCTTTTAAGGCCTGACAGGTATGATATTGTATTATTTGAAAGGGCTGATACAGGAAAGCTGAATGTTAAGCGCGTAGTGGGTCTTCCCGGCGAAACAGTGCAGATAAGAGACGGTGAGGTATATATAAACAATGTAATGCTTAAGGATGATTTTATGGGCAATATTGCATTGCCCGGAATAGCTGAAAATCCGGTGGAGCTTGCAGATGACGAATATTTTGTGCTGGGCGACAATACAGAATCCTCAGAGGACAGCCGGTTTACAAACATAGGAAATGTAAAAGCAAAAACAATCAAGGGAAAGGTCTGGTTTCGAATCAAACCGATAAACGAAATAGGAACAGTAAAATAGTCTGACAGAGAATACAGGTGAAAATTGAAAATACAGTGGTATCCCGGTCATATGACCAAAGCAAAAAGAAAAATGGAATCGGATGTAAGGCTTGTTGATGTTGTGATAGAGCTGGTGGATGCAAGAGCACCTCTTGCAACAAGAAATCCGGACATACGCCGCATTGCCAAAGGTAAGCAGATTCTTATTTTACTTAATAAGGCAGATCTGGCGGAAGAAGCAGTTACCAGAAGCTGGATGGAATACTTTAAATCGGAAGGCGCACTTGTTGTTGCATTGGACGGAAGAAAACGCGACAGCATAGACAACATAAGAAAAGCGGCTGCAAGGCTTATTTCAGAAAAAAGAGAAAGAGACAGAAACAGAGGCATAACCGGTGAACGCGCCATAAAAGCCATGATTTGCGGAATCCCGAATGTGGGTAAATCCACACTTATAAATTCAATGCTTGGGAAAGCCTCTGCAAAAACAGGAAACAAGCCCGGCGTAACAAAGGGAAATCAATGGATAAACATAAATGATGAACTTCTCATGCTGGATACACCGGGAGTTTTGTGGCCCAAATTTGACGATGAGCATACAGCCGAATGCCTTGCCTTTATCGGTTCAATAAATGACGATATAGTAAATCAGGAAGAGCTTGCAAATGAGCTTTTGTATTTCCTGTATAATAATTACAGAGATAATGTATTTAACAGATATCAGATAAGCATTGACGAATTTGAAAGAGCATTATCTGAAATTGATGACGGAATACTGGGCGTAAAAAAAGAGCCTCTTGCACTTCTAAATATAATTTCAGTAAAGAGAGGTTGCCTGAAAAAAGGCGCAAAATATGATTATGCAAAAACTGCAAGACTTGTGATAGATGATTTCAGAAACTCGAGATTGGGAAGGATAAGTCTGGAAAAACCATGACGAAGGAAGAACGACTTATAAAGGAGAGAGAACGGTTAAGAACCATGCAGGAGGCTCAGGCAAAGCTTTCAGGAGGAAAAAGCTTTGTCTTCGGTATAGATGAAGCCGGAAGAGGCCCACTGTGCGGTCCGGTAGTTGCGGCATGTGTCATACTTCCTGATAAAAAGGAAATACTTTATCTGAATGATTCAAAAAAGCTTTCAGAAAAACGCAGAGACGAGCTTTTTGATATTATAAGAGATAATGCCACAGCATACGGGATCGGCTTTTGCCCGGAAAAAATAATAGATGAAATAAATATACTGAATGCAACACTTAAGGCTATGTATTCAGCCTTTGAGGACTGTCTTGCAATGTACAGAAAACGCTGCTCAGAGCATTTTTCAGCCGGCAATGCTGATTTAAGAGATGCCTTTGACCACTTGCCGGGGATGAGCGATTCAATGGTTCTCATCGACGGCAACAGGAATGTTCCGGGCATAGAGTTTCCTCAAAAAACCGTTATTGGAGGCGATGCAAAATGTCCGTCCATATCAGCGGCCTCAATACTGGCAAAGGTCACAAGAGACAGGCTTTTAAAGGAATATGATGAAAAATATCCCGAATACGGCTTTTCGAAAAATAAAGGATACGGGACGAAGGAGCATATAGAGGCCCTGAAAAATTACGGACCATGCGAAATCCACAGAATCAGCTTTTTGAAGAATATTCTATGAATAAAAGAAGCGTAGGTACTGCATATGAAAATATTGCCGCAGACTATCTGAAATACTGCGGAATGGTCATTCTTGAACGCAACTTTCACTGCCGGTACGGAGAAATCGATATAATAGCACAGGACAGAGAAGCCATTTGTTTTGTTGAGGTCAAATATCGAAGCAGTGCAGATTTCGGATACCCTTCCGAGGCGGTAAACAGGAGAAAGCAATCTAAAATCATAGCTGTGTCCAATGCTTATTTATCCGAGCATGGAATGAGCGATGTCGTAAGACGCTATGATGTTGTAGAAATAATAGGCGATAAAATTCGCATACTGAAAAACAGCTTTGGAGGATATTAAATGGCTACCTGGGGCGGACACGGACTTAGAGGCTCGACGCTTGAGGATATGATAAACAGAACCAATGAGGCTTACCGTGACAGAAAGCTTGCATTGATACAAAAAATCCCCACACCGATAACACCTGTTGATATGAACAGGCAAAGGCAGATTACATTGGCATACTTTGACCAGAAATCTACGGTGGATTATATTGGTGTCGTACAGGAAATCCCGGTATGCTTTGATGCAAAGGAATGTGCCGCAGATACCTTTCCGCTGCAAAATGTCCACGAACATCAGATTAGCTTTATGAAGGATTTCGAAGAACAGGGCGGTGTGTCATTCTTTATTATATACTACACACATCTTGATGAGATGTACTATATGACCTTTAATGAAATGTACGGCTTCTGGAAGAGGATGAATGATGGCGGACGAAAATCCTTCAGATATGACGAATTTGAAAAAAGTATTCCTATCGTACATAAAGGAGAGTTTCTCTGTCATTATCTGGAGGGGCTTTCAAAGGATCTTGAACAAAGAGACAGTTAAAAGACTTGACTTTGGAAATCGGTTTTGCTAGACTATCCGAGTATGCCGCATATTAGGGGTATAAGTGTGTCTGTAAGACATCACCCTTTAGTAGCGAGTTTTTAAAAGAAGGAGGTGCCTTAACATGTATGCTATTATCGCAACAGGCGGAAAGCAGTATAAGGTAGCCGAGGGAGACATCATAAGAATCGAGAAGCTTGATGTCGCTGAGGGAGATAAGGTCACATTCGACAAGGTTCTTATGCTTGGCGGAGACGAGGCTGTTATCGGTAATCCGACAGTAGCCGGAGCAACGGTAGCTGCAACCGTTACAGCAAACGGTAAGGCTGACAAGGTCATTGTATACAAATACAAGAGAAAATCCGGTTATCATAAGAAAAACGGTCACAGACAGCTTTTCACAGAAGTTAAGATTGATTCTATCTCAAAGTAATTGATTATAACACACGCTAAAAGGAGGTGTTTTCATGGCTCATAAGAAAGGTATGGGATCTACCAAAAACGGTAGAGACAGTAATTCCCAGCGTCTTGGTGCTAAAAGATCAGACGGACAGTTCGTTCTTGCCGGCAATATCCTTTACAGACAGCGCGGCACAAAGATTCACCCTGGCACAAATGTAGGCATTGGTAAAGATGATACATTATTTGCAAAGATTGACGGTATCGTAAGATACGAGAGATGGGGTAAAGACCGCAAGAAGTGCTCTGTATATCCGGAGAACGCTTGATTGAACATATGATATGGTTTAAGAGGGACTGTGTTATTTAAAAACATAGTCCCTCTTTCTTTAGACAGCATGCGGCGGGGAGGTTATTTTCAAATGTTCGCTGATACAGCAAAAATCACAATAAAAAGCGGCAAGGGCGGTGATGGTCATGTTTCTTTCCGACGCGAATTATATGTTCCGAACGGAGGTCCGGACGGCGGTGACGGAGGCAAAGGCGGAGATCTTATTTTTGAAGTGGATAAGGGAATGAATACGCTTTCCGATTTTCGTATGAAGAGAAAGTATGCCGCAGAAAACGGGGAACAGGGAGGAAAAAAGCGCTGTCACGGAAAAGACGGCAGGGATTTAATCGTAAAGGTTCCTTACGGAACGGTTGTCAAGGAGGTTACTACCGGAAAGGTCGTTACCGATATGTCGGGAGATAATCTTTACGAGGTGATACTAAAAGGCGGCAAGGGCGGCCTTGGAAATATGCATTTTGCGACCTCTACCATGCAGGCTCCGCGCTATGCACAGCCGGGAAAGCCGGGACAGGAGCTGGAGGTTATGCTTGAGCTTAAGGTGATAGCAGATGTAGGTCTGGTCGGATTTCCGAATGTCGGAAAATCAACACTTATCAGCATGTCCTCCAACGCAAGACCTCAGATAGCCAATTATCATTTTACAACCATACAGCCGCATTTGGGCGTCGTAAGACTGGATGATGAAACGGACTTTGTAATGGCAGACATTCCGGGACTTATTGAAGGCGCCTCTGAAGGTGCCGGTCTGGGCCATGATTTTCTGAGGCATATTCAGCGGTGCAGAGCCATAATTCATGTTGTAGATGCAGCAGGAACAGAAGGACGGGATCCGTTAGATGATATAGAAAAAATAAATGCGGAGTTGAAAAACTTTGATGAGGAGCTTTCAAGGCGTCCAATGATTATAGCTGCAAATAAAATGGATTCATGGGTTGATGACGGTGAAAGCGAAAATCCTGCTGACAGAATTAAAAAGGTCTATGAACCACTGGGAATAAAGGTGATGCCGATTTCGGCTGTTACCGGTGAAGGCGTAAAGGAGCTTCTTTTTGAAGTTGCAGAGCTCCTTAAGGTCAGTGAACCGGAGACCAAAGTATATAAAAAGGAATTTGACATTGACGAAGCAATGCTTGAGGAGCTTCCTTTAAGTATTTATAAGGAATCCTCTCATGTATTTGTAGTTGAGGGTGAAAGAATTGAAAAAATGC
>CAVBSU010000023.1:0-2522 GCA_963598245.1 Lachnospiraceae bacterium | reverse complement strand
ACTTGATACTGAAAGAGGCTTTAACTTTTTCCAGAAATATATGAAGGATCAGAAAATAATAGCACAGCTGAAAAAGCTCGGACTTGAAGAGGGAGATACCGTAAGAGTGGGCGGAATGGAGTTTGAATATTATGACTAATATCACTACAAAGCAGAGAAGCAAGCTTAAAAGCATAGCAATGACTACTGAACCCATTTTTCAGATAGGAAAAAACAGTATTACACCTGAGCTTACAGATGCCGTAAGAGAAGCTCTTGAAAAAAGAGAGCTTATAAAAATCCATGTTCTAAAAAATAATGCAGACGATAAAAAGGAAATTGCACAGATGCTCAGTGAACGCACCGGCTCTTTAATCGTTCAGATAATAGGCAACATGATAGTTCTTTTCAAATATCAGAATGATGCTTCCAGGCGTAAAATAGAGCTATAATTTATTCAAAATTTATCAGAACTTTTTCCGGAGAAGAATGATCACAAAAGATAAGGAAATTCAAATAGAAGATATCATAACAATAAGAGAAAGCATAAAAAAAGCTCTCAAGCCAAAACGGTACGAACATTCACTGGGTGTGGCATATACGGCAGCGTCGCTGGCTTTCATATATGATGAGAAACCTTTAAGAGCGGAACTTGCGGGAATTCTTCATGACTGCGCAAAGAATTATTCAAACGAGGAGCTGATACAGTTTTGCAAGAGGGATGGCATAGAGCTTATTCGGGAGGAACTTGGCTCACCGCAGGTAATTCATGCAAAATATGGCGGTTTTCTGGCAGGCACGCAGTATGGAATCTGTGATGAAGAAATTCTTGATGCTGTCAGATATCACACAACAGGCCGCCCGCATATGACTATGCTTGAAAAAATTATTTTTGTATCTGATTATATTGAACCGTTAAGAAATGAAGCCCCAAATCTTTCAGAACTCAGGAAACTTGCATTTAAGGACATAGATGAGTGTGTATACAGAATTCTCGCTCAGACAGTGGAATATTTAAGCAACATGAAGGCTTTGATAGTACCGGATACAGTTGCAGCATTGGAATGGTACAGAAAGGAAAGGACATTGTGAATGGATAACAGCAGCATTAAGGAATTTGTAAAGCTGGCATATAAGGCTCTTGAAGAAAAGAAAGCCTCTGATATAACAATTATAGATATATCCGGGCTTTCCGTTATGGCCGATTATTTTGTCATTGCTTCGGCAGACAACATTCGCCAGACAACAGCACTGTGTGATAATGTTGAAGATATTTTGGGACATGCAGGTTATGAACCCAGGCAGATAGAAGGTCGTTCTTCTGCAAACTGGATACTTATGGATTATCGTGATGTTATCATACATATTTTTGATAAGGAAAACAGGCTTTTCTATGATATCGAAAGAATATGGAAGGACGGCCACAAAATCGTAAACATCGATGAGCTTTAATCATGCAGATAGGACTTCTCGGAGGAACCTTTGATCCGATACATAAGGGACATATTCATATAGCCCTGTCGGCTCTAAAGGAGTATAAGCTTGACAAGATATGGTTTCTGCCGGCAGGAAATCCGTATTTCAAGGCAGGGACTTTCGTTACATCGCCGGAATTAAGGCTTGCAATGGTAAAGGCTGCCACAGATAAATATAAGCCTGTATTCGATATTTGCGATATCGAGATAAAGGATGAGAAAGAAACACATACCGCGGAGACGCTTATAAAGCTTAATAAGCTTTATCCTGATGATGACTTTTACTTTATAATGGGCCTGGACTCGCTTTTCATGCTTTATAAATGGCACAGACCGGATATTATTTTATCCGAAGCTGTGATTTTATGTGCTGACAGAGACAGAAAAGACAGTAATGTCAATGCAGCTGATGCGGTAATAGAAGAAGAGGCCGAAAAGCTTCGCCGACTGTATCCCGATATAAAATCAGACATAAGGCTTATACATACGCCATGGCTTGATATTTCCTCCTCATTGATACGAGAAAAAATAAAAGAAGATAAAGATGTCAGTAAATATGTGGAGACACAGGTTTTCGATATAATCAAAAGCAACAGACTCTATCGCAAATGATCGAAGCTGTACTATATATAGTGAAAAATTGCTTAAATGCACTATTCATTGTTGACTTTTTATGTATTATTTAAGATAATAAATCCTACAAGCATTTATTTTTATATATTTTTTTTATGATTAAAAGACTATTTTGAGTTGCCGCAGACATTTGCAGGCTGAGGCACCGGTTAAGGAGTTAAAAATGAGTTTTTTCAGAAATATAGCTGATGGTTTGAGAATAAATCAAAAGCCGGAGGATGATGAGTATTTCCTTGATGACGACTATTATGACGGCGATGATGAATATGAGGACGAACAGCCTAAAAGCGGAATATTCGGAAAAAAACAGTCCGGTTATGAGCAACAGTCCGAGCAGCGCACGGGAGGACTCTTCGGAAGAAAACTCACCACGGTTTCCAACACCTCTATGCAGGTTACAATGAAGAAGCCTAAAAATATAGATGACTCAAAGGA
>CAVBSU010000022.1:479-24433 GCA_963598245.1 Lachnospiraceae bacterium | reverse complement strand
CAAACGGGCAACTTACTTTTTCGGATAAACGATATACTTTTTTAGCTATACCTGCAACACTGGACGGTTTTAATAACTCTGACTTTGAAGAGGCATTTTTTTAGCAGCCCGGCTTAATATATTTGCCCCGGGCTGCTTTTTCATATGGTATACTAAAAAAAAGAAAGGAGGAGCTGCCATTATGTATGAAGAGGTCAGAGTTCTTACACACAGCGGTATAAGGATAGAGGCCGGCGGAGAGGTGATGTACTTCGACCCGTTTAATATAAAAGATGCGGCGCATGACGCAGATATAATATTCATAACACACGAGCATTACGATCATTTTTCACCGGAGGATATTGCGAAAATCAGTAACAGCTTCACGCTCCTGGTATGTCCGGAAAGCATGAAGGAGAGACTGAAGGAAACAGACATTGACGAGGAATTCACAGAGCTTGTGGAGCCGGGAGATGAGCTTGAGGTAAACAAGATAAAGGTTGAGGCCATCGCTGCCTACAACATAGGAAAGCAGTTTCATCCAAAGGAAAATGCTTGGGCAGGCTATCTTATCACAGCAGGAGATACCATCTATTACATTGCAGGTGATACTGATGTCAATGCTGATGTAAGCGAGGTTCACTGCGATGTCGCATTGCTTCCGTGCGGCGGAAAATATACGATGGATGCCGCAGAGGCAGCAACTCTTGCTGAGAAAATTGCACCAAAGCTTGCTATTCCTACACACTATGGCTCGGTTGCAGGCGATGCATCCTGTGGAATCGTCTTTGCAGAAAAGCTTAATGGAAAAATTGAAGCCTCGGTCAGGATGGAGTATTAAGAGGCAAATATTATACAATTACAGAAAGGATGATGCTGATAATGACAAAAAAAATTGAAAGAGCTGCGATAATCGGCTTTGGAGCAATAGGTGCCGTTTACGGCAGACGTCTTGCAAAGTACATGGGTGACGGCTTTGCGGTTATTGCAGGCGGAAAAAGAGGTGAACGCCTTAAGGAAAACGGCGTATTTATAAACGGTGAGAAAATCATGCCGAGAGTGATAGCACCGGGCGAAACAGACTTTAAGCCGGATCTCATCATATTATCTGTAAAAAATTATGCTCTGGATGATGCGATAGAGGATATAAGAAGCATTGCTTCCGAGGATACTATTCTTCTTCCGATATTTAACGGTATCTCTGGCAGAGAAAAGCTGGCAGCAGCATTTCCAGATAATACAGTTCTTTACGGACTGTGCCGAACTGACGCATCGAGAGGCACTGATGGGGTTACATGCACCTGGGAGGGGCCGATAGAATTCGGTCATGCAGATAATACTGTCGTGGCTGATGATCTAAAAGCGATAAAAGAGCTTTTTGACGAGGCAGGAATTAAAAACGAGGTTTGCAAGGATATGCTGCGCGCCTCCTGGAATAAATTTATGCGAAATGTCGGCATGAACCAGCTTGCAGCGGTTACCGGCGCTTCATACGGTGCATTTCTGACCATTCCCGAAATGGGCGAGTCGGTAAAGGAAATAATGACAGAGGTGGTCAATGTTGCCAGAGCCAAGGGAATCGATTTAAGAGAGTCTGATGTGGAGGAAAGCTATCAGGTTATCATACAATCCTCACCAGAGGCAAAGCCTTCTACACTCCAGGATGTTGAAGCAAAGCGCCCTCTGGAGACAGATGTGTTCGCAGGAAGCGTGATAGCCGAGGGCGAAAAGGTCGGAATGCCGACACCATGGAATCATGTTCTTTATAAGCTTCTTAAGATAAAGGAAGGGCTGTATTGACAGCAGCAGACTTATATTAAGAATAGGTCTTTTTTGAACCCGGAGGAGAGATTATAACAGTAGGACATATTGCAATTTACACTAAGGACATGCCGGATATATTCGGAAACGGCTACCGCAGAATTTTTCTTATCGGCCCCAGCGGTGAGCAGATAGAAATATTTCAATTGTATTAAGTGATAAAGAAACAAAGATCCACATAAAAAATTCACTTTGCATTTAAAGGAAAATGTAGTAATATATATTTTGCGCCTGACATACATGTACGGGCACAAAAAAGCGGGGTATGGCGCAGCTTGGTAGCGCGCTTGACTGGGGGTCAAGAGGCCGCAGGTTCAAATCCTGTTACTCCGAGTTTACAGAGGCTGACGCAGTATTGATTTTAAATCAATGTTGTCAGGCCTCTTTTATTTAGCTGAAAAGAACCGCAGATGACAGCTGGAAAGGAATATTTTTAATGAAGCTTACACTTTTAGGCACGGGCAATGCCAATGTTACGGAGTGCTATAATACATGCTTTATTTTCGAAGATAAAAAAATACATAAAAACTTTCTGGTAGATGCCGGAGGCGGAAACGAGATATTAAGACGCCTTAAAAAAGCGGAAATAGGCATCGGTGACATACATACAATCTTCTGCACACATAAGCATCTGGATCATTTTACAGGAATACTGTGGCTTATGCGTATGATTTTACAGGAAATGTATAAAGGAAAATACGAAGGCGAGGCAGTAATCTACGCGCATGATGAAGTAACAGGACTGTTGGAGCTTTTTGTTGATAAAATGTTTCTTCCAAAGCACAGGCAGTTTATAGGAAACAGATTTTTCTTTGAAACTGTAAAGGACGGAGAGAAAAAAAGCATCATGAATAGAGATGTGACATTCTTTGATATAGGAAGTTCAAAGGATAAGCAGTTCGGATTTACGATGGAGCTTTCCGACGGACGGCTAACCTGCTGCGGTGATGAGCCGTATCATGACTGTGAGGAGCAATATGTAAGGAACAGCAAGTGGCTCATGCATGAGACATTTTGTCTTTATTCAGAAAAGGATAAGTATAAGCCCTACGAAAAGCATCATTCCACAGTAAAGGATGCCTGCGAGCTTGCAGAAAAAATGAATGTAAAAAACCTCATACTCTATCACACGGAGGATGACAATATCATAAACAGAAAGAAACTTTATACCGCAGAAGGGCAAAACTATTTTTCCGGAAATTTTTATGTGCCGGATGATATGGAAAGCTTCGAGCTGTAGGAAAATTTTTGCAGAGGGATTTTTATGCACGATATTATGAATGAGCTCAGTGAGGAGCTTGGCCAGAAAAGGGAATATGTTGAAAATGTAGTAAAACTCATGGATGAGGGCAATACCATACCATTTATCGCGCGCTACAGAAAGGAAGCGCACGGAGCAATGGATGATACAACTCTCAGAAGGCTTGAGGAAAGGCTTATTTACCTGAGAAAGCTTGAAGAGCGCAGAAGCGAGATACTTAGAGCTATAGAGGAGCAGGGAAAGCTCACAAAGGAAATAAGTGATGCGGCAGACCAGGCGGTCACGCTTTCAGAGCTTGAGGATATCTACAGACCGTATAAACAAAAACGCCGCACCAGAGCTACTGTTGCAAGAGAAAAGGGCTTGGAGCCTCTTGCAGAGCTTATTTTCAGTCAGGAAAAAAGCCTTGCATCCCCGGAGAAACTTGCAGAGCCGTATTTGGATAGTGTTACCGGAAATGTAAACGGGGTGGAAACAATATCGGATGCTCTGGCAGGTGCATCCGATATAATAGCCGAACAGATATCTGACAGTGCGGAAATAAGAAAAAAGCTCAGAACACTTGCCGAAAAGCAGGGATATCTCATATCAAAGGCAGCTACGGAAGAGGATTCTGTCTACAGTCAGTATTATGATTTCAGCCAGCCGGTAAGAAAAGTGCAGGGTCACCAGGTGCTTGCGGTGAACAGAGGCGAGAAGGAAAAATTCCTAAAGGTAAGTATAGAGACAGATCACGATCAGGCTCTTGTTACAACCCTCAGAGAAGTGTTGAAAAAGGGCTCAAAAACCACAGAATTTGTGGGAGCTGCCGCACTTGACAGTCTGGACAGACTAATATATCCGTCCATAGAACGTGAGGTCAGGGCTGAGCTTACCAATAAGGCCTGCGAGGGCGCAATACATAATTTTTCTCTAAATTTAAAGCCGCTCCTTATGCAGCCGCCTGTAAGGGGACATGTCACCATGGGGCTGGATCCGGGCTATCGCATGGGCTGCAAGGTCGCTGTTATAGACGGAACCGGAAAGGTTTTGGATACCGCAGTGGTCTATCCCACGCATGGTGACAGACAGAGAGAGGAATGTATTACAAAGCTTAGCGCACTAATAAAAAAACACAGGGTAGAGCATATAGCCATAGGAAACGGTACTGCTTCAAGAGAAACCGAGAGTATGGCAGCAGATATGATAAGCCGTATCGGCGGCAATGTAAGCTATGCGATAGTCAATGAGGCAGGGGCATCTGTTTATTCTGCCTCAAAGCTTGCGGCTGAAGAATTTCCGCAATTTGATGTAAATTTAAGAAGCGCAGTATCCATAGCCCGCAGATTGCAGGATCCGTTAGCAGAGCTTGTAAAGATAGATCCCAAAGCTATAGGAGTGGGACAGTATCAGCATGACATGCCGGAAAAGGAGCTGGATACTGCGCTTACCGGCGTTGTAGAGGATTGTGTCAATGCTGTCGGCGTCGACATTAACACAGCATCTCCGTCGCTTCTCGGATATGTTTCGGGACTCAATGCAGCCACCGCAAAGAATATAGTCATATACAGGGAGGAGAACGGAGCATTTACCTCGAGAGCACAAATAAAAAGGGTTCCTAAACTTGGTCCAAAGGCTTTTGAGCAGTGTGCGGGATTTCTGAGAGTGCCGGAAAGTAAGGAGCTTCTGGATAATACAGGTGTGCATCCTGAAAGCTATAAGGCAGCGAAAGCACTTCTGGAAAAGCTTGAATTAAAGTCCGAAGAGCTGAAAAGTACGGCAGAACAGCAGGCAGATAAGGCTGAAAGCTTAGAAAAGAAGGCGAAAAGTTACGGCATCGAAAGGCTTTCAGAGGAGCTTGGCACAGGAGTGCCCACCCTCAAGGATATCATAAAGGAGCTTGCAAAACCCGGAAGGGATCCGAGAGAGGAGCTTCCGCCCACTGTACTGAGAAAGGATGTTTTGGATTTTAGCGATTTAAGACCCGGCATGCAGCTTAAGGGCACTGTAAGAAATGTCATAGATTTCGGAGTATTTGTGGATATCGGTGTTCATCAGGACGGACTGGTGCATATTTCTGAAATCTGTGACAAATTCATAAAGCATCCGTCGGAAGTCTTAAGCGTAGGCGATATAGTAGATGTAGCGGTATTAAGCATTGACGAAAAGAAAAAGAGAATAGGACTCTCTATTAAACAGGCCAAAAAATGACCTGAAGGAAGTAACTCAGGCGGCGGTAAGGATAAGTACCAGCATCATGCTGCAGAGACTTATAATCAGTGCTATGGAGCTTACGGCACTTGCAAGACCGAAATCACCGCCCATTTTAGCCGTAAAGGCAGGTGAGGCAGTTGATATGGGGGATAGCAAAAGCAGACAGAGAGTGGCCTTTATATCAGTGCTGAAGGGCATAAGGAAAAGTACAAGCACAGACAAGACTATGGCTGTTATGAAGCGAACTGACAGGCATTTTACAACCATTCTGAGCTGGGAAATGTCTCCCGAAAGCTTAAAGCCGACGCCCAGCATGAACATGGCTATAAAGGCATTTGCGTTACCTATAAAAGAAGCCGTGGAGATAACTGTGCGCGGGAGCTTAAGATGAAGCAGCGCAAGTATAATACATATAATATAGGTGTCGAAGGCCACGGATTTAAAAACAGCCCTGATAATGCTGAGCAGAGAAAATTTATCACCGCTTTTTACCGTTTGAGCCACACTGTATGCACCCCCGAGACATATGAAGGAATTTCCCAGGTCAAAAAGACTTGTAACAAGCACGCCTGTGCTGCCTACAAATTCCTGTGCGAATGGGAGGGCGCAGTTTCCTATGTTGAAGCCGGATACATTAAGAAGTGCGAAGGACTTATCATCATTACTTCCGTTTATATTTGAAACATAGCCTAAAAAGATATAGAGAACGCCAAAGCCAAAGCCCATTAAAACGAAAATAAACATTGACGCTGCAAGGTTCATTCCGTCAAGATTTACGATGATTGCAGCCGGAAGCGTAACTCTTAAGGTAATGCGGCTGAGGATAGTGAAGTCTTCAGATTTAAGCATGCCGAGGCGGCGACAGAAATAGCCTAAAAATATGACAAATATAAAGCATACAGCCTTTGTAAGTACAGCAGACATTAAAACTCCTTAAAAAGCAACAATTCGAACTAATTATAGTTCTTTTCAGGAAAGTGTAAAGTCCTTATTGCGCTTGAATTATTATACAAACTGGCTTATCATTTAGGCATTAGGCTTTCAGCCGACAAACTCAGGCAATTTAGATTTTCGGGAGGTAATTAAATGGCGATTCCTTTACTGATAGGCGTAGTTTTATGCGCGTCGCTTCTTATCACTACAAAGATTATGGAAAAAAGAAGCAGGGATAAAAGAAATGACGGCGTCAGCAGACTTAAACCGGGGGTAATGATAAGAACTGTAAACGGAATGACAGGCACAGTCACAGAAATCACTCCGGAGGGAAATATCATGATAGACTTAAGTCCGGATCAGGTCGGTTCTGTAGTCGAAATTACAAAGGATGCATTCTATAAAATAGAAGACTAAAGGGGATTAAGATGGGATCAGTCGGATATATAGTAATAATCGCAGCTATGTTTCTGTGGATTATGTACAACAATAAAAAAAGCAGAAAACAGGAAGCGGAAATGCAGAAAAAGCTGAAGCCCGGCATGTATGTAATGCTTCGGGACGGCCTTTTCGGGACAATTGTTGATGTGCAGGAAAAGGAAGTAGTCATCAACTTCAGCGTAGACGGAGCTGATGAAGGCTGTCTTACGGTAGGAAAGGACAGTATTTACAGTATAATTGAGCAGGCAGCAGGAGAAGCAAAAAATACTTCGGAGACCAAAGACATTGAGGAAATAAATAATTCAACAGAATCAACACAGACGGAGACTGAAAACATAGCGACAGATGAGGAGGCGCATGAATAATGTCAGGAAAAATAATGGCGGCAATCATGGTTATTGCATATATTGCACTTCTTTATTTTCTGGTTTTCGGAAGAAGAAAGAAAGAAAAGAAAAAGCTGGATGAAATAAACAGAAAACTTCATCCCGGTGTAAAAATAGTAACAATCAGCGGTCTTTGCGGCACTGTGAGTGAATGCTCCGACAGCAGAGAAATAATTGTTGATCTCAGCGCAGACTCCGGAAAGCACATCAGAGCAAGGCTCTTAAGAGGCGCGGTTAAGGAGATTGTGGAGTAACAGGCACTCAAGCTGCCGGGTCATTGTCATCATGAAAAAAAATCAGATATTTAAGATTTACGGAACCGAATACAAGAAAATGACCAAAGAGCTTTTGGAATATGCCGAGGCAGCATTGCTTATCCCTGAAAAGGATACGCTAATAGGGATCAAACCCAATCTTGTATCACCGGTGACGGCGGATCAGGGAGCAACTACGCATCCGGAAATAGTCGCAGGAATCATAGAGTATCTTAAAGAGCTGGGATTTATAAATATTATCTTGCTTGAAGGGTCATGGGTCGGAGACAAAACCGCAGAGGCGTATGAGCTGTGCGGATATCGAGAGCTTTCAGAGTATTATAAGGTGCCCTTCTATGATCTTCAAAAGGAAAAGGCAACTGTGACAGACTGCAGGGGCTTTGATATCGAGATATGCGATATTGCAAAAAAAGTTGAATTTCTTATCAATGTTCCGGTGCTTAAGGGACATTGCCAGACCCGAGTGACATGCGCACTTAAAAATCTCAAGGGACTTCTTTCAAACAGAGAAAAACGGCATTTTCATGCCTGCGGGCTTCATATGCCGATAGCACAGCTTAATGCATATATGCATCAGGATCTCATCGTTGTGGACAATATCTGCGGAGATTTGGATTTTGAAGACGGAGGAAATCCTGTCACAAGAAACTGTATCATGGCGGCACTGGATCCGGTGCTTACGGATGCGTATGCGTGCAGTCTTCTGCACATTGATACGGAAGATGTGCCGTATATAGGTTTGGCAGAAAAGCTGGGAGCGGGTTCTTCGGAGCTTTCGTCGGCTGATATAAGGACTGTAAAAGAAACACAAGAATGGTGCGATGCTAATATGCTTCCGTACTCAGACAAGATAGTTTCGCTGCGGGAGATGGTGGATTCCGTGGATTCATGCAGTGCATGCTACGGATATCTCATACCTGCACTTCAAAGGCTTAAAGAGGATGGACTCTTTGAAAAGCTCGATGAAAAAATCAACATAGGGCAGGGCTACCGCGGAAAAAAAGGAAAGTTGGGAGTCGGAAACTGCACCATGGGCTTTGATTATTGCATAAAGGGCTGTCCGCCTACGGAAAATCAGATTTATGAAGGTCTCAGGGAATATCTTGAGTTCAGAGATAAAAAAGACCCGAGGGGATAAAAAGGCTATAGCGTCACGAAGTAAAAATCCGCGGTCATGACCGCGGATTGCAAAAGCCCAGCTCTTTTATGCTTTGAATGCAGCTTAAAGCGACAGTTTTTCCGATATCATATACTCTTTGAAGCTCATCGGGGTCATGCTCAAGCTTTCCGATATCAAGCTTATGAGGCGGGCGTATCGCATAAACCAGACCCAAAGTCTCCTGCTCTTCAATATATCGAAGAGTTGCGTTATATCGAAGGTGACGGTTTTCAACAGCTTTTATAAACTCGGGATACTTGTGATATCTGGCTCTTATGGCAGGCATAAGCGGATTGGGCTTTTTAACAAAGTCCTTTGGCTGAGTCAGTATGACTACATTTTTCGAATATCCCATTTTCTGCATGAATTTTATTGCTATGGAATCACCGATACCGCCGTCCAAAAGCTTTCTTCCGTCTATATCTATTATATTTGCAAGAAGCGGCATGGAGGCGGAGGCTTCTATCCAGCGAATATCTTCTGTGCCGCCGTTTTTGCAGCGGTAGTAGACAGGTTTGCCGGTTTCCACATCCGTACTTACAACATAGAATTCCATGGGATTATTTTTAAATGCTTCCGCATCCCACAAATCATAGATAAACGGGATGTCGTGAAAACAGAATTTTTCATTGAAAATATTTCCGGTTTTTATGAGTGAGTCAAGGCCTGCATAGCGTTTATCTGCACAGAAACGCTTATTATAACGAAGTGCGCGACCTATTTGGCGAGACTTTATGTTGCAGCCAAAGGTAGCTCCTGCACTGGTTCCGACAGCTCCGTCAAAGCCAATGCCGTTTTCCATAAAGGTATCTATAACTCCGCAGGTAAAAAGCCCGCGCATTGCGCCGCCTTCCATAACAAGTCCGTGGCGGGCAGGAGCGGTAAAATCATATTTATCTCCGGAATCTGAAAAATCTTTTTCTTCCATAACACGATGCCTTCCTCTCTGCGAAACAGTAAGCTTAAATATCAGTCATAAAAATGCATGGCAACATGTTCACAACGCTGCATTGCCGACTGTAAACAGAATAAGTGTAGCACTTTTTACAGAGTATGTGCAAGCGGACAATTCGCAGCATTCGCAGTGTACGCGGCGGGTAATCAACAAGTTACTGTAAAAGTTTGTTCAAAAATGATATACTGGCAAAGATAATATTAAAAATAAAATTTTCAACAAAAAAGGACAGGGAATATGAAAAAAGTATTATATACATTGGCATCCGGAGTCTTGGCGCTGAATATGGTATTAAGCCCGATTTGTGCATATGCAGAGACTGCCGCTGCAGAGGAAACAGCAGCTATAGAGGAAACAGCGATAGAATCTATAGAAGATTCCGAAGCAAAAGCAAAGGATGCTGAAAGCAAGGCAGCTACAGTGCAGAAAATGCTCAACTTCAGGCTGGGAAATGCCAGGCAGACCGCCGGATATCTTCTTAAAAATGACCAGGGAAAGATTATCAGGCAGGAAGTCACAGATGAGTCTACGGAAAAATTCCCGGAAAAGTTTGACTTAAGAGATAAGGGTGTGGTGACGCCTGTAAAATTTCAGAATCCCTGGGGAACATGCTGGGGCTTTTCTGCCATCGCAGCAGCTGAAACCAGCATTCTTTCGAGTATGGAAAAGACCTATGACGAAACGGGTCTGGATCTTTCAGAGCATCAGCTTACATATTTTGTAAATACATATTTAAAGGACGGCTCATCTCAGGACGGTGAGGGCGTACACATGTACGAGGGCTATGAAGGCAGCGAAGAGCTTAATACCGGAAATGAGATGTTTGCAGCAACCTCTGTTTTTTCTATGGGTATCGGTGTGGTTGACGAAGAAACCATTCCGTACAGAGGAAAAAACAGCAAGGCTGTTCCTGCAATCATAGGAAATTTTTATTATAGCCCGGAGGATGACTGGACTCTGCCTGATGAATATAAATTTCTTCAGTCGTATGAACTTATAAACTCGGATATGCTTCCGGCACCTGCAGTATATGAGGACAATGAGGACGGAACGAGAAGCTATCTGGGATACGATCAGACTGCCACAGATAATATGAAAAGGGCACTCATGGAAGGGAAGGCCATATCTGTTGCATATGCAGCCGACCAGTACAGCCCGGATCAGCTGGGAACGGATACACCTCCGCTTTATCTTAATGTAGAAGATAATAAGTGGACGCAGTATACCTACGATGAAGAGGCCGACATTACACATGCGGTGACCATAGTCGGATGGGATGACACCATAAAGAAGGAGGATTTCCTGGATCATTCCGAGGAAGAATGGAATAAAAAGAAGGATCCTTATCAGCCGGCGGGAGACGGTGCCTGGATCATAAAAAACAGCTGGGGTGCAGCCACGGAGGCTTTCCCCAATTATTATACCTGGGGTATAAAGGATGAAAACGGAAAAGAAACAGGATATTTCTATCTTTCATATTATGATAAGAGCATAAGTCTTCCGGAAACATTTGATTTTGATACAAATGAAAATGACAGGAAGGCATATATTATAGACCAGTACAACTATCTTCAGGCGAGTGAGACCTCCGGCTGGCTGGATACCAGAGAGATGGCCATGGCCAATGTTTTCACGGCCGAGTATGATGAGGTGCTCAAGTCACTTTCCTGCCAGACAAATAACGAAAACACACAGGTCAGCTTTGATGTATATCTTCTGGATGACGATTCTGCGGCACCTGATGACGGAGAGCTGGCAGCTTCGGAGAAGGCTGAGTTTGAGTATGCAGGATACCACAGAGTAGATGTCAGTAAGCCGGTACATATAAAGAAGGGACAGAAATATTCTGTAGTAGTAACACAGAAGATTGAATATGATGATACAGCATATTATGCAATATCAACATCCAAGGGATATAATAAAGAGGCTGTAGACGAATATAACAGACAGGTGGTTTATGATAACCGCGGCACGGCAAAAAGCGAATATGAGGATCAGCTTCAGAAGTGGTATACGGTCGGAGTGGTGAATCCGGGAGAAAGCTATTTGTATGTAGGACAGAGCAAAAACTGGAATGATCTTTCCGAGGTGATTCCGGAGCTTCAAAAATACGAAGCCTACAGGGAGTACACATTCGACAACTTCCCGATAAGGGCATATCTGGATTATGAAAATGAAGCAGATATTGATATGGGTGAGCTTCCCGATTTGGGATATTCAGATCCGGCGGGACCGATAAATACATGCCGGGCTTGTATGATACTTGCGGTAATCATAATATTGATACTTCTTATAGTACTTAAGGTGCGGGGTATCATCAAGCGGAGAAAAATGAAGAAGCTTGTCAAGGCACAGCAGAAGGAGATAGCAGAGCTTAAGGCCGAGGTTGAAAGGTATGGCATCAAAAATATGTGTAATAGCCCCATCGACGAGGTTTGAGATAAAGACAAAGAAAAAGAAGCAGAGGTCTTGTAAGTGACGATGAAGTTGTAATAGGAACACACAACAGAAATTTCCGGCTGAAATGCCCCATGCGGGTGTTTCAGCTGTGTTTTTTATATCAAACAACATTAAACATCTGCTTGCAGAGATACCAACGCTGACAGATAAACCGATGAATGAAGCAAAGGTATATTCTGACAAGCTGCATCCATGGTTAAAAGATGCTCCTGAAAATTTACGAATTAGTGAATTTTGGCAGTATAGTTTGAATAAGCGGAGAAACACTGTTATTATAGATTAGATATATAAAAAGGAGCAGGTGAGGAAGCGGGGGCTTCTCACACAGATAATAGAATGAGAAAAGCATTGATTATTTTTGCGGCAGCGATTCTTGCGACAGGCACCATGGCAGGGTGTGTTCCAAAGGATGACAAGACAAACATCAGTCTTGATCCGGATTTCAGCGTACCGTCAACCATAGAGCTGGATTTTACGGAATTGAACAATTCGACCATAGCAGGCTTCGGCGAGGTGGTAAATACTCCGTATATATTTATTTCTGCGGTAAGCATAGACGGAAATAACGAAGAAAAAAAGATTTCTGCGGATATAAAAGCCATAGACGGAACCGAAAAAGAGGATGCGGAGCATTTTGCCGCAGCACTGCTTCGTCATATGAATGATGCGGCAGCAGATCAGTATACCACATTTGAGATGAGTACAGAAAAAAGCTTTGGAACTCTCTATGATACATATTCGGCTGAAATAAAGATTACGGATGAGACAGACGGCTCAGAAATATATACACTTAATGTGACTCCGGGGACGGAAATTCCGCTGAATCCGGATATAGAAACCTATGAGGAAAGCTGGGCAGAATACGGAGAGCTTTTAAACGAAGACATCAAGCTCGAATAACAAATTTTGAAGGAAAGAATATCAAAAATTGTAAACATATATGTCCTGTTGCTAATGACTGCGTTTCCGCTTTTTATGACGGATAAATATTATAATATACAGAATGACAAGATGTATTTTATGATATTTTCTACTGCGATATGCATGGTGATGACGGCAGCAGTATTTGGCTGCGGGCTAATTGTAAAAAAAAGCGCAAAGACGGAAGAGCAGGTAACGGTTAAAGCTTCAGAGAGGACTGCCGGTGTCCGGTATAATACTGTAAATGCGGCGAAAAACAGAAAAGGATTCATAAAAGAGCATTTCTGCACGGCGGATCTTTTTGCAACGGGATTTTTTCTGGTTTTAATAATATCCACATGTACATCAAAATGGCTTTATGAGGCTTTTTGGGGCAACATGGGCAGATATCAGGGGCTTTATCTGTGGATCTTTTATTTTGCGGGATATATTTTAATATCACGCTTCTATAAGCCGAAAAAATGGCATATGGATTTCTTTCTGGCAGCAGGAATTATAGTTTCATCATGGGGTATTCTGGATTTTTTCTGTATGAGCCCTATTGGCTGGCAGGCGCAGGCAAGAAATTATACGGCCTTTGACTTTTCCTCTACCATGGGCAATGTAAATCTGCTTACTGCTTTCGAGGGAATGATTCTCGGTATATCCTCCGTAATGTTTACGGGAGAAAAAAATCTGCTGCGCAGTGTTTTGTATTACATCGCTGCATTTACGGCTGTTTTGGGGCTGATCTGTGGTTTTTCGGACAATGCTCTTATATCACTGGGAGCAGTGGTATGCTTTTTACCGTTTTATGCATTTAAGAAAAGAGAACGGATAATAAGATATCTGGGTCTTCTGGCAGGATTTGCGGGAAGCTTTGTTGTTATGGAAAAGCTGATATCCGGAGGGATAAAAACGATTTCCAGACAGCATTGGGGCATACTTTTAGAGCTTTGCATGGAACATGCGGGGCTTATGAGGCTGATATTTGTTGCGGCGGCAGCAGCGTTTATCGCTGTGCTTATTTTATATAAAACATTAAACAAATTTACTTGTACAAAAGCACAAAATACGGAAAGCTTCGATGAGCGAACGGCTCACAGGCTGATATTTATTTGGTGTGCGCTTGGTATAATAGCCGCAGGAGTGATTATTTACATTTTCTATGATGCCAATACAGGAGGACACCCGGACAGATACGCCCCTTATTCGACATATCTTATTTTTGATAACAACTGGGGAACACGCAGAGGCTACAACTGGAAGCTTGCCTTTGGCTATATGGAGGACTTTACCTTCTTTAAAAGGCTTTTCGGTTCTGGACCGGAAACATATCCGATTTTCACCTATACACATGATTATTATAACATGGTGAATGCATTTGCCGAGGTTTACGACTCTCCGCACAATGAATGGATACAATATTTGTTTACGACAGGAATTCTGGGCGTAATAACCTATTACGGATGGGTTATAAGTTCGGTTGCGGCGGGGTTCAGGGCAGGTCTTCAGGACAGCTTGTGTACAGAGATAAATACAATCAGCAGTGCATGTGCATACGGAATAATTATTTATACACTTGTATCCTTTGTCAATATCAGTGCACCGGTCCTTACTCCCATGGTTATGCTCTGCATGGGTATATGCTCGGCAGCAGAACGATGTGCCGGCAAGATTTAAGGGATACGAATTTAAGGACAGACTCTCGGCATGGAACAAACGAGAACAAAAACGAATGAAAAATTGAGGCATATTTATCGGGAATTATGCAATCTTCTTTTGCTTACGGCAGAGGCATTGATATTTCATGCTGTCTGGATGCATTTTTATAACCCGAATTTCAGAAATCCCTATGTTTTCAAGGGAAATGTTTTTGCGGCGTTGGTATATGCAGCACTTCTTATAGCAGTAAACCGCATTTACGGAAGACTAAAGCTCGGGTATCATAAATCCTTCAATATCATCTTTGGTCTCTGCATCTCAGCAATTCTCACAAATTTTGTAAGTTATTTTGTTATCATTTTGCAGGCGGCAACCTGGTATGTGACACCGATTCCGGCTGTTGTATATATGAGCCTGATAGATATTGCCCTGATATTTATATGGACACTTGTGTTCAACCAATTTTTCAAGGTGCTTTTTCCGCCAAACAGACTTGTTCTCATAGCCGGGAGCGGTGCAGATGAGCTCACTGCGAAATTTTCTTCAAGATCAGACAGATACAATATAGTAAAAACCGTGCTTCTGGCAGAGCATGACAGAGGAGCCGACCTGGATTCCGGTTCAGAAGAAAATGGCAATGTCTGCATGCAGAAGGCTGAGCTTACAGACGGCTTTTTTGAGAGTCTGGAGACATATGACGGCGTGATAATCGGAGATATTACCTCAGAGCTTAGAAATGATGTCTTAAAAAACTGCTATGCAAGAGGAATCAGAACCTATACACTTCCAAAGATTACGGATGTGCTGCTTAAAAGCGGAGAGGTGATGGAGGTTTTTGACAGTCCCTTATTTTTAAATCGCAACAGCGGCTTATCTTTGGAACAGGCGGCAATAAAAAGAGTAAGTGATATTCTCATGTCCTTAACAGGACTTATTATAGCGTCACCTTTTATGCTCATTATAGCCATTGCGATAAAAGCAGAGGACGGAGGGCCTGTTTTCTTCAAGCAGGCACGCTGCACAAAAGACGGCCGGGTTTTTGACATTTTAAAGTTTCGCTCAATGATCGTGGATGCGGAAAAAAGCGGCATTTCCGTACCGGCGACGGAGAAGGATCCGAGAATAACAAAAGTGGGCAATATTATAAGATCCACAAGACTTGATGAGCTTCCGCAGCTTATAAATATTCTCAAGGGCGATATGAGCGTGGTAGGCCCGAGGCCTGAGCGTATTGAACATGTGAGGGAGTATTGTGAAGAAATTCCGGAATTTCAATACCGTATGTCAGTAAAGGGCGGTCTTACGGGTTATGCACAGGTTTACGGAAAATATAATACCTCAGCATACGATAAGCTGAAGCTTGATTTATTGTATATTCAAAACTACAGCATTATTCTGGATTTGGAGATCATTTTAAAGACTGTGCAGGTGCTTTTTACAAAGGAAAGCACGGAAGGCTTTGCAGCTGAAAAGTCTGAAGCTATGACAAAGGCCAGCAAAGCACAGGAAGAACTGTGTGAAAGTGCTAAAAAACTAAGCTAAACGAAAAGGAGGAAGTATGAGGGTATATATAGTGACAGATTCCTCCGTATATGAAAAAAGAGCTGAGCTTGTCAGAGATTTTTATGCAGAAAATGGCTGCAAGACTATGCTTATAGTATCGGATTTTGATCATATGAAAAAGCGAAAGCTAAGCGAGACTGAGAAAAGGTCTGACAGAATATACATTGACACCAGGATATATAAAAAAAATCTCTCAGTAAAAAGACTTTACTACCATCATGATTTTGCAAAAAAAACATATGAGCTTATAAAAAACAAAATACTTGCAGATGAAGAAAACGATGTGCTTTTGTACATACTGATTCCGGGAAACTCACTCGCAAAGGCAGGAGCGCGGCTAAAGAAGGAAACGGATTGCAGGCTCATAACAGATATCATTGATTTGTGGCCGGAATCATTGCCGGTAAGAAAAATAGAAGGCATGCTGCCGATTCATCTTTGGAAGGGCATAAGGGACAAAAGCTTAAAGACAGCCGATCATATAGTCACAGAGTGTGAGTTTTATAAAAGGATACTCAGGCTTGAGGATGACAGGACATCTGTGATTTACTGGCCAAAGCAGGAGATAGTGGAGCTTCTTGATAATGGCGGAATGCAGGCATGCTCCGGCAGTGCGGAAGGGATAAATATTGCCTATATAGGTTCGGTAAATAACATAATTGACATACCCAAAATCACATCTTTGCTGACGGCGATAAACAAAAGACGCAGTGTGAGGCTTTGTGTGATAGGCGACGGCGAGAGCAGAGAGGTATTTCTCAAAGCATTAGGTGATGCCAAAATCAGCTTTACTTACCATGGTGCAGTGTATGATGAGGCTAAAAAGCAGAAGCTTTTGCAGACCTGTGAGTGGGGACTTAACATAATGAAGCCGACTGTTAAGGTAGGACTCACGATGAAATCCATAGACTACCTTGCAAACGGACTTAAGCTTATTAACAGCATCGAGGGTGACACATGGGAGTTTGTTGATAAATACAGATTTGGGGTAAACATCGGTGAATATACGGCGGACAGCACAGAGGCAGCAGCTGAAAAAATCGTTTCATACAGAGGCGCAAGCCGAGAGGCTATTCACGAGTTCTTCAAGGCAAACTTTTCTGTGGAAGCCATGTACAGCAGGATGAGAGAAACAGTTCTATGAATATTTTGCATATATCTCCATACTATCCGGATATTGAGACAAATCACGCAGGCGGAGTGTGCATGGGAAAGGAAATAGAGACACTTTCCGAAGTACATGATGTTTATGTGCTGACCTTTATATCACAGCCGTTTGATGAAAAGCTTGCGAAAAAGCATGAGGGCGATGAAAGATGGCAGGCGGTAAGGATATCCAAGCTTACAAGGCTTTTTCATATGGCTGTTCAGCCATGGATGCCGAATTATTTTGCGGCGAGAAGCTCACTCAGATTTGCAATAAAGCTTATAAGAACGGTTCGGAGGTTTAACATTGACGCAATACATGCAGAATATACCTCAATGGGACAGTATCTGTGGATTAAGAAATTATTTCCGGGGCTAAGGTTTAATCTGGTTGAGCATGATGTAACGGCACAGTCATGGGAAAGAAAGGCAGAGGAGGCGGAAGCTTCGAATAAGAACATAAGGCTCGGATACTATAAAAATCAGCTGAAAATAATAAAAAAATGTGAGAGAAACTACTGCCTGAAGGCGGATAGGCTTTTAGTGATAAATGAAAAGGATAAGAACCTTGTTTACAGGCTTTATAAACGGGATGATTGTGCAATAATCAATGTATTCAGCGGCATAGAAGACAGCGTATTTGAAGATGCATTGGACAATACAGCTTCAGGGCGTATAAATAAAGAGCCATATTCAATATGTTTTTTGGGGCAAATGGCACGGCCTGAAAATGACAGAGCTGCAAAAAGGCTTGTGGATATCTGTGCAGAAGTTAAAAAAAGTATACCGCAGCTAAAGCTATATATTGTGGGAAACAAGCCATCGGAGGAGCTTAGAAGAAAGGCCGATAAGGCAAACAAGGATGCATCTTTGAAAGAAGCAGATGAAATTGAAGGAAAGGAACCGAAAAACAAGGAATGGATAACAGTTACCGGTTTTGTTGAGGATGTAGACAGCTATATAAAAAAGGCAAAGCTTGCAGTATTTCCGCTTGATATGGGTGCAGGTATAAAGGTAAAGGTATTAAGAAGCATGGCACTCGGAACACCTGTCATCACCGGAAAGGTAGGAGCTGAGGGCATAGATGAATGCGGCAAGGTAATAATGCTTGCAGAAACTGACGAGGAATACGAAAATAAAATTATTGAAGTGTTGAGAGAAAACAAACAAAACGGAGCCGGTGCAGAAGTTGAATCATACAGTACTCTGTCTGAGCTAAGCTGCAAGTATATATACAATAATTTCAGCTGGAAAAAGAGCAGAGAGATACTTCTCGGAGATATTTATAAATAAGCATATACCGGCTTGATAGTCAAAATTCCTTACATGCGGCGGCAGCAGAAAAAGTATAAAATTGCCATACAGAAAGAGAAATCGGATGTACAAAAGGCTTGACAGATTGTCGGTTTCATACCACGGACAGATGGTGGGAAGACTGACTGTAGAAAACAGAATACTGGCCTGCTTTGAGTATACGGATGAATGGCTTTCATCGGGTTTTTCCATAAGTCCGCTGTCTCTTCCGCTTGAAAAGAGAGTTTTCATGCCAAAAACAGATCCGTTTGAGGGATTGTTCGGAGTGTTTGCCGACAGTCTGCCGGATGGCTGGGGCAGACTTTTAGTGGACAGATTGATGAGAAAAAAAGGTATTGATCCTGTAAAACTCGGGAATCTAGACAGACTGAGTATAGTGGGAGGTTCCGGGATGGGAGCATTGACCTATGAACCGGAAATCGGCATGATGGCAGAGGAAGGCAGGCTTGATTATGATGAAATTGCAGGCGAGTGTGAGAAAATCCTGAATACAGAATATTCCGAGAAACTGGACGAATTATTTTTGCTGGGAGGCTCATCAGGAGGTGCAAGACCTAAAATATTCACAACCATAGACGGAGAGGACTGGATCATAAAGTTTGCATCCGGCACAGACAAAAAGGACATGGGAAAGCAGGAGTATGACTATGCACAGTGCGCCGTGGAATGCGGCATAGAAATGTCCGAGGTCAGACTGTTCGGTTCGAGACAATGCGAGGGATATTTCGGGACTAAACGATTTGACAGAGTAAATCACGGGGGCAATGTCGAGAGGATTCATATGGCTTCGGCAGCTGCTCTGTTGGAAACAACGCACAGACTTCCGAATCTGGATTATGATATTCTCATGAGGCTGACTATGAAGCTTACGGAAAACATAGAGGAGTGTGAAAAGCTCTTTAAGCTTATGTGCTTTAATGTCTATGCACATAACAGGGACGATCACTCAAAGAATTTTTCGTATCTTTACAGGGAGGACGAAGCCCGCTGGGTGCTTTCTCCGGCATATGATCTTACATACAGTAATTCGATAGGCGGAGAGCATGCTACAACAGTTCATGGCAACGGAGAAAATCCCGGATTGGAAGATATACTCGAGGTGGCAAAGGCTGCGGAGCTTGATTATTTGTGGGCAAGGAAGACCGCACTGGATATAGAGGAATGTGTTAATGAGAGGCTGAGAGCATATCTGAGGGGAAGATACTAATAAATCTCGCAGGAGAGATTTGGTAAAAATACTTTTCAGAAATGAAAAAATCCATAGATGGATTACAGACTGGTATGAGCAGAGAAAACGATGTTAAGTTAACAAATGAAAAGCATACATACGGGCAGTACGAATTCAGTATAATTATACCGGCATACAATGTTGAAAAATATATAGAAGCTTGCCTGCAAAGTATTTTGAATCAATCCTTTACAGATTATGAAATTCTTTTGATAAATGACGGCTCAAGCGATAAAACTCTGGAAATTGCTGAAGCATATGGAAAGAAGGACAGCAGGATAAAAGTATTTTCCAAAGGGAATGCAGGCCTTTCTCATACCAGAAACTATGGTATAGAAAGAGCCGCCGGGAGGTATATATACTTCGTGGACTCAGATGATATGCTCGAAGAAAATGCACTGAAGAATATTGAAGCAGTCATTGAAAAAAAACCGGATGCAGATGTAATTGCAACCAGATACAGAATTCTTGATGAAAAAACCGGAGAGCTGAAGGAAGTAAACAGCTTTCCGGCATTGATTTTATCCGGAAGCAGCCGCATGACAATAGCTGAACAATATGCAGCGTGCTTTCTATATGATGACATATCAACTATGTCGCCGCTTTATGTGACCAAAAGGTCTTATTTAACAGACAAGGGACTTAGATTTTATGAAGGAATTCTTCATGAGGATGAGCTGTGGACACCACAGTTATTTCTGAATGCTGAAGGCATCGGATATTGTGAAAACAGCTGTTATATTTATAGAGTCAACCGGGAAGGAGCAATAACAAACAAGTTCAGCACAAAGCATTACAGGGATCGTATATTTGTAATGGATGAGCTTTGCAAGCTGGCTGAAAAGGAATTCAGCAAGGAAAAAGCATCGGCAAAGGGCAGAGACTACATGGAGCGTATAGCTTGTATGTATGCCAGATTTATTCAGGATGTAGGCGATATAGCCGGTGATAAGCAGATACTTAATGAGCTTTCACGGCGCAAGCACTATTTAAAAAATGTTCTTCAGTTAAAATACCGCATCTTATATTACATGTTGAATACCTTAGGCGTAAAAAATACACTAAAGTTATTTTCACTTATTATAGCTAAAAACAAAAATATGGCATGAGGAAGATTCAATGATACCTAGAATTATCCATTATTGTTGGTTTGGAAGAGGGGAGCTTCCGGAAAAAGCGAAAAAGTGCATAGAGTCATGGAAGAAGTACTGCCCTGATTTTGAACTTATACAGTGGAATGAGGATAATTACAACCTGAATGATATTTTTCAGATTCCGTTTTTGAAAAAGGCTTATGATGATAAAAGGTGGAGCTTTATTACAGATTATATCAGGCTGGATGTTGTCTGCAAAATGGGCGGTATATATTTCGATACAGATGTAGAGCTTTTAAAGCCCATAGACGAAATGTTGAAATACAAGGCATACTTCGGATTTGAAACGGATGAAACTGTAAATACAGGATTGGGCTTTGGAGCGGAAAAAGATTGTCATATTTTGAAAGATATGATGGAGCTCTATAAAAAGCTTCCGCAGTGCATGTCGGATGAGGATTATATCCAATATACCTGTCCGGTCGTTCAGACACCTGCGCTGCTGAATTATGGTATTAAGGCAAACGGAACTATTCAAATTATAGATGGTGTTGCTGTATACCCCAAGGAATACCTGTGCCCACTTGACTACGATACCGGAAAATTAAAAAAGACGGAAAATACTATAAGCATTCACTGGTATGAAGCTGCATGGAAATCCACGGCTGATAAAAAAGTAATAGAACTAAGAAACAGGCTTATACCGATTTTCGGAATGAAAAATGCATGGAGAGTGGCGGTATTTATTCAATATCTGAGGTATAAGGGCGTAAAGGAAACTATAAATTATTACAAAAGAAAGATTCCCAATAACAAATGAAATTTGAAAAACTAAAAAATACAGAAAACAGAATTTTCTTAAAAAATATACTGTTCCAATTAGCATGGTGTATGCTCATGACACAGGTGTTTCTTACAGAAACAAGGATTCCCCTGCCAACGACTAGAGTAACTGTGCCATGCCTTGGTCTTATATGCCTGTCAATGTTAATATGCCTGAATTATACTGTAAAACAGCTCATCATGGTAGGCATACTGGGAATAATAGGAATTCTGACAACATATATCAGCAAAAACAGTTTTGTTTTATGGGCATGTGTGCTTTTGGCCTGTTCTAAGGATATCAGATACGAGCTCACATTAAAATATATGCTTATTGCAATGACTGCGGTCTTTATAGTTGCAGTTCCGCTTGCAGCAATAGGAATTATAGAAAACATTGTTGTCAGAGGCACGCATGGGCAAATGAATAAATTCGCATTGGGATTTGGTGCCGCGAATATGACGCATGCATATGTTCTTACAATGTGCTTGCTGGCAGCAGTGCTTTTCTATGGCAAAATAAATACACCGCAGGCCGCAGCAGCAATTTTGGTAAATATCGTTCTTTTTCATTGGACGAAGTGCAAGACATCAGCGGCACTTATAATACTTCTCTTTGCAGCAATACCTGTAATTAAATGGATAAACAAGAGCATAGCAGGGAAGAAGCTTTTGCAGTGGTTGATGCTTATTGGAAATATCGGTATAGTGCTTTGCATACTATTATTGGTAATACTGCCGTATTTTTATGATGAAAATGCTTTCTGGGTAAAGCTTTTAGGCCGCTTTGGCACGGTAAAGGCAAGGCTTCATCTGAGCAGTTTATTTGTAGCTGATTATAAAATCAGACTTTTCGGAAACTATATTCATGAGCTGACAGATTATTCTCGCTACCTGGATATCGGCTATGAGGTTTTACTGCTCAGGTATGGCATATTATTCACTCTTGTTTTTTGCTGCGGGAGCATTTATCTTTTGAGATATTTCAGGAAAAAGGAAATGTATGCGCAGTACCTTGCAGTAATGATGGTTCTAATCCATACATGTATGGAAAATCTGTATATTATTGCATTTTACAATTTTACCTACTTCTGGATTGCAGAGGAGTGCCTATGGAAAACTTTTGTCAGAAAAAGACAGCTAGTAGACAAATACTCATTATAGTTTCAAATTTTGCGGCATTTTACGCCGGTAATTTCATTGCTTCCCTTTCTGCACTTGAGCAGACTGCGATAGAGCATAGCATATCAGTTGAATATGTGTTCCCGAAGAACGCAGATTTTTCAAATTGGGGAGAGCATGGAAGATATGCTGAAAACCATGTGATACATACAGCGAATTTTTATCCGAAGGAGCTTGCTACTGTATTAAAAGATATTGTGCAATCGCAGAAACCAAAGGTACATACCATAATTCATACGCATTTTTTGGATTATAAGACAATAGGTGCTATAAATAAGACGTTGAAGCCTGAGAACTGCTCAATAATAGTACAAGAGCATATGCGCATTGATTTCGTACAGGAACGGAAAAATCCAAGTTTAACACGCAGAGCAAAGGATTTCATCAAAAGAATACTGTGTAAGCATAATCTGGAAGGCTGTAAGCTGATTGGTGTAAGTGACGCGGTGTATCAGGATCTGTGCAAAATCAGACGAGACAGCTCAAATATCTATATGGTACGCAATGCAATATCTATAGACAGACTCTGCGGCAGCGGGTATTGGAATAATGTCTTAGGACTCAATTCGTTTCAGGATGTCGTGATTTTTGGAACACATTTTAAAAGAAAAGGGGTTGATATTGCGCTTCGTGCAGTCATGAAGACCAAAAACAAGTTACGCCTTGTTGTTCTAACGCACAATGAAGAGGAAACCAAAGAAAAATTGAACAGCATAAATGCTGAGTGGCGTGATTATGCGGCGGTATATCATGTTGTGCAGGATATTCCAAGTATTTATAATTATTCATTGTGCTTCATTTCTCCATCGAGGTCAGAGGCATTTGGATATGCATTAGTAGAGGCTGCATACTGTGGCACTCAGGTTATAGCCTCAGACATACCGGGACAGAATACTATGAAATGTGTTGCAGACATTATGTGGGTTCATCCGGAGAGGGATGATGAGCTTGCAGATGCATTAGATAAGTGTTATAAGCTGCACCAAGATAATCAAAATCAATTAAATCACCAAAGGACCATACGGCAGGCTTATATCACCGAAAATTTCGGTCTGGATAAATGGTGTAAGGATATTATCAGGATTTATCGGGAGTAGAGGACTCATTATGGAAACGGAAAAATTAAAAAAAGCCTATGATGTAAAAAATGCAGTATTTACAGTTGGCTGGACGTTAA
>CAVBSU010000022.1:0-469 GCA_963598245.1 Lachnospiraceae bacterium | reverse complement strand
GTGATAATGGGCACGATAGGAATATGTGCAACAATAATATTTTGGACAACTAAAGATAGTACACTATTCTGGGCAGCTATTTTTATGGCATGCTCAAAAGGAATTAGGATAGACAGTCTGGTGAAGAAAATGTTCATGTTTCTAGCTGTTTTATTTATTTTAACATTATGCACAGCGAAGTTTGGGATGCTGAATGATCATGTTACCACAAACGGAATGCTTCCTGCGCTTAAGCATACGCTTGGATTTAGTCATCCCAATACCACACAAATGATGTTTATGGTCATCATATCAATGTTTATAGCTGTATACTGTGATCATATAGGACAGCTTCATTTAATCGGAATAATGGCATTAAATATAATACTGTATATGTGGACACATTGCAGGGCCTCAGCAATCACAGTGGCATGTATTGTTTTTTTGGCTATACTTCTAAAAGCTATAGAGAAACTCAAAGATATAAAGA